>NZ_JBSFUY010000067.1:0-17244 GCF_053592055.1 Streptomyces sp. NPDC002817
CGTAGCCCCATCGCTTACGAGACAGCACTCGACTCAACAGCAACTACCCTGGCCCCAGCCGCATAACCCGTGTCCAAGATTCCGGGTCAAGGCCCAACAGCAGTTCCTCGGTCTCCTCGCTGTGGATACACGAGTAGAGGTGCCCCAGCCAGAAGAGCGGCTCATCCAGGAGGCGGACCTGGTGCGTAAGGGGGCCACCGTCGTAGCCGGGTATCCGGTCAGGATGCAGGACTGCACTGTTCTTCACGGAGGACATCATGCCGCCCAGGCACCCTGCTCTTGTGGCCGGGCGCATCAGCCGACCTTTGCGGGACATCTCCGAAAGGGTGTTGCACAAGGCCGTGAACTGGTCATCTCCGTTGTATGGCTGGGGTGTTGAGGGCCGAGCGGGTGTGGGTGGAGACGTTCACCGGGCTGCGGATGGATCAGTTCGGCCGGCTGTTGCGGGCAGTCCGAGATCGTGGGGGCAACGGGACTTTGCGCGGTCGGCCGTGGAGTCTTCCGCTGGCCGAGCGGGTTCTGGTGGTGGCCGTCTACTACCGCACGAACCTGACCATGCGGCAGCTCGGTCTGCTGTTCGGGATCTCCTCCTCGACCGTGTGCCGAGTGATCCAGCGGCTCGGTCCGCTGCTGGCGCTGGAGCCGGTCTCCCGTCCGGCTGAGGCGGCCGACCGGTTGTGGATCGTGGACGACACCCTGGTCCCGGTCCGTGACCGGCGCGTGGGCTCCTCGTCACGCAACTACCGTTTCTCGGCGAACGTGCAGGTCATCGTGGATGTTGACACGCGTCTGGTGATTGCGGCGGCCCGGCCGGTGCCGGGCACCACCGCGGACGCGCATGCCTGGCGTGCCTCCGGCCTGGCCGAGCACTGTCAGGACGTGACGGTGCTGGGCGACGGTGCCTACCTCAACTGCGGGATGATCACTCCGCACCGCAAACGCCCCCATCGGGCCCTGCTGGCGGGCGAGGAAGAAGACAACGCCGCCCACCGCAAGGTCCGCGCACGGGTGGAGCATGTGATCGGCCGGATGAAGAACTACAAGATCCTCCGCGACTGCCGGCAACGCGGTGACGGCCTTCACCACGCGGTACAAGCCGTCGCGCACATGCACAACCTCGCCCTCGCGTCATGACCAGAGGACTGCCTCCACGGGCCCTGACCTGCCCGAACACGGCCTTGTGCAACACCTTTTAGAGAGCCCGGCGGTAGGTGTGGCGAATGGCCGTGTGACGATCCGGAGGCAAGACAGGCATGAGCCTGGGTGATCATGGAGTTCTTGACGCTCAGTGATCACCGGAGGGCTCATGCCTATCCTGCCATCATGCCTGCTCGAACCCCTGTGGGACCAGTTCGCAGCGCTGCTGCCCGAGCATGTCGATACCCATCCGCTCGGCTGCCACAACCCGCGCATCCCGGACCGGATTGTCTTCGAGCGCGTCATCGCCGCCTTGGTGCACGGCTCCGGATACGAGCGGATCGCCGACCGCCAGTGCTCCGACCGCACCATCCGACGCCGCGTCAAGTACTGGGCATGGCCGAGCAGGTCCACGGGCTGGCCGTGCAGGCGTACGACCGCATGATCGGCCTCCAACTCCATGAGCTGTCCGTCGACGGGTGCATCACCAAGGCTCCCTGCGGCGGCGAGAGAGCCGGACGCTCCCCGGTCGACCGGGGCAAGCAGGGCCTGAAGCGCTCAGTGGCCACCGAAGCCCGCGGCGTCCCGATCGGTCTCGTTTCGGCCGGGGCCAACCGTCATGACTCCCCGCTGCTCGTGCCCACCCTGGAGACCGCGAAGAAGCAGGTCGGTGTGTTTCCCGAGCAGGTCAACGTCAACTTGGACCGGGGCTACGACAGTGACAAGACCCGAGCCGCGCTCGAGGAACTGGGCTTCACCGGCGAGATCGCCCGCAAGGGCGTGCCCGCACCGATCCAGGCCGGCAAGAGGTGGGTCGTGGAGCGGAGCCACGCATGGATGAACGGCTTCGGCAAGGTCTGCCGCTGCACCGAGAAGCGCCAGTGCGTTGTGGACTTCTACCTCTGCCTGTCCGCCGCAATCGTCACGCTCCGCATGCTCATCCGCCGCGCGACCCCGCTCTACCGCTGGGACGGACGGCCCACCACCAAGAGACTCAAGTGACGCCTGCTTACGGGCGTCCGTCAGTCTCGGGCGGACAAGTACTGCCGCACGCCTGGGGAAGGCGCGCTGCTCAACGAGGGCAGGGCCGGCCCGCGCTCCTGGCTGTGGAGGCTGTGGTGATGATGGCGTCGAGCCGGTCCCGGGTTTTCACCAGGGTGCTGACCTGCGTATCGATGCGGTCCCGCTCGGCCGACAGCCGGTCGAGCAGCGCGGGGGTCACGTCACCGGTCTCGACGCACGGCAGCAGTTCCAGGATCGCCCTGCTCGGCAGCCCTGCGGAGTACAGCTGCTGAATCAGCTGGACGCGGTCGACCGCGCTGTCCGGGTACTGCCGCTGGCCGCTGGGGCTGCGCGCCGAGGCCAGCAGGTCCTGCTCTTCGTAGTAGCGCAGTGCCCGCACGCTCACGCCCACCCTTGAGGCCAGCTCACCGATGCGCATCAACGCCCCCTCCGTGACCTGGATCACATTCCTTGCCTCTGACGTCAACGTCAGGTTCTAGCGTAGCCCGTGAACAGCCCGGACAGGAATCACCTCACCACCGCCAGGAGACTCCCCATGAAGATCACCGGTTCCGTCGCCCTCGTCACCGGCGCCAACCGCGGCATCGGCAGGCACTTCGCCCAACAGCTCCTGCACCGGGGCGCCACCAAGGTCTACGCGACCGCGCGCACCCCCCACCTCGTCGACCTGCCCGGTGTGGAGGTACTGCGGCTCGACATCACCGATCCGGCTTCGGTCGCCGCCGCGGCGGGCACGGCCTCGGACGTCACCCTCTTGATCAACAATGCCGGCGTCTTCACCCAGCAGAACCTCGTCACCGGGGACCCCGAGAAGATCCGGCTGGAGATGGACACCAACTACTTCGGCACCCTCAACGTGGTCCGGGCGTTCACTCCCGTCCTGGCCGCCAACGGCGGCGGGGCCATCCTCAACGTCCTGTCGGCGATGTCCTGGCTCGCCTACGACGGGGCCAACGCCTACAGCGCGTCGAAGGCGGCGGCGTGGAGCCTCACCAACGGCATCCGCCTCGAACTCGCGGGCCAGGGAACCGCGGTGACGGGCCTGCACCTGGCCAGCACCGACACCGACATGATGGCCGGGTGGGACGTGGAGAAGAACGACCCCGCCGACGTCGTGCGCGCCGCCCTCGACGGTATCGAGGCCGGGAAGATGGAGATCCTCGCCGACAACAACTCCGTCCAGCTCAAGGCGGCCCTGTCCGCCGACCCGAGCGCGCTCTATCCGCAGGCGGTTCCCGCCGCCTGACCCTTCAGCAGCCGCCCGCCCGGCCGGCCCAGACTTCAGTCGACGTTCGAGGATCTACGGATCAGCCGGGCGCGGCCATGCGTACTCGTCACGCTCCGCACGCGCGCCCGCCGCGCTACCGCTGGGACACCTACCCACCACCAGAAGACTCAAGTGACGCCTACCGCCGGGCTCTCTAAGCGCCACGTGGGCGAGTGCGGGATTGACCGCCTCAAGAGACACCGCGCCGTCGCCACGCGATGTGGCAAACCCACGGTCCGTTACGAGGCGACTCTCCTCATCGCAGCCACCAACGAATGGCTGTGACCGGGGCGTTCAGGAACCGTAGGGCCCGCCACGGAAGTACATGCTTCGGTGTGCTCGTGGGCGGTCACCGCGCCCGATCGCGACATCGGAGCGGTCGGCAGGTGCCGTCCGTTCGGCCAGCGCCCGCAGCGTCTCCAGGCCGGCCAGCACCTCCGAGCGATTGTCCGATCTCTTCATCCATGCCGGCAGCCGAGCGAACATCGCCATTGTCGGCCGCATCCCGCCACGCTCTCGCAGTTGCGCGCCGACGTAGGCGGAAAGTTCGTCGACCTGCTCCTCGTTATAGGCCCACAAAGTCTGACCGACGCAACGGGTCTGCAGCCATAGTGGCTGCTGAAAGAACGGGTCCTCACTGCCACCCAGCACCGCGCCGACCAGCCCGGCCCCCTGTACCTCGGGCTTCCAGTCGTCGACAGCACCGCAGCCCCCGCAAGCCAGACGCCGCGGCTGGAACAAGAGCTCGCTGTAATGTCCGGGATCAGAAAGGCCCGGCCGGGGAATCACAAGAGCGCGGCCCCCGCATCGCGGACAGACCACAAGAATCCGATCCGCAAACCGGGCCAACGAACCTCCTTGGTCAAGGTGACGAGCGACAGCAGGCGGCGGCTCAGAATTCATGACGGACACCCTCGCAGGTTCGCGATACGACCGGCGACCGGGTTCTTGCGCACCTCCTTCAGCTCGCCGGCAGACACCCTCGCAACAGTCCCCAGAGCCCTGCTGACAGCCGTTCGGGCACTCCGGCTCGCCGCGTCCTACGATCATTCTCAGGCCGAGTTGTGTCGGGCTATCAGCGGGTGATCGAGACGGCGAAGGGCGCGAATCCGCTGGATCGGATCACGTGAGGTACGAAGAGGATCGCGGCCTCGGCGGCCCGCGCGGTCTCGATGCCGCCGAGGTCCGTGATCCATTCCTGCTGCCAGCTGAGGTCGGCGAGAAGTCCGCGTACGACCTGCTTGGCCTTGGGATCCTTGCCGGAGAGAAAGGCGGTCGGTGTCTGGGTGAGCGTGTCGGGCGCGGTCATCACCGTGTAGAGCATTGTGTTGAGCGTCTTGATGACGTGCGTGTCGGGGAGAGCTTCTTGCAGTTGCTCCGCGAGGCTCGAACCGGGGTAGAGCAGGTCGGCCGGCAGTCCGTCCGGTCCGTCGACAGTGGCGTTGGAGACGTCTACGAGAATCTTGCCCCGCAGTTCCTCCCGCAGCGTGACGAGCCGCTCCAGCGAACTGGCGCCCGGGGTGGCGTTGATGACGATCTGCGCTGTCCGGGCGGCGTCGGCAGCAGAGCCTGGTGATCGGTCCGCCATGGTCAGCTCATGCCCGGCCCGGGTGAGGGCCAGGGCCAGGCTGCCGCCGACGCGGCCGTTTCCGAGAACGGCGATCATGGTCATGCTGATGTGGTCCTTTCGGTGTTTGCGGTTCTCATGGACGTCAGCGGGAGAGCGTGGTGACGGCTTGGGCGTGGACGCCGGGCGCGGCGGCCACGAAGCTCGCGCTCTCGGGGGTCCAGGGGCGGCCCTCGGCATCGGATATCCGCCCGCCGGCCTCGGCGACGAGCAGCGCCCCGGGAAGCAGGTCCGCGCGGGCCCCGGCGAACTGCCAGAAGGCGTCGATCCGGCCGGCGGCCACGTTCAGGAGGTGCAGGGTGGCGGGCACGGATGTCCGCACGACGAGTGCATCGAAGAGCATCGCCGTGATCGAGGAGCCGATGCGCCGCACGACGTTGTCGTCCTCGTCGGGCCTGGCCTGGCTCGTGGCCACGAGGCTCAGGCCGAGGTCCGTGGTCTGGGACACGTGCAGCGGTCGGCCGTCGAGGTGGGCGCCGGCACCGGCGAGTGCGGTGTAGGTCTCACCGGTCAACGGCAGGTGAACTGCGGTGAGCACCGGCTGGTTGTCGCGCACGAGCGTGGCGGTCACCGCCCACTCCGGCAGGGCGTGCAGGTGGTTGACGTTTCCTTCGGCCGGATCCAGGACCCACCATTCGCCGGGAGGCAGGGCTCCGCCCGCGAGCTCGTCCTCCACCAGGCGGGCGTCAGGGCGCAGGTGGGCGAGGCGGGGGCGCAGGACGTCGAGGGCCGCGTCGTCGTTGGCGGCGAGCGCGCGCATCAGCTCTTCGCGCGTCTGGTAGCGGACCACGTCGCCGAACCGCTCCCGCAGCGCCGAAGCCGCCGCGCGCACGGCGTTCGCGGTCTGCGCGAGCAGGTCGGCGTCGGACACGGAGACGGTGGTTGCAGCAATCACGGTGGTCTGAATCGACTCGGGCATGGCGGTGCTCCCATCTGAGGACAGGGGGGATGAGGCGAACCGGGCGAGAACCGTGGTTCTTTCCCGCCCGCTTCTCGAAGGTAGGAGGGCCCATCATTAACTGCAAGTGCATGTAAAGAACGGCTAGGATGAGTCTCATGCAATTGGATTTGAACCTGCTCGCCGCCCTCGATGCGCTCCTGGAAGAAGGCAGCGTGGCCGGAGCTGCTGAGCGCCTGCACGTCACCGCCCCCGCGATGAGTCGAAGCCTCGGCCGGATCCGGCGCACAACGGGGGATCAGATCCTGGTGCGTACCGGGCGCACAATGACTCCGACGCCGTACGCGATCGCCGTCCGGGAACAGGTTCACGAGCTGTTGCAACAAGTCCAGGGCGTGCTGGCACCGAGCCGCGAACTCGACCTCACGACGCTCGAGCGCACCTTCACACTCCGCTGGCACGATTCACTCGTCGCCCTCAGTGGTCCTACGCTTCTCGCGGCCGTATGCAAGCAGGCGCCAGGCGTGCGTTTGCGCTTCATCGCGGAATCACACATGGACACCCCCGAACTGCGTCGCGGTGAAGTCGACCTGGAGGCGAACGCGAACCGCCCGACCGCACCCGACATCTGCGCCGAGCCGGTGGCTGAGACCCAGCACGTCATCGTCGTGCGGCGGGGGCACCCGCTCACCCGAGTCAAGGCCGTCACCGCCGCGCGGTACGCCGCGGCCGAGCACATCACCGTGTCGCGGCGCGGAAGACTCGGCAACGCCGTTGACGACGCTCTCGCGCGGCTCGGCCTCACCCGAAGGGTAGTGGCGACCGCACCCACCGAAGGGGCTGCGCTCGAGTTCGTGCGAGGCTCCGACCTCCTCGTCACAGCCCCCGAATCGACGACGCGTTCAGCGGCCACGGCTCTGGGTCTGACCCTGCTTCCACTGCCGTTCGAACTGCCGCCGGCCACGGTGTACCTGTCATGGCATCAGCGCTATGACACCGACCCCGCACACGTCTGGCTACGCGATCTGGCCCGGACCGCGTTGGCGCCCTGACGTGACCCAGCTTCAGGCGGCGCCCTACACGGTCAGTTGGCCGTTGAACCTGGGTGGCGAGCAACGACGATGAGGCGGGCTTTGCCGCGGTCGTGTACGTGCAGGTCAGTGGTTGTGCCTGGCTGGCAGAGGCCTCGTTGACCTGTCTCGGGCAGTCCTCGACTCGGCCCATGTTCGGGCTAGAAAAAGGGGGCGACCACACAGCTCCGAGTCCCGTGGGCAGAGGCAACCCTACGACCTTCCTGACCTGCGGCGATGGCTGCACGGCAAGCGGATCGGCGCACGCATGGCCCGCAAAGGCATTGAGCCGAGCGAACGGTTGGGCCGTCGCAGGTGGGTGTTCGAGCGCACCATGTCGTGGCTGTCCGTGGACTCAGCCCCCGCTACGAGCGCCATCCCTCCAACTACCTGGCCCTTCTCGGACTTGCCGCAGCCCTCTGCTGCCACAAGCGATTCCTCAAACTGACCACCCTGTGCTCGAAGAACCAGCTGGACTGGTCCCGGGCGGGAGCGGGGAATCTCCTCGAACGCCCGGGCGCCCCTGTGCTCTGCCGGATGGATGTGAAGGGCACGGCATCAAAGCTGCGTAAAGATTGCCGGAACAAGGCAATGTTCTGAGCGATGCGTGCGTGCGAGTATGCGGACATCAGCAGGGTGGAGGCGAGGAGAGGCGGTGAACACGGATGGCCTGGTTTCTCGGTCTCGGCATCGCAGGAGTCGTACTTCTGGCCCTGTCGCTTGTCCTCGACGGGGTGCTTGAGGGGCTTCTCGACGGCGTCGACACGCTTGACGGTCTCTTCGACGGGTGGTTGTCGCTTCCGGTCATTGCCGGCTTCGTCTCCATGCTCGGTTTCTCCGGTGCGATCGTCCTGGGCACCACCGGGCTTGGCGCGATCGGTGCCGCAACGGTCGGAGTGCCTGCCGGTGTCGCCACGGGGTGGCTCGCCTATCGGCTCAGTCGCGCGCTGATGAGCGACCGGTCCGGCGCCGCTCCGCGTGATGCCGACCTGATCGGTGCCTCGGGGGCCGTGGTCACCGCCATTCCGGCCGGCGGGTACGGCGAGGTGCTGGTCCATCTGGCTGGGCAGCCGGTGAAACTCTCGGCGAAGAGCCCGACCCCGGTGGCCCGAGGTGCAGAGGTCTGGGTGGAGGAGACGCTGTCACAGACGGCCGTCTCGGTCCGACTGGTGGAGCGCTGACCCATCGCGCCGCACCTCGTGTCCGGCGCTGACACCGGTGCCCGTTAGCTACGTCAACTCGTATCGATCTGCCGTCCCCTGGGAGGGCTGAGGGGAACTCGTCATGAGTCCAGTCGTCATCGCCGTGATCGGCGTCGTTGTACTTCTCGTCCTGCTCGGTCTGGTCGTTGTCACCCGTTACAAGGTGGCGGGTCCGAGTGAGGCGTTCATCGTCACCGGGCGGCGCGGCAAGAAGTCCACCGATCCGGAGACCGGCCGGATCTTCACCGACAACAGCGGGCAGAAAGTCGTGGTCGGCGGCGGCGTGTTCGTCGTGCCGTTCGTGCAGCAGAAGTTCAACCTCGACCTGTCCTCGCGGCACATTCCGGTGGCTGTGCGCGGTGCGGTGACTCTGAGGGGCGTCAAGGCCCACCTCGAAGGGGTCGCCATCGTGAAGGTCGGTGGCACGGAGGACTCGATCCGGGCGGCCGCGCAGCGGTTCTTGATGCAGCAGGACGGCATCGTCGGCTTCACCCAGGAAGTGCTCTCCGGCGCGCTGCGCGCCATCGTCGGGCGGATGTCGGTGGAGGACATCATCCGCGACCGGGCCGCCTTCGCCGGGCAGGTTGCCGAGGAGGCCGAGGCCAGTCTGTCCGGGCAGGGCCTGGTGCTGGACGCGTTCCAGATCCAGGACATCAGCACCGAAGGCTCCTACCTGGAGGACCTGGGCCGGCCGGAGGCGGCCCGCGCCAAGCAGGAGGCCGACATCGCCGAGGCCATCGCCCGGCGTGCCGCCGAGCAGGCGCGGCTGAAGGCCGAGGAGGAGATCGCGATCGCGCAGCGGACGTTCGCGCTCAAGCAGGCCGAGATCAAGGCCGAGACCGACGAGGCAGCCGCGCGCGCCGCTGCCGCGGGTCCGCTGGCCGAGGCCGCGCGCAGCCAGGAGGTCCTGAGCGAGCAGGAGAAGGTCGCCGAGCGCCAGGCAGCACTGACCGACCGCGAGTTGGACACGAAGGTCCGCAAGCCTGCCGACGCCGCCCGCTACCAGGCCGAGCAGGAGGCCGAAGCCCGCCGGATCGCCCTGGTCAAGCAGGCCGAGGCGGACGCCCAGCGGGCGAGGCTGACCGGTGAGGGCGAGAAGGCACACCGTGCCGCGCTCGCCGACGCGGTCCGCATCGAGGGGGAGGCCGAGGCCGCCGCGATCGGTGCCAAGGGTGCCGCCGAGGCCGAGGCGATGCAGAAGAAGGCTGACGCATTCGCCCAGTACGGCGACGCTGCCGTACTGCAGATGCTCGTCGAGGTGCTGCCGCAGGTGGTCGCCAAGGCGTCCGAGCCGCTCAGCGCCATCGACAAGATGACGGTCATCTCCACTGACGGCGCCAGCCAACTGTCGCGCACCGTCGCCGACAACGTCGCCCAGGGCGTCGAACTCCTCAGTTCCACCACCGGAGTCGACCTCGCCGAACTGCTGAAGAACATCACTCAGCGGGGCAGCGGTTCGCAGCCCGCGACCACGGCACCCGCCGAGACCAACGGGAAGGTCGAGATCACCGGCTGACAGCGGTACTTGGCGGTGGAGAGAGCCCGGGCAGCCTGGAGCTGTCCGGGCTCGAGGCCGAAGGTGCCTCGGCCGCGCCGGGGTGGTCGTGCGAGTTCTTCGGCTGCTGGGCGGCTTTCCGGATGCGGAGTGTGAGCGGTGTTCTTGTGGCTTTGGCTGATTGGCTGGTCGGCATGCGTTCTGCCCCTGGCGATCGCCTCGTTGCGCGGCTGGGCGCCCAAGCCGGTGCGGCGTCGGACCGCTCCGTGGGGCATTCGCGTCCGGGGCGTGGTGCTGCTGGTGACAGGGCCGGTGGGCTGAGCCGGGCCGGTCAGTGCGCAGATCTACTCCAGGCCGGAGGCCCGGAGGATGCCGTGCCGCCTCGCTGTCGACCCACCGTCCCAGCCGCTCCAGCAAGGGCATGCCGCACCGTAGTGTCCCCAGCTCCTGAGGGGAAGGTGATGCCGAGCAGCACCCCGTGGACGTCGCGGACGAGGAGCGTGCGGTAGGTGCGGCCGTACGAGAACGTCGTCAGCAGTCGGACGCTGGTGAGGTGGTTCAGGTCCACGGAACGCACGCCGGTCAGGGTCCGTGCGGTGATCCTGGTCGTCGAGTGGCGCGCCGGTGGGCGCTCCTCGCCCAGCTCGCCGAGCAACAGCAGCCCCAGCTACCAGCCCCAGCGCCACCACCGCCGGGCGGGCCTGAGCCAGGCCGGCGATGGCGAAGGGCAGCACGAGCAGCGCCGGCACCAGGCCCGCACCGGCCCGCGCCCGTCGGCGGGCAGTGGCTGCTGCGGGCGCCTCGTGAGGACGCGGTGCCGGACGAGTGCTCGGCACCTCACCGCTCCCCATCGCCCGGCACCGGGCGGACCGCGTGCCGGGCTGCCGGGTTCACGATGAGAAGGCGCGGGTCGGCGGCACGGTTGATAGCCGTCTCCACGGCGGCGATCCGATCGCCGAGCAGGCCGAGCGCGGCGATGGCCCGGGCAAGCTGGTCGCCTTCCGGGCCCCCGAGAGCCTCTGCGCGTACATACGCTGCTTTCAACGCGGCCCAGCGTGCGGCCTGTTCGGCCGTGAGAGCGCCGCGCAGTTCCGCCAGTTTCAGCAGGTTGGCCTCGGCGCCGGTGGTGAGGGTCTGGGCCTCGGACGTGTAGTGGTCGTCGATCAGTGCGGCCAGTTCGGCGTCGTTCAGGACCGGTTGGATGCGCTGGGCGAGCTTGTTCATGTTGCGGTAGGAACCCTGGAGTTGGAAAGGCGGCTCGGTGCGGGTGGTTTCGGACTGGGCGGCCGAGGCGATGTAGGCGGCGTTCACCGCCAGGACCGTCTCCCGGGCCGTCAGCAGGTGGCGGAGCACGGCAAGGATGCGTTCCAGCTCGGCGGGCGCGTACGGGTGGGTGAGCCGGTCCGCGCGGGCCGTGGTGTCGTCCTGGGCGAGGCGGACGAGCAGGCCGAGGTCGGCTCGGTCGCGGGCGGCGAGCGGGGCGAGGACCGGGTTGGCGGTGAGGGCGTTCTCGACGAAGCTCAGCGCGAAGGCGTCCTCCTTGCCGGTCAGGACGTCGCCGAGGTTCCACACGTCGGCGCGGTTGGCGAGCATGTCGGGCACGCGGAAGCGGCTGCCGGACTCGGTGTAGGGGTTGCCGGCCATGCACACGGCGAACCGCTTGCCGCGCAGGTCGTAGGTGCGCGGCTCGCCGTTCAGCACACCCTCGATGCGGCGGGTGGCGTCGCACAGCGGGATGAACTTCTGGAGCAGTTCGGGTGAGGTGTGCTGGATGTCGTCCAGGTGGAGCAGCGTGTTGTTGCCCGCCTCCAGCGCGAAGTTGATCTTCTCGACCTCCTGGCGGGCCGTGGCGTTCGGAGCCTCGGCCGGGTCGAGTGAGGTGACAGCGTGGCCCAGTGCCGGTCCGTTGATCTTCACCAGGAGCAGGCCAAGGCGGTCGGCGACGTACTCCATGAGCGTTGTCTTGCCGTAGCCCGGCGGGGAGATCAGCAGGAGCAGTCCGCCGGTGTCGGTGCGCTTCGACTCACCGGTCGTGCCGAGCTGCTTGGCGAGGCTGTCGCCGACCAGCGGCAGGTACACCTCGTCGATGAGCCTGCCGCGCACGAACGCCGACATCACCCGTGGCCGGTACTCGTCCAGGCGGAGGCGGGTGCGCTCGGCGGCCACCAGCGCCGTGCGGTGGCGCTGGTAGGCGCGGTGGGCGGGGACCTCCTGGGTGCGGAATCGCCTTGTGCGGGCGAGGAGCTCGTCGACGCGGACCGTGAGTGTCCGGCCGTCGATGCGCGGATGGGTACCGAGCACGCCCTCGACGGTCTCGGTCAGCGGCGCGTCGGACCCGTAGCGGACCAGGCTTGGGCAGAGTTCGGCGGCAACCGCCTCGGCCAGGTCACCGCGGGTGACTTCCATACCGGTCGCGGTGGTGTACGACGTCAGCCACGCCTCGACCAACTGCTTGCGGGCGGTCAGGTCGTCGAGGGCGGCGAGGTCGTCGTCGTAGGCTGAAGTACCTACCGTGCGGCGGAACTTGTCGAGCAGCGTACGCGTGCCACCGCTGACGACGAAGCCGTCGGGACCGCAGGTCAGCTCCTCGATGAGGTAGGCGGCCGCGGCGTCCGTGCCGACGCATTCCGCCAGCTCGGCCCGCAGGTCGTCGATCGCGGGCGCCAGCCCGAAGGTGTCCCGAGCCCGGGCCATGGACATCGCACGCCGGGTCCAGCTCTCGCGCTCCTCGGTCGTCGTGCCGTGCGCCCAGAACATCTGGGCGGCAACACGGGCGGCTGGTTCGTGGCGTAGTGGGCCGGCGCCCTCGTGCAGGCGTAGGAGCGCGGTGAGGATCAGGATCGCGTCGTGGTCGTGGATGCCGCGCTCGTATCCCTCGTCGTACGCCGCCTCCGCCGCCTTCCGGACCAGGGTGGTCAGGTCGTCGGCTGCCGCGAGGGCCGCCGCACCGTGCTCGTCGAGAAGCCGGGCGGCGAGGTGTTCGGCGCGGTAGACCTGCGCTGACTCCGAGGGCAGGGGGCGGTCCCAGTACGGGCGGGTGGCCGCGAAGACGGGGTCCGTCACCGGCGAGCGGTAGTCGGTGCCGGTGAGTGCGAAGGCGAGGGCGTCGCCGTGCGGGACCAGCGTGAGGTCCAGGGGCTGGGTGTTGACGGCGAAACGGTGGGAACCCAGCCGCAAGGTGCGGCCGTCGTCCGTGTACAGGTCGGTGCGATCGCGCAGGGCGCGCAGCGCCTCCTGGCGAGCTGACTTCAGACGGCCGTCCAGCTCCTCCGCCCTTACCTGGTCGCCGAGTTCACGCAATTCACCGGCAGTACGGCGGACCTTGGCGGGCATCGGGTCGGAGGTGAAGTACGTGGCGACGGCGTCCGCGTCAGGGAGCGTGGCGGCACGACGGGTGACCGTCCGCAGGACGCGGGTCGCGGAGTCGGCGAGGCGCTCGGCGCGACGGGCCCGGGCGTCGGCGAGGGTCTGCTTGCGGGCGGAGAACGCCTCGTGGATCTCGTCGCGCTTGTCCGCGAGCTCGTTGAGGAAGTCGTCGCACTCGGCGAACCGGGACTCCAGGTTCTCCAACTGCACGAGTATCCGCGCGAGGTGTTCCTCGCATGCCTCGGGGCTGTGGGCGGCCGCGAGCGCGCCGGTGACTGCCTGGACGAGGAGGGCGAACTCGGCGGCGAACTCCGCGCGTCCCTCACGGTCACGAACCTCGCGGCGGCGGGCGTCGAGGGTGGCACGGGCCCGGTTGACACCGCCCAGGAGCCCGGCGATCCGCTCCAGGATGGCGGTACGGACCGTGGTGTCGGCGATGTCGAGTCCGGCGACGACCTCGGTCACCGTGCGCAGCTGATCGGAGAGTTCGTCCAGGCGGGCGGCGACTGGCTCCGCCTCGGCGACGGTGGTGATCGCCCCGGCTTCCGTGACGAACTGCTCGATGTCGGCCTGGTGGCCGGTGAAGGCGTCCTCGCGGGCGAGGTGGGCGACGGCCCTCTGACCGAAGGCGGCGAGGCCGGCTGCGGCGTCGGCGGCGAGCTCGTCGATGCGGGCGGTGTCCGCGTACCGCAGGTCTTTGAGGGTGAGCAAGTGGCCCTGGGCGTGCCGGAGGTCGGTCAGCCCGGTCACCCAGGCGGCGGCGCCGCGCGGGGCCTCGCCGCGCAGGCGCCGTACGACCGCGGCGACCTGGGACGCCGCCTCGGTGAGCGCGTCGGCGGCCTGGCGGGTGAGGTCCTGGACGGTTTCGAACTCGGCCAGCACCTGCTCGGCGGTAGCCCTGAGCTGCTCCAAGGGCCTGTGCAGATCGCCGAGTTCGGGTTCGCCCAGCCAGTGGTAGGAGTCGGAGGCCCGGATGCACGCGGCCGCCAGTGCGTCGTACACCTCGCTTGTCGGGGTCGTCTCGGCCACGGCGCGCGTGATGGACAGGCAGTCGGAGATGCCGCGTACGAGGTCGGCGTTGCCGACGCGGGCCAGCGGGCCGGTACCGACGGGCTGGGCGGCGGCATGCGCGCCGGAGACGTACGGGGAGCGCCACAGCTGAACGGGGTGCACGCGCTGCGGCTCGTCGCTGTCCGCACGCAGCACGATCAGGGAGCCGTCGTCGAAGAGCGCCCAGCCGTGACAGGACAGCGGGGTGGCGACCTCCTTGCGGATCATGTTGTAGGGCAGCAGCAGGCTGCGGCCCTCCACACGCGCGTGGAAGGCGAAGAGGACGTCCTCACCGTTCGGGGAGCGGACGGCGCGCTCGAACTCCAGGTCCGTGCTGTCGACGCTGTCGAATGTCTTGTACGTGCCGGTCGCGAGGCAATAGCCGCCGGGGAAGACGATGCCCTGGTCCTCGGGCAGGCGGCGGCAGGCCTGGCCGATGCCGTCAAGGCGGACGACCGTCCTGGTGAGGGTGTTGAAGACCAGGTGGCGGTCGGCATCCTCCTTGTACGGGCGGATGCGCAGCAGGATGAGGGCGCCCACGCGCGCGTACGCGATGTCGGCGTCGGCCAGGGACTGCAGCGGCTCGACGACCGGCTCGGCATAGACACCCTCGCCCGTCTCGGTGTTGTTCTCGACCTTGACGGTGAGTGTCCCTCCGAGCGTCTCGACGAAGACCTCGCCGTCGATGGAGACATGCGGGTGACGGCCGAGGACATGATCCTCGCGGGTCGCCTCGGTCCACTCGAAGTCGTGGGAGGGCGGGAAGACGTGGTCGCGGTCGCCACGCGCGTCCAGGAAGGCCACCCGGCCGCCGTCGGGCAGCGCCCAGCGCAGGACCCGGATGTCGCCGCCCTTCTCACCGGTCTGGAAGACGGCCAGCAACTTGTCGTCCACGCGGCGGAGTTGCAGGAGACGGGCCTGGCGGTAGTAGCGGTAGAGGGCGGCGAGCTCGCGGACGAAGGCCGAATCGTCGAACAGGCCGGGCACGGCGTCGTCGGGCAGCCGGTTGAGGTCGCGGTCGTGCAGCGCGAAGACGTCGCCGACGGCCGTCTCCGGCTTGAGGCCGAGGAAGACGTTGTGGCCGAAGAGCAGCACGTCGCCGACCGAGACGATGTCGCGGGGCACACAGGCGTGCTCGGTGCGCAGCCGCTCGGTGCCGGCGAGTTCCAGCCGCGTCGCACCGAACTCCTCGATGCGACGGGCGTTGAGTGCCTCGGCGCGGCGGGCGAGTTCGGTGGCCTGCGCGGTCAGGCGGTCGCGCAACACCTCGTACGTGCCGGTGTCCAGACCGGTGGTCATGAGCTTCCTTTCCGGAAGTCGAGAAGGACGCGGTCCGGAACTGCCGTCCCCTGTGCGGCAGTTCCGGACCGCGAGTCGATCAGGCCTTCGCGCTGCCGTTCACCCCGGCGAGCGGAGTGTCGGCAAGGCCCAGTTCGCCTGCCCGGTCCAGGAGTTGCTGGAGCTGACCGGCGTGGGCGCCGCCGCTCGTCATCAGCTTCATCAGCAGGGCGGAGACGGTCAGGTTCTGCACGTCGGCTGTGGAGACCGAGCCGAGGGCACGCCCGAGGTCGTCGGTGAAGCTGGCGGTGCCGTCCAGCCAGGGCTTCGCCAGCGCCTGGGCCGTCTCGGAGTGCTGGACGAACCCGTCGAGGCCCTTGCCGAGCGCGATCGAGGACACCAGCCGGTCGAAGAAGACCGAGTCCCCACCGACGATGTTGATGTCGGCGCTCTCGAGGCCAGTGGCCAGCACCGTCGCCTGCGCTTCGGCAACCTGCCGTTGCACCTCCAGACCAGCCAGCCGTACCTCCTTCTCGGCCTCCAGCCGCAGCCGGTACTCCTCGTGACCACGGGACGCCTCGTCCAGGGCGGCCATCGCGGCCGCCTTCTCGGTGAGACCCGCGGCCTCGGCCTTGAGCTTCTCGCCGATGCCCTCGGCCTCGGCGAGTGCCTTCGCCCGCCAGCCCTGCGCCTCGGCCCGCATCCGGGCCTCGGCCGCCTCGGCCTCCGCGCGCCCGGCCTTCTCGATGACCTCGGCCTCCTTGTCGCGGACCTGAACGGCGGCCAGCCCCTGCGCGGCGGACTCGGCCTGGACGCCCTCGGCGAGCCGCAGCTTGGCCTGCGCGTCAAGGTCCGCACTCTTCAACCGGGCCTCAGCCAGGGTGAGTTCCTCGGCGGCACGGTGCACGGCGGCCTGCTCGCCGGCCTCGGCGGCCTTGATGTCCTTGACCAACTGCTCCTGTGCCTCGGCCTCGGCGGCGATGACGACCCCCTGCCGCTGCCGCTCCGCCTCCTCCACCGCGCGCAGCGTCTTGATGGACTCCTCCTGCTCGGCCACCGTCCGGTCCACCGCCACCCGCTCGCGGATGACCTCGGCGATGTCCCGCTTCTCCGCCTCTACCTCCTTCTCGGCGGCGATCCGCGTCAGCTGCGTCTCCCGCTCACGTGCGATGACCTCGAGCTGCCGGTCCTTCTCGATGCGCTCGCTCTCGATGGCGACGACCCGCTCGCGGTTCTTCTGCGCGACGGCGACCTCGCGGGCCTGGTTCTCGCGCTGCACACCGAGCTGCTCCTCGGTCCTCAGGAACGCCCCCTGCGCGCGCAGCCGCTCCTCCTCCATCACCCGCGCTGTCTCGGCCTCCTCCCGGGCCCGTACCGTCTCGATCTCCCGCCGCTGCTTGATCTCGGCGTCGGCCTGGCGGCGCTCCAGCTCAAGGATGGCCTCACGGGCATCCACGTTCTGCCGGGTGATCTCCTTCTCCTCGGTACGCTGCGCCTCGTTGGTGCGCACGTGCTCCACGGCGGTCAGTTCGGTGATCTTCCGGATGCCCTGGGCGTCCAGGACGTTCGCCGGGTCCAGCTGGGTCAGCGGCGTCTGCTCCAGGTAGTCGATCGCCGCGTCCTCCAGGTGGTAACCGTTCAGGTCGACACCGATGACCTCGATGATCCGGTACCGCAGCTCCTCGCGCTTGGTGTACAGGTCGGTGAAGTCCAGCTGCTTGCCGACCGTCTTCAATGCCTCGGAGAACTTCGCGTGGAACAGCTCCTGCAGCGTGTCCCGGTCGCTCGCCCGCGCCGTCCCGACGGCCTGCGCGACCTTGATGACGTCCTC
>NZ_JBSFUY010000068.1:0-16962 GCF_053592055.1 Streptomyces sp. NPDC002817
GGCGCGCGTCTTCGCGTCCGGAGCGGCGTTCTTCCACGCCATGGGAGGATTTCTGGTCCTCGTGGCCGCATCGCCGACCCCGCTACCCCACACCCAGGCACGTTTTGCATAATGCAAGGGAATCGTGAGGGTGTGGCGGTGCTACCCGATCCCGACGGCGCTGGCCGCGTAAGCGTTCTCCGGTCGAGAGCGGCGGTCGGTACGCCGGCTGGGTCGAGGTGGCGGACGCGCAAGGTGCTGGGAGGTAGACGAACATGCTCGGAGGGCGTCGCTCCCACCGCGCTCCGGAACGGTATCTGATGGCGCACCTGCGGAGCATGGTGTGGGGCCCGGCCGAGTTCGTCGGTCTGCCGCCGCGATGGCTGGCGGCCGAGGGGCTCCTGGCCGGGTGCGTCGGAGCGGCGGGGATCATCGGGACCGCTGTTGCCGGTGCCTGGTACGGGATTCCTGGGCTGGCGGACGGCGAGGGCGGCCTGGTGTGCGCGGTTGCCCTCGCGCTCTACCTTCGCGTGGTACGGGCCGGGCGGGCGCTGGTCGGCATCGTCGCCCTGCTTGGGGTCTGCCTCGCGCTTCAGACACCCCAGGCGGCCGTGGGTGTGGTGCTGGCGGAACGTGGGCGCGTCGAGTCCGCAGTGGTGACGTCGATCGAGGGCGGGCCGGCAGCCGTCTCCGGTCGCGGCCGCTATGTCTGTTCCGTGGCGGACCAGGACGGCGTGCCGCTCAAGGTCCGCATCTGGCGGGGCTGCGAGCAGGCCACCCGGCCTGGCGACACACTCGCTGTCGTCTACGACCCGCTGGGGCGGGTGGCGCCGCGCGGGGTGCAGGTCGGAGTGTCTTCGGTGGATCCCCTGTGCGACCTCGGCGGCTGGGCTGTCACGCTGATCGCCGCGTGCGCGGTCGCGGTCGTGCGCTCCTACCGACTCTCCCCCTCCGCGTCCGGCTCTCCTTCGTCTGCTCGACCGGCCTCCGCCCCGGGGTCCTGACGGCCGGCAGCGCTGCTCTTTCGCTGATCACTGGACGCTGGGACTGGGCGAAGGTGTCGGGGAGCTGGTGTTGACGTCCAGGTCGGGGCGCGGAGTGAGGACGACGACCGGGGATCCGGGCTGCGGCGCGGGCGGGGTCAGCTGCTCCTTGGGGAGCTTAGGCGGGGTGGTCTGCTGGAAGTTGACCTGCTGATGGTTGACCAGGTCGGTGTTCTCCAGGACCGTGATGTGGTCTAGGACGGTGTCGTTGGCCAGGTCGGCCAGTTGGCGCACTAGGGTGTTCTCGGTGCTGGCGCGGATCTTGGCGATCGTCGGGAAGATCTGGCCGTGCGTGACGCGCATGATGCTGACCGCTGTGAAGTCGAACTCCCTGCCGGTCTTGGAGTCCACGGTCGCCACAAACTGCTGCTGCTGGGGACTGGCCTGGTTGGGCAGGGTGATGTTCAGCTCCGGGGCGATCTTTCGGCACATGTCGTCGAGCCCGGCGTGTCCGACGACTAGGTGCTCGCCGGCCTCCTTCATCTCCTTCGTGGTGCCTCGCTCCATCGCCATCTCGCCCAGCGGGTACTCCCACAACCCGGCCGCGCGCACCTTGACCACGAAATCCCGGTCGGCCTCGGTCAGCGGCCCGTATTGCGTGCTGGCGATGATCCGGGACGTGTTCGTCGCCGCGTTCTCGATACCGAGCATCGCGGGGTAGGCGAGAGCGGTGAGGGTCAGACCCAGCGCACCGATCATGAAGGCCGTCCCGGCCTTGTTGCGGGAGATGGGCATTGCGACTCCTGACGTGAGCGAGTTGTGTGTCAGGGGGTACGGGCGTGCAGCGCGAAATTTCCATTGCACTAGGTAAATTTTGCACTGTACTTTATGGCGTGCGTCACATAACGGCGCCTATGGGTCTGGCGACGGGGCCGTGTGTTCCGTCTTACGCGAACACATGGACCCAGACGGCGGGCGACGGAACTCCCCGTGCGTCGACGGCAACGGCCATGTACCAGCCGGGTGGGACCAGAGCCGTGTCGTCGGGCACGCGGACGGTGAGCGCCGATCCGGCGCGCCGGGTGATCTCCAGGGCGACGGATCGCTGGTCGAAGTCCGTGACGTGCGTGGTGGATCCGGGACGGATGAGCCGCACGCGGTTGATATGGGTTGGGTCGGCGGTGCGCAGGACGATCCGGCCGCCGTGTTCGACCTCGACCCTGCTGTCGAGGGTCAGATCCGGGCGCTCGCCTTGGTGGAGGTAGCGCGGGGAGAAGACCTCGACGCGCTGCTCGAAGCGGCCCGGTCGGGAATCGGCCCTGTCGGCGAAGAGCGGGTCGGAGCCGAACACAGCGACGCGGCCGTCGGGCAGGAGCAGGGCCTCGGTGTGGTAGTTGCGGCCGACGGCCGGGGCGGCGGCCGGTGTGAACGTGTTTGTCGCGGGGGTGTAGATCTGGGCCTTGAGGATGTTGCTGGCGCCCTTGCCGCGATAGCCGCTGCTGCCGCCGGTGGTGAACACCGTGTCGTCCGGGAGGATCACGCTGTTCAGGTAGCGGGTGTTCTCCGGCAGACGCGGGCCGGTCGTGAACGAAGGCCGGGTGGCGTCGAGATCGACGATCGCGGTGCGGGAGGTGGCCGCACGTGACTCGCCCACGCCTCCGCCGCCGAGCACCATCACCTTCTTGTCCTGCGCGGGCGGCAGCAGCACGGAGGACGACGTCTCCAGGATGTCCGGGTCCTTCAGGCCGCTGACGGGGGTGAAGGTGTTGGTCCTCAGATCCCACAGGCCGGGCTCGCGGCCCTTGTCGGCGGGGCCGTAGCCCGCGTTGGAGCCGGAGTAGAAGATTTTCTGCTTGCCGGTGAGGAAGAAGGACGGGTAGGTGGGGAAGTAGCGGCTCGGGGCGGGCGACCAGGTCTTGGTCTGCGGATCGTAGAGCTCGTTCTTACCCGGGACGACCTGTCCGATGTCGTCCAGTCCGGAGACGGCCAGGACGCGTCCGTCGGAGAGGGTGGTCAGGGTCGGGTACCAGCGGGCTTCGCTCATCGAGCCGACCTTGGTGTACTTCTCGGTGACCGGGTCGAACTCGTAGGCGTCCTTGATGCCTTGGAAGTCCTTCTTGTCGAGGCCGAGCTTGTTGGCGATGCCGTAGAGGTTGCGGGCGTCCTGGCCGTTGAGGCCGCCGATGGCGTACTGCTCGGTGGTGTTGGTGATGCCGAGGGGCCCCTCGGCGACAGCCTCGACGAAGACGCGGGCCTCGCTCGCGGTGACCTTGACGTTGCTGCCGCGGCCGGTGGGCGTCTTCTTCGCGGCCGGTACGCGCACGCTGAACTTGGAGCGGTACTCGACGCCTGCGGGGGAGCGGAAGAGTGTGCCCTTGGGGAAGGAGCGGGCGTGGTCCGGGTCCTCGTTCTTGACCAGCATGGCGCCGCCCGCGCGCTTCACGTCACCCTTGAGGACCTCGTAGCGGGCGGTGCCTCCGGCGACGAGGATCCTGCCGTCGGGGAGTTGGGCATGGCCGCCGCAGAACAGGTCGGCCGGGGTGTCGATCTTCTTGAAGGTGTCCGCGGCCGGGTCCCACAGGGTGCTCTTGAAGGCGCCGCCGTCGAATTGCTCCACGTCGTTGCCGGATCCGGCGATCAGCAGGACCTTGCCGGTGTGCAGCAGGATCGCGTGGATGGAGTTGAGCCGGTACTTCTCCGGGAGCGAGGCGAGTGCCCAGTGGCCGTACCTCGCCTTGTACTCGGGCTGGCTGGTCTCCCAGCGGTGGTAGGCGTGCTGGGCGAATCCCGCCATGGCGGGGGCGTTGAGTGTGGCGAGGGCGACCACAGCTGCGGCGCCGAGCAGAGTCTTGCGGGTGCTGAGACGTGAGGGACGCTTGGCCATCGAGAGTGCCTCCGCGGTGGGCGGGGTCGGGCGCGGACCTACCGACGACTACCCTGCGCAGCCGGAGGGAGGGTGCCGACACACTCTGTTGCATGATGCAAAATGCCCCGATCTGCGCAATCCGGCCAGTGGCACGGACGGGTACGGCTTCCTGCAGCTGGGCTGCATCTCCTCCGTCCAGTCCACCCGGACCAACCAGCCGTTAACCGGCCAGGCGGTGGAGAAGCCGACGGTCGTGGCGAGGCTCGGGAACAGCCAGTACGAGGCGGTCGCCCCGGACAGGCCCGGTGCGAAAAGGCCTCCTGGTAGAGCCGCATGCCCGCGAACAGGCCGGTCTGGAAGGATATGATGGAGAAGGTGTCGGCCTTCACTTCGGCCCCCAGCGCCCGCCTGGGACCGATGTCGCGCATGGGTGCGATGGTGAAGTGCTGGAAGCCGATGCCAGGCAGCCAGACGATGAAGTCCAGCAGGAAGTCCGCGTGCAGCGGTTTGCCGGCGATGTCGCCCAGGATGCATCCGGTGCCGCAGTGGCTGATGGCCTTGGCCGAGGCCACCTGCGCTGGCAGTTTCTTCGGATCCGGCTTGTCCTGCGCCGGGAGGTGCGCCGACCGTGGGAGTCGTAGAACCACAGGGCGGCCGGCCCCCACTGCAGGACCGTGACCGGGCGCGCCGCGTGCATGATCCACATGCGCTGACGTGCCCTGCGCAGCGTCATGTCCGCGGCGATCGCTCGTGCGCTCGCACCCGTCAGGGCCAGGCTCACTCGGCCGGGCGCCTCCAGTCAGGCCGGCGGATGGCAGTGTGGCTGCATGGGCTCAGGTCTCGTACAGGTGCGCGGATGCGACCCGCCCCGGCTGCATGATGCGTATTTTGTGGCTCTCGCAGGCGGGGCACTGAGGGGACTGGAGAGGCGAGGGCACGCGCTGGTCGCCGAGACGGTAGGCAGCGGTGATCCGGGCGTGCTGGTCCACTGTCACGTCGATGTCGTACGTGCTCTCCCAGCCGTGTCCGCAATTGAGGCATGCGAAGGAGTAGGCGCGCTGGACGTGTCGTGCGGGCATGGTCCACCTCCCTGGAGGACGGCCGGTCCGTCGAGGTCTCCTGTACCCATTTTTGCACAGTGCAATATAGGGCTCGGTGTCTTCTTCCTGTTCACGCGGCGGTGTGCACCGCGCGCAGCGCGCTCTGGTGGCTGAGCCAGCCGACCGGTGAGCCGTGCTCGGGATCGAGGACGGGTACGCCGGTGCCCGCGGCCGAGAGCAGGGTGTGCAGAGCCTGCGCGAGGGGCTGGTCGGTCGTGACGGGGGCGGGCATCTTGGCCAGCTGCCCCACTTCAACCGGGGCCGCATCCGGCTGTTCGGTCAGTGCCTCGGCGATCGCCTGAGCGGTGACGACACCCACGTAGCGCCCGGAGTCGTCGACCACCGGCAGTGCGCCGTATCCGGACAGGCCCAACAGGTCTGCGGCGTCGGCGAGTTCGGTCGACGCCGACAGTGAGGAAGGAAGGGGATCCATGACGGAGCCCACCTGTTGGGCGCCGATCCGGGCTCCGGGGGCGGGGCCTTCGAGGTCGATGCCACGGCGGCGCAACTTGAGGGTGTAGATCGTGTCGCGGGTCAGCAGGCGGCTGGTGGCGGTGGCCAGCACGATGGCCAGCATTAGCGGCAGGATGATCGAGTACTCGCCGGTCAGCTCGAACAGGATCACCACGGCGGTGATCGGCGCCCGGGCCGCCCCGGCGAACACCGCGCCCATGCCCACCAGGGCGTACGCCCCCACGGATCCGGCTGTGCCGGGCAGCAGGTGGTGGACGCCCGTGCCGTAGGCGGCGCCGAGCATCGCTCCGATGAACAGGCAGGGGGCGAACACCCCGCCCGAGCCGCCGATCCCGATGGTCAGGCTGGTCGCCAGCATCTTGCCCACCAGTAGCAGCAGCAGGAAGCCGACCGCGTAGCCGCCGGCGGTGGCCTTCTCCAGCACCGGGTAGCCGACCCCGTACATCTCGGGCAGTGCGAGCAGCACCAGGCCGAGCACCAGTCCGCCGACCGCCGGGCGCAGCCATTCCGGTCCCCGCCAGGCCCAGTCGCAGGCGTCCTCGATCACGTACAGCACACGCGCGAACCCCACGCCGACCGCCGCGGCGACCACCCCTAGCAGGGCGAACAGACCGTACTGCGCGAAGTGGTCGACGTGGAAGGCGGGCAGTGTCAGGAAGGCGACATCGCCGAAGGCGGCCCGGCCGATCACGCTCGCGGTGACACTGGCCAGGACGGTCGCACCAAACGCCTCAGCGGAGAAGGTGCCCAGGATCAGTTCCATGGCGAAGAACACCCCGGCCAACGGCGCGTTGAAGGTCGCGGCGATACCGCCTGCCGCGCCGCACGCGACCAGCAGCTTCATCCGGTGCTCAGTCGCCTTCGTCACCCGTCCCAGGGTGGAGCCGAGCGCCGAGCCGATCTGCACGATCGGCCCCTCGCGGCCCACCGAGCCGCCGGAGCCGATGGTCAGGGCGGAGGCCAGCGTCTTGACCACCGCGACCTTCGGGCTGATCCGGCCGCCTCGCTGGGCGACTGCCAGCATCACCTCGGGCACGCCGTGGCCGCGTGCCTCCTTGGCGAACCGGTGCACCAGAGGCCCGTACAGCAGGCCGCCGGCCACCGGGACGATCAGGGCGAAGTATGGACCGAGCCAGGGCACGTGCGGGTTGCCTGTGCCGGGCGCGGCCGCGTAGTCCGCGTGACCGGAGAAGAGGCGGGTGAAGGCCGTGATGCACCAGCGGAAGACGATCGAGCCGGCGCCCGCCCCGGCGCCGACCACCACGGCGAGCGCCATCGGGCCCCAGGGTGCGATACGCAGCCCTGCTGTGCCGCGTGCTTGGGTGAGGGTGTCTTTCGTGCTTCGGGTCCGCTCGTTCTGTTCGGCCGATTGTCGGGCTGCCTGTCCGGCCGCCTGAGTGGTGCCCATTGCTTCCCCTTCCTTACGTTTGCATTATGCAAAACATGTCAAGGGGGTGCTTCGCCGGGGCGTGTCCATCCCGTGGTGACCTGAGTCTGGACGCGGACCAGTCCCGCTTTGTCGAACTGGAGTACGGCTGGCGGTGTGTGATGGGCCGTGACGCCGTGCACACGCCGGAGCGGCACGCGCGGACCGTCTGCGGCGAAGTGGCGGTGGTCCCGTCCAGCAGCAGGATCCCTGCGGCGTCCAGCATTCCGTTGCTCTTGGCCGACTTCCCGTCGACGAGCGTGTCCGCCCGCTGTCCGGGGTGGCGACCATGCCGAGATGTTCGGGGACGCCGTCGTCGTTGCGGACGGTCATGGTGAGGGTGCCGTCGCCTGCGCGGTCGAGGTGGGCGACGGTGTGGGTGACTGTGAGGTCGACGCCGCGGGCCTGGGCGGCGGCCCGGCGCGAGCTGGTCGCTCCAGGGGCGCGGGGGTGGAGGCGGCGGCGGTAGGGCTGTCGTGCGCGCATCCCGCGGTCAGGGCGACGAGGGCGGCGGACGTGACGACCGGTAGGGGCGTTCGGGCGCGTAGGTTGATACCTGTCATGTTTGCATAGTGCCAACGTCGGATCGTGACCCGGCACCGGGCCGGTCGTGGCCGGTGGTGCTTGGCGCGTGAACGCGGAGGACGGCGCTTGCGTATCCCCCTCGGGTCCAGGGGCCCGCCGGAGCAGAGGGAGGGATGATCATCCAGGGCGAGCACCGTGCGACCGGCGAGGAGCGTCCAGCCCGGACGGTGACCGGCCGTGTCACGGCCTGCGCGAGGGCCGGGGTGTTCGCCCTGGCCGGGAGCGTGATCGCCGCCCTGGGGCACCACGCGGTTGCTGACGGGACGGTGCCGTGGCGGCTCGTACTGCTACTGGCGGGAGCGCAGTTCGCCGCGGTGTGGCCCGTGGCCCGGCGGCGTTTCTCCCTTGCCTCCGCCCTCGGATGCGCCCTCACCGTGCAAGGAGCGATGCACCTGGCGCTGACCGTCGTGGGAGGGGCCGATCCAGTCGCGGCCGGCACACACGGTCCTCTGGTTGCCGTGGCGGCCGAAGGACACACCTGGCAGCACGTTTCCGGCGTCATGAGCGCCGTCCATCTGCTGTCCGCGCTGGCGGTGGTCTGGCTGCTGCACCGCGCCGACGCGGCCGTGGCGGTCGCCCTGGAGATCGCGCGGGCCGTGAAGGGCGTCGCGACGGCCGTCGCTTCCTGGGTCCTTTCACTGTCCGGCGGCCCTCGGGCCCGCCGGCTGCCCGCCGTGCCGCTCACCGCATGCCTGATTCGACCGGTGCGGGCAAGGCCGCAGCTCCTCGGGAACGCACTGGTGCGCAGGGGACCACCGGGACACGCCTCCGTCCCGACCGGTCCCTCGTCCGGGCCGCCCTCTCGGGCTGTCCGGCCTCCCCTGCAAGGAGCATCCCTGTGTTCGTGCACCCTGCCGCCCGCGCGGCGGGTCGTCTCGCCGCGGCCGGAGCCGCCGCGCTGACGACGGTCCTGACCCTGGCCGGTCCCGCCTCCGCCCATGCGGAGGTCGAGGCCGACACCCCGCGGCCCTTGGCCCGGAACGTCACCCTCACCTTCGTCTCCGAGGCCGAGTCCGACAGCGCCGGCTTCAAACAGGTGCGCGTCGTCCTGCCCGACGGCATCGCCCCCGGCGACGTCACGCTCGCCGACGCCCCGAGGGGCTGGAAACTGCGGACCGCAGCCGACGGCTATACCGTCGCGGGGCCCGTCCTCGGGACCGGGGTCGACGCCGAACACAAGGTCAGGGTCCGGCAGTTGCCGGACGCCGGGCAGCTTGTGTTCAAGACCGTCGAGACCTACGGCGACGGCGAGATCTCCCGCTGGATCGAACTGCCGACCGGCGGTGCGCAGCCCGAACAGCCCGCTCCTGTCCTGAAGCTGCAGCGCGCCGCAGCCGCAGCGGAGACGAGCTCCGGGCCCGCTCACAAGACGGCTGCTGCGCGGAGCGGCGGTGTGCCTGCCGGGCTGATCGCCGTGCCGTTGTTCCTGGGGGCGGGGGCCTGGTGGTTGATCAGGCGGCGGGCTTCCTCGGGCAGCGGCTGACCGGCACCCGTAACCGCCGCACCTGTGCCGGACGCGCTCACGTGTGTCCGGCCGAGGCCGAGAACCAGCAGCCGATCCGGAGACATCACATGAAACGACGTAGGACCGAACGAATTGGCCGAGTGACCAGGAAGCTTTTGATCGTGGTCGCGGTGCTGGCCGGCGCCCTCCTCGGCGGCGCCGCGCCCGCCTCGGCGCACGCGGTGCTGACCTCCAGCGATCCGCGCGGGGGCACCGTGCTGAAAACGGCTCCGAAACAGGTGACGGTCTCCTTCAACGAGTCCATCGCCCTCGCCGAGGACTCGGTGCGCGTGCTCGACCCCGACGGCCGCCCGGTCACCGCCGGTGACCCCACCCACGCGGACGGCGCGGCGGACACCGCCCGCGTCCCCCTGACCGGTGGCCTTCAGGAGGGCACGTACACCGTCTCCTGGCGGGTGCTGTCGGCGGACAGCCATGCCGTCTCCGGTGCCTTCACCTTCTCCGTCGGAGCACCCTCGGCGACCCGGGCCCAGGCGGCCGCCGAACCGGCCGTGGACCCGACGGTCGACCTGCTCTACGGGCTCGGCCGCTATGCCGCCTACGCCGGTCTGGCCCTGCTGATCGGCGGTGCGGTGTTCGTCGTGGTGTGCCGTCCCGGGGCCGCGGCCGCTCGGGTGGCACGTGGGCCGCTTCTGACGGGGTGGTGGGCACTGACGGTTTCGTCGGTCGCGCTGTTGCTGCTACGCGGGCCGTACGCGAGCGGGGACGGGCCGGGCGGCGCGTTCGACCCCCGGCTGTTGCGGGGCGCTGTGGACAGTCGGCCGGGCATCGCCCTGCTGGCCCGTCTGGTCCTGCTCCTGTTCGCCGGACTCCTGCTGAAGCGAGGTCGGTCCGGGTGGAAGGCCGACCAGCGTTCGACCGGCGTCGGGCTCGCACTCGCCCTCGGCCTGGCAGGGACCTGGGCGGCGGCCGAGCACGCCTCCGCGGGGATCCAGGTGCCCGTGGCGATGGTCTCCTCCGTGCTGCACCTGCTCGCCATGGCGGTGTGGCTGGGCGGGCTGACCGCGCTGCTCCTCGTGCTGTACCGGGCACCGGCCGACGAACTGCTGCCGTCCGCCGCCGTAGCCCGCTTCTCCCGGCTCGCCCTCGCCTCGGTGGCGGTGTTGGCGGTCACCGGCGTCTACCAGTCCTGGCGCGGGCTCGGTTCCTGGGACGCGTTCACCACCTCGTACGGCAGGCTGCTCGCCCTGAAGATCGGGGCGGTGTTCCTGATGCTGATGGCGGCATCGTATTCGAGGAGCTGGACCGAGCGGCTGCGGGCCGTGCCCCGGGAGGAACCGGTGCTGGTCGCCGTGGGCGGCGGCGACCAGAGTCCTCCGCCCGGCCCGGTGTCGGGAGGGCCCGGTGCGGGCGGGGCAGGGAGCGGGGCCCACTGGCGCGGGCTGCGCAGGTCCGTACTGGCCGAGGTGGTGATCGGCGTCCTGGTGCTCGCGGTCACGACCGTGCTGACGGGCAGTCAGCCGGGGCGGGCCGCCGTCGGGAGCGCGGCGGCCGAGACGGTCTCCGGGGTGCCCGGGCAGCCCGACGTGACGCTGACGCTGATCCCGTTCGACACAGGCACACCCGGCGGGCGCGGCAAGGTGCAGGTGACCCTGGAGCCGGGCCGGGTCGGCCGGAACGTGGTCGAGGCAGTGATCTTCGCCGCCGACGGCAGTCTCGTCGCCATCCCCGAACTGCGCCTGACCTTCACCCAGTCCGCACGCGGCGTCGGTCCGCTCGACGCCCAGCTCGTCGACCAGCGCGGCTACTGGGGCAGCGACACCCTTGACCTCCCGCTCGCCGGGACCTGGACGATACGGGCCACCGTCCGCGTCTCCGACATCGACCAGGTCACCGTGTCGAACAACGTGAAGATCAACCCGTGAGGCGGGCCGGAGGCGCGCGGCGATGCGTATGTGTGTGAACGCTTTCGTCGGCAGACCCGTAAGAGACGGGAGCCTGCCGGCGTGGAGGAGCCCCTGATGCCCCGAATGCACCGCCTCCGCGGTGGCGCGCGTCGCGGCCACCATGCGACCGGTGTGCCCGCGAGCGCGGCCACCGCTCTGCGGCCGGTGCGTGCCGCGGTGTTCGCGGCGGTCTGCGTCGTGACAACGGCGCTCGGGCACGCGCTGATGTCCGGGGACCTCCTGCCCTGGTGGGCAGTGGGTGTGGCCTTCGCCGCGACCGCCTCGGCGGGGTGGTGGCTGACGCTCCGGGAGCGTGGCGTCGAGACGGTCGTAGGCGCCACGGTCGTCGCGCAGGGGCTGCTGCATCTGCTGTTCAGCCTGGCCCCCCGGCTGGTATCCGCGACGAACATTGCGGCCGGTGCGTCAGAGGTGCCGGGAGCGTCCGCGACGCATCACGGCATGGCGGCGATGTCCCACTCGGGCATGCTCATGCACCACCCGGGCACGATGGGCGAGCCCGCCGAAGAGCCGCTGCTGTCGCTGGTGACGCACGGCGGCTCCGGCGGGATGCTCCTGGCTCACCTGCTGGCCGCCGTCGCATGCGGCGTGTGGCTGTGGCGGGGCGAGGCGGCTGTCCACCGGATCGGCCGGGCCCTGGCCACCGCCCTGTTCGCACCACTGCGCCGCGTCTGCCGCGTGCTCTTCCGCGCGGCGGCGTGGCGCGAACTCCCGTTGCGCCGGGCCGCTGTCGGCGGCCCTGAGCGCCCACGGTCCACTCCCGCCGAGCTGAGACACGCCGTCGTCCGCCGGGGACCGCCTCGGGGTCGTACGGCAGTCTGCCGCCCGTCCCCCAAGCCGCTGCTCGCGATCAGGCCCTGAGAACAGGACGATCCCGCCGCCGGCAGGAGGACGGGCGGGCGGTCGGTGCGCACGTGGGTGCGTCGGCCCCTCGTCCAGCTCTTCGGATCGAGCCTGACATCGCGGCGCGGTGCTTGCTGTGCGTCCCGCGTCGTCGCCCTGGTTCGTCCGCACGCCAACGATCGGGAGTTCTCCAATGCAACACAGCACATCCAAAACCCTGTCCCCGTACGCCGCGGAGCTGCAGGAGCGGCCGACAGACCGCCGGGCCCAGCTGGCCGTTGCCTGTGTCACCGTGGCGGCGACGGCCGCCCTGCTGGCCGGCTGCGGTGGCGACACCTCCGAGAGCACGTCGAACACCTCCGCTGAGAAGGCGGCCTCCGCGTCCCCCTCGAAGAGCATGAGCGAGATGGGCGACATGGCGATGGGCGACCCGTCGGCCACCCCGGCCGACAAGGTCCCCGGCGCCGAGGTGGTGAAGGGCACGTTCGCACTCCTCGACACCCGCCCGCCAGGCATGGACGACGTCAAGGGCACGGCCTGGCTGGCACAGGGGGCGAAGGGCACCACCGTGACGGTCTCCCTGACCGGACTGAAGCCCGGCGCCTCCTACATGGCGCATCTGCACGCCCAGCACTGTTCGGCCGGGAACGGCGGGAAGCACTTCCAGTTCGAGAAGGAGGGTGCGACCACGCCGCCGAACGAGGTGCACCTGATGTTCACCGCGGACAAGTCGGGGATGGGCATGACGACGGTGAACAACTCCCGCAAGACCGGAGAGAACGCCGTCGCGGTCGTCGTCCACCCCGCCGAGGCACAGGACAACCGGATCGCATGCGCCGACTTCGACTTCTGAGGGCGTCGGCCGTCCTGTCGGGATGTCTGGGTGTGCTGCTGTTCCTCGGTGGCGCACCCGCACACGCCCACACAGCGCTGCAGGACGCGACACCGGGGCCCGGCGACAAGGTCGCCCCCGGTGTGGACGTCCTCTCACTGACCTTCGGTCCGCTGAAGCCCGGCACCACACCGAAGATCACCCTGGTCGGACCCGACGGCACCGCGGTGTCCGTCGGGCAGCCCGTCGTGGCCGACGACTCCGTCGCCTGCGCGGCGGTCACCCCGCTGCGGTCGGGTGTCAGCACACTCACCTACACCGTCGTCTCCGCCGACGGCGATACACAGAGCAGCGCGTTCCAGTTCGAAGTCGCGGACGGAGCCGAGGCCGTCGCCACCCCAGCCGCCTGCCGGGGCCTGAGCTTGCGGGCACCGGAGGCAGGCGGGGCCGAGGACAGGGTCGGGGACGGGGACACGATCCTGGGGTTCGACCGCGGGACGGCACTGTCTGCTGGAGGCGCGGCCGTCGTCGTGCTCGCCAGCGGAGGTGTTCTGGCTCGGCGTGCCAGGCGATCGGCGAACGGCAGGAGGCCCACCGGGTGAAAGGAGGGGGACCCGGAAGCCACCGAGGCCGCCGGGTCCCACGCGCCTGGCGGGATCGCAGTGGTTCGGCGGAGGGGATGGTCGACGACCGCGACATCCGGGCACGTGCTCTAGCAGAGCATCGAATCTCCGTCTCCCGGCAGACCGGGTCGATCAGAACCGCCGCGTGCCGGTCAGGGGTCTTGTGAGTCACCCCAAACCGAGCCGGACCGCGATCACCCGATCATCCGGCTTGCCGCGGTGGCACGGCTCGGCGGAACTCTGAGGCTTCCTGAGGAGAGGCTGAGGGCGACTCGAGAGGGCTGTCGGCCAAGCCGGGAGCGCGCCCTGTGGGGTCGTGCACCGGTGTGATGGATCTGGGGGCTGTGTGGTCTCCGACGCTGGCCCGCGCGTGCCTTCGCTCGTGCAGGACCAGGAGCCGTCACCTTGTGACCAGGATTCAGCGCCTGTGGCGCGTCGCCCTCTCGCTCACCGTCTGGTGGCTGCTGATCGCCTGCTTCCTCTGGCTCGTGGGCGGGGCGGCCGGCCGGCCCATCTCGTTCGCGTGATGCGCTCTCGTCCGCCTTTATCGCCATGCTCGGTGAAGTGGGCGACCTGGTGCAGCGAAGATGGAGTCGAAGTCCGTTCGGCCGTCTGGTCGTCACCCCGGTGCTGGCCCCTACCCGCCGGATGGTTTGACGGTCCGGTAACGATCCGCTTCGGCGAACACCTGCACAGTGCAAACGTTCATATGATCCACCATATGAACAGAGGTGTGAAGTTCGGCGTAGCCGGTAGCTGTACGGCGCTGCTGGTCCTGGGCGGAATCGGCGCGTACAACGTCGTGCAGGCGATGTCCCCAGGGACGACAGGGAGCGGTGAGACCAAGGCGGCGCGCGAGTTCGACCCTGCGGCCGTGTCGAGCGAGCCGCCGTCGGACGCCGAGGCAGTCAAGCTGACCCGCGCGTTCCTGGACAACTGGTCCGAGCAGAAGCTCGACCGGGCCGCGAGCGACACCGACGCCTCGACCACGGCCGTATCGGCCCTGCGGGGGTACGCGGACGGCCTGCACCTCAAGACGCTGACCTTCAACCGGGTCCTTTCCGCGGGTCCGTCGGCGGTGACAGCGGGCGCGACCAGGGTCACCTTCGACGTCACAGCCCAGGTGGCGGGCGGCACCTGGACCTACCCGAGCGCGGTGGCGGTACGACAGAGCACCAACGGCCAGTTGGCGGTGCACTGGAACAACTCGGTGCTCTTCCCCGGCCTGGGCGACGACCAGTCCCTCACGGCGGGCACGCTTCCCGCCGGCACCAATACCGCCGAGGTCGTGGCGAGCGACGGCAGGAGCGACCTCGCCCGCTTCTCCTCGCTGCACGACATCGTGGCGACGATCCGCCAGAACGCCACCCCGACCGGCGGCACCACCGGCACGGGCGTCGCCGTCGTCGACGCGACCGGCGCCGGCGTGAAGACCCTGCAGGTCTTCTCCAAGGGGAAAGCTCCCGTCATCAAGACGACCATCGACGCCTCCCTCCAGGAGGTGGCCGAGACGGCGGTGAAGGACGTTCACCTTCAGGACAAGCCCGCCGGGACGGTGGCGCTCGACTGGAAGACAGGGCACATCCTCGCCCTCGCCCATACCGGCGCGGACGGCGACATCGCCATCAACGGCATCAAGTCACCGGGCTCCACAATGAAGATCATCACCTCGGCGGCCCTGTTCGACCAGGTAGGCCTCACCCCGAACAGTCCCGCCCCGTGCACAGACTCGCTGACGGCCAGAAGCCAGCTGTTCCACAACGATTCCGGCGTGCGGGCCAACCCCGCCTCCACCCTCGCCCAGGCGTTCACGGTCTCGTGCAACACCGCCTTCATCAAGGACGGCTTCCACTACCTCGTACACGACGGAGACGCCTCCGCCCTCCACGACGAGGCCGTCAACGTCTTCGGCATGGGCAGCTGGTCCATCGGCGGCGGGGTCGCCACCACCGACCCGAGCATCCCGGCGGACGTCCAGGGCGGCGACCAGGCGGCACAGTTCATTGGCCAGGGCCGGGTCACGGCCACCCCGCTGTTCATGGCGTCCGTGGCGGCCACCGTGCGAGGCGTCGGCTTCCATCAGCCGATCATTCTGCCCGGACAGCACCAGGACACCGCGCCCCGGCCCATCTCCGCCCGCACGGCCGGATACCTGCAGTCGATGATGCGCACCGTTGCCACCAGCGGTAGCGCCGCACCACGTCTCGGCGGCCTGACGGGCGTCGGCGCCAAGACCGGCACCGCGGAGGAGGGCGACCACACCAACGGCTGGCTGACCGCGTACAACTCCCGCATCGCGGTCGCGGCCCTGGTCGAAGGCGGCAGCTCCGGCGTGGACTCCGCCGGATACGTCGTCCGTCACCTGCTCACCGGGAGCTGACCCATCGACGGCGGCGACAGCCTCGGCCACGCCATCGCGCCCAGGCCCTCGACGCGGCCCTCCCCGGTGCCACTGCGGCGGGGCCGGGGCCCTGAAGCCCGCCCGAGGGACGACGGTGGGTCCGGTAGCAGCAGGGCCTCAGCGCCGGACGGCGTACCCGTTGCCCTTGGCCGAGTCGCCCTACCGCGCTCTACTTCGCCGCCCGCGGCAAGGCGGCCCGAGGTCGCCATGGTGGACGGTCGGTGGCCGCTGTCGGACCACTGCACGAGCGCGGCCACCAGCACTAGAAGGGCGGGAGCCTCGCCGATGCCGAAGAAGGCATGGACGGGTATGCCCATGAATGGTTCTCACAGGCGCGGAGTGCGCGGCGAGAGAGTTCGGCCGTAACGCACCTACGACGTCTTCAACGATGCCCGCGCAGGTCAGGCCAGAGATTCGTCATTTGGGGCTGCTGAATCACGCGGAAGGCAGGCCCGAAAACGCAGCGGTCCGGCCGCGGCCGTCCGTCTGTCGGTGTATGCCCTCGCTCACCTCCCTGACCCGGGCGATGACGACCGACTGCGGCCCATGCGTCTGTCAGGGCAATTCCGCACCGTCGTCAGCCCCGGGCGAGGCTTACAGGCTCGCGACGCCTCGACAACAGTGGGGTACAGAAATACCGACCGGCCGACGTCCGCTGCGTTGAAGGCGCTTCGCGCATCCGGCCCCGCGACCAGAGTCAGCATGCCGCCCCCGGCTCGGATCGTGCGCCGTGCCGCCGCCAGAAGCTGGACACCGGCGCGGTTGAAGCTTGTTACTTGTTGGACGTCGACCACGAAGTGGCAGTGTCCCACATGCAGAAGCCTGATGAGCGGCTCACACAACAAGGGGGCCGAGGCCGCGTCGAAAATCCCTTCCGCTTCGACGACCAGCAGACCGGCATCGGCCCACCGAGGCGTGAGTCGCAACGACCGGACCTCCATGGCTGCCTCCCGCTCGCCGATGTGCCCCCGCCGTCGGAGAGCTTCGCCTCCTCGCCTGCCCCGGCCTGGCCGTGTCATGCGGACACGGCGAGGTGAACGCCGGGCAGGTGGAGGGGCGACGCTCTCCAAAGTGATGGATACCTGCTTCGAGGAGGACCTGCGGCACTCCTTGTGTGGAGGTTAGCCAGGACGCGCGGCCTTCACGGTGTGGTGTTGTGTGGCTGTACGGGGTTGGTCTGCGGCCTCGCACTGCTGGTAGGGGCAGTCTTGGCCGCAGCCCGACGATCGCTGTGTTGCAGGTGATGGATGGTCGCGGTGGGCATGTGCCTTGACTTGCTCCTCGGGCTGAAGCCCGGGGATTCTGGCCTTCTCGTCCGTTGCAGTACTAGGGCCTGTGTGACGTTGTGATCAGCCAGTTGCCTTCAGCAGGTCGTTGATCCAGATCATCGAGGCACGGAGGTGGAGGCCGGCGAGGTAGCT
>NZ_JBSFUY010000069.1:0-15355 GCF_053592055.1 Streptomyces sp. NPDC002817
AACTGCGGCGGATAGTTCTTCATGACCACGAGATGTCCGTTCTCAGATCCTCAGGATCCAGTGTCTCGTGTGTCCAACCTCAGGGGTCAAGGCCCATTGGGGTACTTCGACGAACCCACTGTGCATCCCCCTGTACGTGTGCCGCTCGCTTCCCACCGCTGGGAAGCCGGATTACCCAGGTGATAGGAAGCGATCCGTGATGCGGGCGGTTCCGCCATCATCGTGATCAGTCCGCTACGGCATCCTGGTACTGCCGATGGCCCCGACCCAGGAGGCGATATGTTCCTGCAGTCCCAACTCAAAGCACTGCTGCGGGACGGTTCCCAGGGCGCGGAGCGGCACGACGCCCGCAATCTGCAGCGGTCCTGGCGGAAGTTCGCGGGGTTCGCGTATGTCGCCGAGCAGTACGGCTACGAGTACGACGGGTTGTCGCCGCTCTCCCCTAAGGGGAGCCCCAACCCGTACTTCGCATTCCGGCGCACACTGGATGCCGTCGAGCGGGCCACCCGGACCACAGAGCGATACCCGACCGCACTCCAGGGTGGCCAGCTGCCTGGCATGAGGCCCGGCGGAAACCGTCTGCGTCCGCTTGCCGAAACCCGACGCGACGTCGACCTGCTGCACGCGCGGATCATGGTCGACTCCAGCCGCACCCATCGGCGGCGTGGCCTAGTCATGCTCCTGATCATCCCCTTCGTCATGCTCATCCCGCTCTCGCAGACCGGCTTCACGAGCACGGCCCTGCTGGTCTGCGCCGCCGTCTGGCTCTTGTTCGCCACCCTGTGGGGGCTCGGCCTGTACCTCGCTCGGCGCCGACTCACCAAGTACGGGGGCATCCTGACGGCGGCCGGCATCGATTGGCCGCCGACGCGGGTACGCACGTGATTGCCGAGACATGGAAGGCAATTGGCGCGCGACTGTGCCGAGAACGGTCGGTGAATCGGACACGTTGAACCCGGACTATGAACGTGTGGCTCACGCCCGACGGAGGGGAGGATGGCGCTTGTGGTGATCCTTGGTGCCGCTCTCGCCATGCTCGGGGCCTGGGCGATCGGAGTGCTCGTCCGGCGAGATCGCCGACGGCTCGGGACCAGCGAGGAGGCGCACCGGATCGAGTCTGCCGCCACCAGGCGGATCCGCGACACGCGTCGCCACGCCCGCGCCCTTCACCACATCGGAGGGGGAGCGGGGATCAGCCGCCTCGACGACCGGGACATGAAGCCGTGAGGTAGGCGGGTCCGAGTTCAGCGGGGCCCTCAACGATGCAGCAGATGCTGCCGCGTTCGCTGCAACCATCCCATGAGGTGTCGGCACAAGGGGCCGCTGTGGGGCAGGGCCACCGTCGTCTCCTGAGCCATCACGCTGAAGAAGGCTCGCCCGTCCCGGGTCTGCAGCGTCGTGCTCCATCGGTAGCCCGGGCACTGGGCGAGCAGCGAATGGATGAGCTCGCGTCCCAGGCCTTGACGCTGGCGGCTGTCTTGGATCCAGACGTCCAGAATCCGTCCCGTACGGCACTTCTGGCAGACGCGGAAGCGCAGCCGCCCCACGAGGCGGCCGCCCTGATCGAGCAGGACGAACTCGGTCGGGGTGTCTGAGCTCCATAACCACGTCGGTATGGGTTCATCCGGATTCACTCGGATCACCAGTGCCAGGGGTTTTGCCGCTTCGTCCTCGTCCCTTGCGAGTCGGACCTCGTGGAGAGGTTGACCAGGTGGGCGACAAGGGCTCCCGCGAGCAAGGCCCATGCCACAGAGACGAAACTGGCTGTTCGCCAGCCGACGGCGGAGAGAAGCAGGACCACTACGGCTCCGGTCGTGACCGCCTGGCGGTTGGTGAGGAAGGCCCATTGCCGGCGTGCGCTTCCCGGGTGGCGGATCTCCACCAGGGCGGTTCGGATCACCAGCATGGCGATGACTGCCACCGGTGCTATCAGCGATGGACCCATGTGCGTACCTCTTTCCGGTCCAGGCGGCCGTTCCCCGTGGTGGGTTCGGCAGGCGTCAGCTCAGGCGAGCGCGAAGTAGCGCAGCCACACATAGCCGAGGGCGATGACCACGGTGACCACGGTGACGATCAGTCCGTACTTGGTGAACTGCCAGAAGGAGATGGGCTGTCGGTTGCGTTCGGCGATGCCCAGGACGACGACGTTGGCACTCGCGCCGATCGCGGTGGCGTTGCCGCCCAGGTCGGCGCCCAGAGCGAGGGCCCACCACATGACGTGGTCGCTGCCGCCGCCCATGTTCTGGACGAGGTCGCTGGTGATGGGGGCCATGGTGGCGACGTACGGGATGTTGTCGACGATGCCGGACAGGACGGCGGAGGCGCTCAGCAGCATCATGGAGCCGCCGAGTTCGTTGTCACCGATCGCGTCGGCCAGGAACTTGGAGACCTCCCCGATCACGCCCGTCTCGATCAGGCCGCCGATCATGATGAAGAGCCCGGCGAAGAAGGCCAGGGTCGGCCATTCCACCTCCTTCAGCACGGCGCCGGTCTCCGCGGTGGAGACGGCGATGAGCAGTCCGGCGCCGAGCAGGGCGACGATGCTCGGCTCGTAGTGCAGCACCGGATGGAGCACGAAGCCCACCACCACCAGGGCCAGTACCACCAGGCCCTGGACCAGCAGACGGGTGTCCTTGATGGCCTCACGTTCCTCCAGCGCCATGATCTCGGCGGCGCGGTCCTCGTCGTAGACGAAGAACTTGCGGAACATCACCCGGCACATCAGGACGAAGACGATGAGCAGGATGACCACGATCGGGGTCAGGTGGACCAGGAAGTCGTTGAAGGTGAGGCCGGCGCGGCTGGCGATGATGATGTTGGGCGGGTCGCCGACGAGGGTCGCGGTGCCGCCGATGTTCGAGGCCATCACCTCGGCGATCAGGAACGGCGCCGCCGGGAGCGCGAGACGCTCGCACACCAGCAGGGTGACCGGGGCGATCAGCAGGACCGTGGTGACGTTGTCCAGCAGGGCCGAGGCGACCGCGGTGATGACGACCAGCATGGCCATCACCCGGAAGGGTTTGGCCCGGGCCCGTTTCACCGACCAGATGGCCAGGTACTCGAACATGCCGGTCTTCTTCAGCACACCGACGATCATCATCATGCCCATCAGCAGGAAGATGACGTTCCAGTCGACGCCTGAGTGCTCGGAGTAGAACGCCGACTTGTCGTCGGTCGCCCTGATCGCCAGCATGAGGCCCGCGCCGCCGAGTGCCACGGCGACCCGGTGGATCTTCTCGCTGATGATCAGGGCGTACGCGCCGACGAAGACGACGATCGCGGCCCAGCTGTGCCAGTCGTTCACGATCCTCCGATGACATGCTCCAACAGGGCGGTCGCGGTGATCGCGCCGATCACCGTCGCTGTGTCGGCGTCGCGTTCGACGACGGCGACCAGCGGAGAGTCCTTGCGGGCCATGAGCATGGCGATCTGCGCGGGCGAGGCGTCCGGACCGACGACCGGGGGAGTGAGAGGGCCTCGCGGCAGCCACTCGGCCACCGACCGCCCGGCCATCGCTTCCCGGGCCTCCTCGTCGAAGCGGTCATCCGCTTCGGCTGCCAGCACCGGGCTCTCCCGCATGTACCAGGGCAGCAGCGCGCTGATCACGCGGGCGGCCGGCACGACCGCGTACGGGTAGTCGTCGCGGTCGAGGACCAGCAGCGCGGGCAGCTGGTGCCGAACGACCAGGCGGGCCGCAGCGAGGGCGTCGTCGTCCGCGGACACGGTGGGGTAGGGCCGGGCCAGGTCATGGGCATGCATCGGTGTGCCTCTCCGTGGACTGAGCGCCCGTGTCCTTGTGCGGCTCCGGGATTCCGGCCAGTTCGTCGACGTCGAAGGCGCGGGCGATCGGCACGTCGGTCGAGCTGTGCGCGACGATCGAGAAGGCGATGCACACCGCGATCAGCGTGAACGCCTCCTCGGCCTGCGGGATACCGGACTGCAGGACCAGCAGCCCATAGACCACCGACGCGAAGCCCTTCGGCCCGAACCAGGCCGCCACCAGCCTCTCCTTGCGGGAGATGGTCGTACCCAGCAGCGAGAGCAGCAGTGAGGCCGGGCGGATTAGCGCGATCGCCAGGACCACGGCGACGTACCCGCCGAAGGACAGGTCGCCGAACAGCTGCGGGGTCAGCAGCGCGCCGAACACCAGCAGGGCCGCGAACTTGGCCAGCTCCGCCAACGCCTCCCCGAGAGGCTCGAACGCCTCCTTCGCCTCCAACGACCGTGCGGTGAGCACCGCGCCCGCCGAGAACGCGGCGAGGTAGGGGTTGGCGTGCGTGAGGTGGCAGACCCCGTAGAGGATCACGCCGATTGCCAGCGGCAGCAGCGGCTGCAGCTTGGGCTCGGCGCCCAGCAGCCGGAACCGTACGAGCTCGATCACGACGTAGGGGAGCACAAGGCCGAAGACGAGGCCGAGGACCAGCTCCAGCGCGATCTTCCCGAGGTCGGCCTCGGCGTGCCCGGAGGTCGGTCCGGCGGCGGCGATCAGGATGAGGACGACCGGCAGGGCGAGCCCGTCGTTGATACCGCTCTCCACGTTCAGTAGCTGCCGCAGTTTCACCGGGACTTCCTTGCGGCCGACGATCGCGGAGGCGAACACCGGGTCCGTGGGAGCCAGTACGGCACCGACCAGGAAGGACGTCGTCCAGTCCAGGCCCACCAAGTAGTGCGTGATGAGCGCCATGCCGACGAACGCGAGCGGCATGCCGAGACCGAGCGCACGGGCAGGGTTGCGCCAGTTGGCGCGCAGCTTGGGGAAGGACACGTGCATGCCGTCGGTGAACAGCACTGCGAACAGTGCCAAGTCGGCCGTCACGGACACGATCTCGCTGTCCGGCGTGATGTGGATCAGCCCGAGGAAGCCGTCACTGACCAGGGCTCCGCCGACCAGGAAGAGAAAGGACGTGGAGAGCACCGTCCGTGCCGCCAGGCCTGACAACAGCACTGCCACCAGCAGTGCGACACCGAATACCGCCACAAGCACCATGACGGACACCCCCGATCGGAAGAGAGATTTATCCCCTGCTCGCCGACCAGGCTTCCCGGCACACCGGGGGAAACCCTACCTGTCCTTGACGCGTTTTTGATAGATCACTGATAGGCACAATGAACTACGCGACTTTGCCGGATCCCGGCAACAGAGAGGACTGGGCTGGATGTGAAGTCCGCACTTCCCGATCGGCTCAACCGCCGGCTGCCCCGGTGGCAGACGCGGTGACCTGCGCCTACGATGACCCTCAGGTGCGCCGGGAAGCCTGGTCGGCAGTTGGCCCTCCTCTGCCCTGGAGCTCCGAATGCCTGATCCTTCTTCGGCACGGCAACACCGTGGGCATCACAGGCTGCTCAGTGCGGGCAGCCGTCTGCTGCATCCGTTCCGCGGTCGCCGGCTCGGGGTCGAGTCCACCCCTGACCGTGCCGTCGTTCACCTCTCGGGGGAGATCACTTCCAAGAACGCGGCCCAGACAGGGAAGGCGCTCGTAGAGCTCCTGCGTACAGGAATCGCCAGCCTCGAGATCGACCTGAGCAAGGTGACCTACCTCAGCAGTGACGGTGGAACGGTGTTCTTCATGGCGCTGCGCGCCGCCCGGAGGCACGGCACACGCGTATTCGCCACGCACACGGGGCCCCAACCCCGGGCCGCCCTCAAGGGTCTGGGGCTGCTTCGCATCGTCGAGGTGTACGAAGGGGACGGGCCGAACTGCTCATCGTGCAGGAGCGAATAGGTGCCGTCCTGCCTCGTTCGCTATGCCTTCCTGAGCCACTCCGAGCGTCACGTCGAACGTGGCGTTGTGCTGGGGCAGGAGGGTGGCCGTCGGCGCGTACCGCTTCAGCCGCCGGGACCTAAACGCCTGACGGACGGGTAGATCTGCGGAATCCATGCGTACAAGTGCCCGATATCCTCGTTGCTCACCGCCTTGACCAGGGCAGTGAGCACACGGGGGAGAGGGGCACCGTCATGGTGCCCAAGCCGGTTCGTGCAGCGGTCGGGGATATCTGGGTCACCTGTCAAATCTGCCGGAGCGACTTGTTCCGGGAGCGGGGCGTGCTCCTGAACAGCGTCGGACTGGAATTCATGAAGATGGCGTGGGCCGACGAGACGGCGACCGGGCTGATCTGCTGGCGATGCGGATTCGTGCACCTCTTCGTGAACAGAGACATCAAGCTGTACCGCGCGGACGGTTAGGGGCGCAGGCTCCGGACGATTCCGCACGCCCTAGCGGGGGTTCATGGAGTGCGACTGCCCCTGCGCGGGGGTGGATGGGACTCACCCCATACAGGGGTCCGGGTCCTCCAGAGCCGGACAGGCCGTCGCCGTCTGGAGGGCGTCCGAGACGTCCTCCGGCTGCGTCCAGGTGGCCTCACTGTCCATTGGCGGCCGGTCGCCCGAGGCGGTGGGCAGGTGAGAAAGGGCACCTAGTAGCAGGACGAGTGCGGCCACCATGCCGAGGACGCGGCTGACCCGACGTCGTCTGCCGCGAGTTTCCATGTCGCGCCACGCCGGGCCGGTCCACGGGTCCTCCGGGGTCCACAGTTCGCCAACGGCCTCGAGCGGCCCCGGTCCGGTTTCGTTGAGCGTGTGCCGCTGCCGCCAGGTCCTCCGACGTGTGGTGTCCGTGTCCGTCTCCAGGGGCGGGGGCAAGGCCTGGGCCGCCCGTTCCTGTGCGGACAGTTCTCTGGGAGCGGTGCCGCGGATGGCGCGTTCGCTGTCCTCGATGAACTGCTGCCACATCTCGTCGGGAATGGCCGACGTGTTGTCGCCCTCTCCCGGCACTGGGTTGTTACGAGAGGTCACCGTGACCGTCGCCGTCCATCAGATGCCGGAGATACTCCCGCAAGAGCTCCCCTGTGCCCGTCTTCTCGTCGACAGGCATTCCACGGTTCTGAAGTGCCCGTCGCAGGTGTTCCCTGAGCCACTCGTCCGTGGGGCGCTCCCAGCGTTCCTCGTCGATGAGTTCAGGATGGAATTCTCCGGCCACGATGCGGTCTTCCCAATGCCGCAGGTCGCGCGCGATCTCCTCGGCCCCGGCCTGTAACCGATGCGCGCGCAATACCTCCACCGCATAGGAGAGCGGAACGACTCCGCGCTCGACTGCGTGGCCGTAGACAGCCAACTCATCCAGGTAAGAGGCGAGTTCAGTGCGCGAGGCATCTTTCGACACGACCTCCGCCTCTCACTGTGCCGCGGACCTTCCGGAGCCGGGCCCGTTCTCGCTCGCTGCCGTGCACGCGACTGTGCGCGCCGAATGGTGCCATCCCGGGACCCGGCCAGACAACACTACTGTGGTGCTTGGGACCGCCGTTGCCTGAGTCCGGTGCTTTCCGCGCCAAGGGGGCGTGACGTGCACAACTTCGCGGGGCGGGGCCCCACAACGCGGCAGTGTTCGGCAGGCACGGGTCTTTCCGCCGCCCTGCACTGCAGTGAGATCTCGAAGGGGTCGCCGAGACCCAGGGTGCACCGGCAAACCTGCGAGCGGGCACACTGGAGACAAGGGCTGTCGGTGCTCTCGACCGAGGGGGTGCGAGCCGATGGCGAGAACACCTCGCACGGGCGTGCGGTGGTGGCGGTGGCGACGTAATCCGCTCAAGCGGCGCATCGACGTCGTCGAAGCCTGGCTGGTGCTCGTCATGTGGTTGTGTGCCACGACCGGTGGTCTCCTGGCGGGTCTGGCGGCGGGGATCACATCCGCCGAGTACCTGGAGCGGCAGCGGACCGAGCGGCAGCAGGTCTCGGCCGTCCTCCTGGAGGACGCAAAGCCCCGTACCGCGAATCGGGTGGGCCGGACTCCCGTGTGGATCACCGTGCGGTGGACCGGACCCGACGGCACGTCCCACACCGGTCAGACTCGGGTCGAGCCCGGTCTTGAGGCCGGCGCTCGGATCATGGTCTGGACGAACGGGAAGGACCGGCTCACCACCCGGCCGTTGTCCAGCTCGGCCGGAGTGCTTCAGGCGAGCGCGACGGGTGTCCTCGCCGCGGCCTGCGCGATCTCGGTCGTAGTGGGTGGTGGCCAGGCTGTTCACTCGCTTCTGAACCTGCGGCGCCTGCGGCAATGGGACAAAGCCTGGGCGGAGGCCGACGCCCGGTGGGGCGGAAAGACCGTGTGATCACGGCCCTCTGGCCGATCCGGCCCCAACTCGCAGCGAGCAGTGGCTTCGCGATGCTGACAAGACCGGCGACAACCGAGTTGGGCCCATGACACGATGCTTGGGTGGCGCGGCTCTCCGTCTGAGGCAGACGGGATGGAGGCCGGTCCTGGAGCGCCGGGAAGTCTGGTCGGCACAGTGCCTGAACGCGATGAGGGAGCAGGCTGTGTCCGCGATCCAGGGTGCCCTGCGCCGTGCGATGAGTATCGAAGGCGCATTGGGCGCCGCGATCGTCGACTACATCAGCCGCATGCCGCTCGGCGTCATCGGCAAACCGGCTGGTCTCAACCTTGAGAATGCCGCTCGGAGGGACACGGATGTCGTCCGCGTCAAACTCTCGGCACGCGCTCAGTTGGGCTACGAACCCGAGCGGGTGGAGGACATCCTGATCACTCTGGACACCGAGTACCACCTTCTGCGTCCCCTTGCGCGCAGGGCTCACGACTGGCTGTTCATCTACCTGGTCCTAGACCACGAACTCGCGGATCTGGACACGGCCCGCAAGGAACTCCCTCGGATCGAGGAGGTGTTGTGAGGGCGACATCTGACGGAGGCTTGGACGAACACCCAACGCAGGTCGCCGGGTTGGAGGAGGGGCTGGTCGAGTACCGTTTCGATCGGCGCGGGCCGGACACCGTCGTCCTTTTCCACGGCGGGCACATGCGGGCCGGGCTCTCGCTCGGTGAGCAGGTGTTCGCCGACGCCGGTTGCTCGGTGCTGGTGCCGTCCCGTCCGGGGTACGGCCGCACCCCGGTCTCGACTGGCGGCTCGGTGGGCGGATTCGCCAACGTCACCTCCGCGCTCTGCACGCACCTCGGTATCACCGGCGTCGCCGCGGTGGTCGGTGTCTCGGCCGGCGGCCCCACCGCGGTGGCCATGGCGGCGCGGTACCCCGCCCTGGTGGACAAGATGATCCTGCAGAGCGCCGTAGGACCCTTGCCCTGGCCCGACCGCCGTACCCGCATGGCGGCCCGTGTCGCCTTCGCGGCCCCGACGGAGCCTTTCGTATGGGCTGTGGTGCGCACACTGATGCGTTACGTGCCCGCGATCGGTCTGCGCCTGCTGCTGCGGGATCTGACGGTGCTTTCCGCACGGGAGGCAGTGTCCGGTCTCCGCGCGGAGGACCGGGCAGAGCTGATCACACTGTTCTCCCGTATGAGGTCGGGCCGCGGTTTTCTCCGCGACCTCAAAGCCCTGGAAACCACCGCGGAGCTGACGCGTCACGCGGGCCAGGCCTACCAGCCCAGTCTCGTCATCGCGACCTGTCAGGACGGCGCCGTACCGTTCGCGCATGCCCGGGCCCTTGTCGCGACTCTGCGCCAAGCCGAGCTGATCGAAAGCTGGGCGAGCGGGCATTTCATCTGGTTCGGCCAGGACTGGCCGGCCATCGCCGACCGCATCCGGGACTTCTTGCTGACGGACCTGTACTTGATGCCACGCGGGAAGCCGTAGCGGACGAACAGCCGGTGGCCGCCCCGACCATGGAGAGCACGCCCTGCGACCGTTCAGGAACGGCCGCTGCGCGAGATGCCGGCGAACGCCAGTGGCGATCTTGCTGGAGATCCCGCCCCCGCCTACTGTTCAGAGGGCGGAGAGAAGCAACAACGGTGGTCCCGCTCGCTGACGCGGGACGTGCTGTCGCCGAGCGGGGGGTGAAGCGTGACTGACAAGAGCCGTCGCCTTGCCGTGCTGTCCGCCCTCCCGTTCGCCATGATGGCGGCCGTCACCGCGGTCGACATCGCCGTGGGGCCAGGAGTCGGATTCCTTCCGTTGTTGTCGCTGGGCCCGGCGTTCGCCAGCCTGGTCGGTGGCTGGCGGCGCACCCTGGGGATCGGCGTCATTGCGCTGCTGCTCTGCGTTGCTCTAGGCCTCTACAACGACATGCTCCAGGCGCGCCGCGGATACATGACCATCGCCTCCGTCGCCGGCGTCACGACGGCCGGCATCGTCGCCGCCGTAATGCGTCAGCAACGCGAGGCGGAGCTGGCCAATGTGCGCTCCATCGCCGAAGCGGCACAGCGCGTTCTTCTCAAGCCCGTGCCGCGCAAAGCCGGCCCGTTACGAGCGGCGGTGTCCTACACGTCGGCCGTCGCCGAGGCCCGTATCGGCGGTGACCTGTATGAAATGGTCGCCTCACCCCACGGCGTACGCGTGATCGTCGGTGACGTGCAGGGCAAGGGACTGGAAGCTGTGGAGACGGCGGCCGTGGTCCTGGGGGCCTTTCGGGAGTCGGCGCCGGAAGAAGCCGATCTGTCCGAGGTCGGGAAGAGGCTGGAACGTGCCGTGAACCGGCAGTTGGACGGGGAGAAGTTCGTGACGGCCATCCTCGCGGAAGTCACCGCCGACGGGGTGACGTTCCTCAACTACGGCCATCCGGCGCCGATGGTGATGCGCGCCGACGGGTCCGTGACCTTCCCCGAACCGCCCGCCCACGCGCTCCCACTCGGTCTGAGCGCCCACAACCCATCCGCCCCGCTGCCCTTTGCTACCGGCTTCGCGCGTGGGGATCAATTGCTGCTCTACACCGATGGCGTGACCGAGGCCCGCGACGCCGCAGGACGCTTTTATCCCCTGGATGAACGCGCTCATGTCTTGAAGGAGCATGACCCCGAGGCCGCGTTGGAGAGCCTGCGGCAGGATTTGGTGCAACACGTGAAAGGTCCGCTGCACGACGACGCCGCCATGTTGCTGCTTCGCTACCGCTGACACGACTGGGCCCTGGCTGCGTTGAGGCCGGATAGGCGCTTCGACGGCTAGTGGTTTTGGACGACGGCCATGAGTTTGTCACGCTGCCCTTCGTCCGCGAGCGCGATGAGTCGGTTCTCGACATGCGGCGGCAGGTCTTTGACACCGAGCTCGACGCCGGACTTGTGCGAGTGGTCGATGAAGGTCAGCAGCGCCTTCGCGCCGGACGTGTCGATGTAGTTCACGTGCTTCAGGCTCAGCGACAGGTTCGGGAGGTCGTTGCGCAGCGTGGAGAAGACGCGGTCGACGGACAGAAACGACAGCGGTCCCCCAATGTGGTAGGTGCCGGCGCCGTCGTGGACGATCGAGGCTTTGTGCCGCCGTGACTGAACGCCGTGAACGACGAGTGCCAGGACGACGCCGACGGCGACCGCCGCGGTCAGGTCCACGAGGACAGTGATGATCATCGTCGCGAACATCACGACCACGTCACCTCTCGGAGCAACGTGCGCCTTGCGCAGGCTTGCCCAGTCGAACATCCCGAACGCGGTCAGAATCAGGATCCCTGACAGCACGGCGAGAGGGATGTACTGCACCACGGCCCCGAGCCCGACCACGAGGGTGAGGAGAATGACGCTATGGGCAGCCGCCGACAGAGCCGTACGGCCACCGCTGCGGACATTGACCACGGACCGGACGGTGGCGCCGGCACTGGCCAGACCGCCGAACAGCCCGCTGGCGGCATTGCCGAGTCCCTGGCCGATCAGCTCCCTGTTGCTGCGGTGCCGGTTGCCGGTGATTTCGTCCATGACGACCGAGGTCAGCAGCGAATCGATCGAACCCAGAAGTGCGATGCTGAGCGCGGGCAGGAGAAGGGTCAGGAGCTGCGATCCGCTGAACTGGGGGAGGGTGAGCGAAGGCATCGACTCCGGGATCTGGCCTATGTAGTCAATCGCCGTGTTGAGCGAGACCGGCCCGACGTGTACGTCCTGCAGTAGCGAGTTGGTGAACCGCAGGGCCGCAGTCATGATCACGAGCGCGATCAGGCTCGCCGGAACCGACTTGATCACTCGTGCGGACACGAGCATGAGCACCATCGTGGCAGCCACCACCAGAAAACTCTTCTGAGCCTGGTCGATTTCGCCCAAGATGATGATCAGCGCGATCCCGCCCATGAAGCCCGACACCACGGGGTGGGGCACGTAGCGGATGAGCGATCCGAGCCTGCACAGTCCGAACAGGATCTGGAAGGCGCCGGCGATGATGAACGCGAGGAACGCGCCCTCAAGTCCGTGCGTGGCGATGACCCCGGTGGCCACGACGGTGATGGGGCCTGTGGGGCCGGTCACTTGGCCGGGCGTACCGCCGAACAATGCCGCGAAGAACCCGGCGAAGATCGCACCGTACAGTCCGACGAGCGCGCCCTCCGATGTGCCGGTCGCGGTGATGCCGAAGGCGATCGCCAGCGGCAACGCCACGATGGCGACAGTCAGGCCGGAAAGAATCTCTTTGGTGATGCGCTCGAACATCGGCTCCCGCTTCGGTCGACATCATCCTGACCTCGGCCCATGACGGACCGAGTTGCCGACCAGGCTTCCCGGCTCTCCGCGAGTAAAGATGCCGTATAGAACGCGTCAATACAAGACCAAAGATCGCCATCCGGGACTGACGTCACACCAGCGGTTACCAGCGGGATGACCGGGAAAGTCCCGCACAACGAGCGGTAAGAGCTGGTGGATGAAGTGAGCTAAAGAAGCATCAAAAGCCTGGTCAGTGCACATACTTGACGATGCGGGGGCGTCCCGCGACGGGCCTGACGGGGAGCGGCAAGTGAGTGGTGTCGGAGAGGGACTGAGCAAGGTCGAAGTGAAGCTCAGATGGGACCCGAGTCCACACGGGGAGGCGCCTCGCCATCTCGACATCATCGCCGCTACCTACTCCGCGGACGATCCGTACGGTCGGCCGGTGTATGTCGTTCACTACGACAGCCGCTCGCCGGACGGCACCATCAACATGGGCCGCCACAGCGAGACCGGTATGGGGTTCGGCTTCGTCGAGGCGATGGTGCTGGAGTTCGATCGGATGTCGTCCGCCTACGGGCGGGTGGTGGTTGGGGTGGCCATCCACCAGGACGGGGGCCGTCGCACGTTCGGCGACATAGCGGGTGCCGGAGTGCTGGTCGTCCAGGGCTACCGGCAGCTGCTGGCCGACGACTTCGAGGGCGTCGCCCAGGCCACGGCCGCGACGGTCGCCGAATTCAGCAGAGACGCGACGGGAGCATGGGGGCTCCGCGAGATGGTGCGGGGGTTCGACAGCGATCCGGTGCTCTTCGCAGCGGAGATGGGCGGCGTCCGGCAGTAGTGACATCTGTTCGGGGTCCGGCACACGGACACGCGCGCGTGGCGCCATGCGCAACGGCATGCGCCTGAGAGCTCGGTGACCCCTGGCAGGGCGGTCTCGTCCTCGCGCCCCTGTCTGTCGTTGCGGCCCCCGTCGTTCGGTCGGCAGAAATGGCAGAGCCGTCGGTCGGTGCCTCCCGAAATTGGGGGGATCAAGGCGGGAGCCCTCGGTCCCGGTGCGACGGCGGAGGGCTCGGCGCCGGGTTTACGTTCCGGCGCTGGGCGGGGTCACTGCCCGGAGTGTTGCCGGGAGGCTGCGAATCATTGAGGCGCCCGCTGTTCGGAGGAGGGTTGACGTCCGGCTCTTCCACCTGCCGGGCGCCACATCACAGTCAAGAGAGCGACTGGGCGCAATCCTGCGACTCCCAGCACAGCGGGCGGGCGTTGTCGCGATCGAGCCAAGCGAAGACGGAGCCAGCCAGCAAACGCCCCCACGGTGATGATGATCGACGGGGGCCCACCGCGTCTGTACGCGATCCTCAGCACTTCGTGGTTAGCGATCAATGGCAGGAACGCTGCATAGAGCACGCCCAGCACGACGACGACTGCACACGCCCGCTCCCACAGAAGCAGCGCAGGGCGGTTGCCGTGCATGCCGCCCTTCCCTCCCTGCCGACCCGTATCGGGGCCAGTTGGCGTCCCCGATCGGTGTCGACCAGTGCAGGCTACGGCGTGTGGGGCGTGTCAACTGCCGCGGGCACAGGGTGATGGTCTCCGCGCGGCCGCGTTTCGTGTGACCGGCCCTGGCGCTGGGTCCGTTCCGTCCCGCTCAGTCGCGGCGCGGCACGGATTCGTTCCTTGCGACCCCGGCGGCGAGCAGGGCGAAGCCCAGTGCGAAACCGAGCATTGTCCATACGCCGCGGGGCCAGAAGATGTGGCTGTCCATGAAGGACCAGCCGGCCACCAGGAGGACCACCGTTCCGGGAATGACTCGCGCGCCGTGTTGCGGGAAGAGTGCGACGGCTGTGGCCACGACAGCGACGAGGAGGGCGTAGGCGCCGGCCTGCCCGAGCGACTCACCGGTGTCGTAGAGCGGGTACTTGATCGGTCCTATGTCCCCTGTTTCGGGAGCATGCTCGACCGCGGTCCCCGCCGCGATCCCGGCCACCGCGTCGAGACCGGTGTAGAAGGCTGCGTAGGCGAACGCACTCGTCCAGGCCACCACCGTGGCGAAGCCCGCGAGGTCTGGTCGGGGGCGGTTCCACAGAGGGACGAGGAGTCCGAGGGTAAGCAGCGGAAAGACAGGCAGCAGCGCGATGTGCAAGTGCGTCCAGTCCGCGGCTGTCGCTCTGGACAGGCCGTGCGGGTGTGCGGCGCCCGCCGCAGCCAGCACGAGGGGCGCGACCGTACCGAGGGTGATGTTCCGGATCGTCAACACACCGTGAGCGTAGGGGCGTCAGGCTGTTTGCGACGGCTGCGTAAGGGCTTCGTAAGATCTCGCGCGGTGCTGTGAAACCCTGGCAGGCGCCCGCGGGGAGCGACCGGGGCGCATCATGGCGGGGTGTCGGGCCATGCCGACCACGGTGGTGCCCGACGCGAGCAGCCAGTCCCGGGAGACCAGCAGGTCCCGGGTGACGGGTGGAGAGGGTCCGTACGTCTTTCCGGTGCCGCTTGGCCGGCCGGGGAGGACGGACGCTGCCCTTCACGTCCGCCTTGCCGATGTCGACTCCGGCGTATTGCTCAGGGGGCATGTCCATGCCCCGGTCCTCCCCTTGTGCGGTCTGCCGTAGTGCAGCAGCTGTCCGGCGGGAACCAGGCAGGCAAAGAGAATCTGATTCACGTGCTCCTGGTGTCACTTCCGGGTGCCTGACGAAGGGCCCCCGGTGTCCGTCTGCGGATGGCACCGGAACGTCTCGGGGATGGAGGCTGTGATGGCGCGGGTACTCGGGCTGTCTCCGGTTGCTCGAATCCGGAACGATCTGGGCCAGCAGGCTGCCGGAGCCGGACCTTTTGTCTGCCGCCAGGCCACGCGATGCTGCACGGGCCGCCGGAGCAGACGGGTGGTGGCACAGGCGGGGGGAGTAGTGGCTCATGAACCAGAGAGGGCTGCTCGGGTTGTCGCGGGGCGGCCGTGTCCACTTCGTTCTGGCGTGGGTGCTGTGCGTGGTGGCGCTGCTGCTCGTGGC
>NZ_JBSFUY010000070.1:0-14819 GCF_053592055.1 Streptomyces sp. NPDC002817
GCCCCGGTGTTTCGCGGCCGCGGGGTCGGTGCGCACCAGCAGTTCGCACCAGTCGGCGACTTCGGCGTGCGAGGTCCAGATCTTGGACCCGCTCAAGCGCCCAGGCGGCGCCCTGTGATGTCCGCGGCCGTGTCGGCGACCAGGCGGCCCCACTCGGGCAGCTGGTCGGCGTCGTACCGCGAATCGGGCATGGAGATGGCCACGGTGGCCAGCGGTGTGCCGTCCTCGTCGAGGATGGGCGCGGCGATGGCGCAGACGCCCGGCCGGTACTGGTTGCGGTTGACCGCGTAGCCGTCGGTGCGGATCTGGCGCAGCTCGGCGCGCAGCTCCTCGGGGTCCGCGGGCGTCGTCTCGCTGAAACGCTCCAGGCCCTGAGTGATGAGCTCCTCGATGTCCTGCTTCGGCAGGTGGGCGAGGACCGCACGCCCGGTGGCGGTGGCGTGCAGGGGCGAGGTGTCGCCGATGGCGTGGAAGGTTCGTACGGGGTGGTCGCAGTCGACGCGGTCCACCACGACCATGCACTGGAGCGCGTCCGGCACCGACAGGTGGATGGTCTCGTTGACCTTGTCCCGCAGCTGCACCATCGGGTCGCGGGCGGCGGCGAACAGGCTGGACCCCTGCAGGGCGGCGGGTCGTACGGCCAGCACCCGGGCGCCGACCTCCCAGCGCGTGGTGTCCTTCCGGCTGGCCCGTAGCCAGCCGGCCTCCGCCAGCGTGACCAGGGTGCGCTGCACGGTCGACTTCGGCAGGCCGAAGATCTTCGTCAGCTCGCCCACAGTCACTGGCTGATGCTGGGCGACCGCCTCCAGGATGCGCAGCGACCTGGTGACGCTCTTCATTTCCATCCGGTTTCCCCCCGTTAATCCTCGGAATTCTTTGCGGACACCCTCTTGACTCCCTTCTCCGCCGCTGTCATTCTCGTGCCAGATTCTAGCACAGCGTTCCACAATGTGGCACGGCTTCGAAGGATCTCGCGAAGGTGAGCCGGAGCTACGAGATACGGACGATTGCGAGCTGTAGTCCCGCCGACGGGGCCGGCCCCGTCCAAACCGCCTCGAATCGATCAGCCTCACGCCGGGGGCTCAGCATGCGCCGCGGCGATACGAAAGGAAAGCCCTGTGTCAGCTGCCAGGAAGCGCGTCGCCGTCGTCGGCGTCGGAACGATGGGCAGCCAGGCCGCCTGGCGTCTGGCTGCCCGTGGAGCCGAGGTGGTCGGCTACGACCGCTTCGCCCCGGGCCACGACCGCAGCGCGGCCGGCGGCGAGACCCGGATCTTCCGCAGCGCCCACTTCGAGGACTCCCGGTACGTGCCGCTGCTCCAGCACGCCGACGCCCTCTGGGAGCAACTTCAGCAGGAGACCGGCCGTGAGCTGCGCCGCCTGACCGGCTGCCTGCTGATGGGGCCGACAGAGCACCACCAGATGGCCACGGTCCTCGAGTCGATCGCCGAGCATGGCCTCGAGCACGAGGTCCTCGACATCGAGCTGCTGGCCAAGCGTTTCCCGCAGTTCCGCATCGAAGACGGCGACGCGGCCGTGCTCGACCGCCGCGCCGGCTTCATCCGCCCGGAGCTGACGATCCAGACCGCCGCCCGCCGCGCCGAGGAGCTCGGCGCCCGCATCCACCGCTACACCACGGTTCGCGAGATCGTGCCCGTCGCGGATGGCGTAGAGATCCGCACCGACGCAGGCAGCGAGCACTTCGACACCGCCGTGGTCACCGTCGGTCCATGGGTGAACGACCTGCTGCCGGACCTGCCTTGGGAGGTGGACATCCGCCGCCTCATCAGCGCCTGGTATGTGCCCACCACCGACGCCTGGTTCGGCGAAGAGCGCCCCGCCTTCATCCGCACGGCGCCCACCCATTGCTACGGCCTGCCCTCCCCGGACGGCGTCTCCGTCAAGCTCGGTCTCTCCCGCGCCCTGCACCGCCCGGCCGGTGACCCCAACCGGCTCGACCGAGAGGTGGCCCCGGAGGAGCTGGAGATCTTCACGGAGCTGATCGGGCGTCACATGCCGGACCTGAACCCCGATCCGACCCGGCTCTCCGTCTACATGGAGGGCTACACCGAGAGCAGCCGTCCGCTGGTCGGACCGCTGCCGGGCGCAGAGAACGTCGTCCTGCTCGCCGGGTTCTCCGGCCACGGCTTCAAGCTCTCGCCCGCCTTCGGCGACATCGCCGCCGACCTCGCGCTGGACGGCACCTCGCCCCAGCCCATCGACTTCATCTCCACCCTCGACCGAGCGGAGGGGTGACTGCCATGACCAGCGCCCTCGATGTCGGCGTCCTGCGCGCCGAGCCCGGGACCAAGACCCGCGGCACCGTCCCCGCCGACCTCGGCACCCTCACCGTGGACATTCCGCTGACCCTGGTCAACGGCGCCCACCCCGGCCCCCGCGTTCTGATCACCGCGGGTGTGCACGGCGGCGAGTTCACGGGGGTCGACGCGGCCACCCGATTGGCCGCGCTGCTGGAGCCCGGCGAGGTGCACGGCCAGGTGATCGTCTGCCCGGTCGCCAACCCCCCGGCCGTCTACCAAGGGCGCCTCGGCGTCTCCCCGCTCGACGGCGTGAACATCAACCGCGTCTTCCCCGGCGACCCCGGCGGCAGCCCCACCGAACGTCTCGCGGCGTGGCTGTTCACCAACCTCGTGGACGGCGCCGACGCCTACGTCGACCTGCACTCCGGCGGCATCGACGAAGCCCTGACAGATTTCGTCGGTTACCGCCTCACCGGTGACCCCGAACTGGACGCACAGACAGCGGACATGGCCGACGCGCTCGGCATCGAGGACGTCATCTTCGGAATGAACGCCGACGGCGGAAACAGTCACGCGGCCGCCGCCCGCCAGGGCGTCCCGGCGATCCTCGTGGAGACCGGACAGCTCGGCGAACGCGACGCGGACACCGCCTGTCGTCTCGTCGAGGGCCTGTACGGAGTACTCGGCCGGCTCGGCGTCCTGGACACCAAGCCCCAGGACGACACGGCTGTTCGCGCTTGGGTCTGGTCCGCCGGCGTCACCGCCGAGGCCACCGGCCTCTGGTATCCGGAGTTCACCGTCGGCGACGACGTGACGGAGGGCCAGGTCATCGGCCGCGTCATCGATCCGGCCGACGGCCAGGAGCACAAGGTCCACACCCCGGCCACCGGCCGGATCTTCTACGGCATGCGCGGCCTGACCGTCGCCCCCGGCGCCGAGCTGGCCGCCATCGCCGCCCCGGCTCCCCGGGACTCCGGCGACCACTGACCCCACCCCCCAGCAAGTCCCTTCCCCGCACCACCAGAACCGAGATCCCACCAGCACGCACCCCCACGCTCCCCTTCCTCATGTACCGCACCACCAGGAGGCACCCGGTGAGAGATGTCCGGATAGACCGCAGAGGGTTTCTGCGCGGAGTCAGCGGCGTGGCCGCAGGCATCGCCGCCGGCACAACGCTCAGCGCCTGCGGCACCGGCACCAGCCGGTCCGTCGGCAGTGGCGGCAAGAGCTCCAAGACCCTCGTGGTCCGCAACAGCGGCGGCTCCTACGGCGACGCCAACCAGCAGGCGATCTACGAGCCGTTCACCAAGGAGACCGGCATCCAGGTCAAGGTGGTGAACATCGAGTACGCCCAGATGCTCGCCCAGATCAAGCAGGGCCGCCCCCAGTTCGACGTCATCGACGACTCCATGGCCGACTTCGTGCTCTTCAAGCAGCAGGACGCCACCGAGGAGCTCGACTACGACCGGCTGAAGAACTTCAAGAACGCGAGCATCGCCAAGACCCTGGTGACCTCCAACGCGGTCGGCAAGAACTACTGGGCCAGCGTGATGGCGTACCGTACGGACGCTTTTGGGGGGAAGAAACCTTCCTCCTGGGCCGACTTCTGGGACACCAAGTCGTTCTCCGGCAACCGCGCGCTGCAGGCCCTGGACGCCGACCTGCCCGAGCTGGAGTTCGCCCTCCTCGCCGACGGCGTGGCGCTGGACAAGCTCTACCCGCTCGACGTGGACCGCGCCTTCAAGGTTCTCAGCGAGATCAAGCCCCACGTCCGCAAGTTCTGGGACACGGGCGCGCTGCCCGGCGTGCTGCTGGGTCGCAAGGAGGTCGACGCCTCCAGCGTCTGGCACGGTCGCCTGGACGCCCTGATCAAGGGCGGCTCCCCGCTCGCCTACCAGTGGAACGGCGCCCGCCGGCAGAGCAACGCACTCGGCATCCCCAAGGGCGCGGCGAACCTCGACGCCGCCTACCAGCTCATCGACTTCGCCCTGCGGCCCGAGGTACAGGCGGCCTACGCCGAGATCTACCCGATGGCCCCGTCGGTGCCGGCCGCCTACAAGAAGCTCAAGCCCGCCACCGCCGCGAACCTGGCCAGCTCGCCCGAGCACCTGGAGTCCGGCTTCGACCTGGACGTCGAGTGGTGGATCAAGAACCAGGACGCCGTGTCCAAGCGCTGGCAGGAGTGGACGCATGCCTGAGATCGACGTGATGCCCGAGCTGTCCCTGGCCTCCGCGGCCGACCTGACCGGTTCCGGCAAGCCCCTGTCCGTGACCCGGCTTCGGAAAACGTACGGGGGAGTGACGGCCGTCGACGAGGTCTCCATGGAGATCGCGGCGGGCGAGTTCGTCACCTTCCTGGGATCCTCCGGCTCCGGCAAGACCACCACCCTGATGATGATCGCCGGGTTCTGCGAGCCCGACTCCGGCAGCATCGTCGTCGGCGGCCGGGACGTGACCCGCCTCGCCCCGCAGAAGCGCGGCCTGGGCTTCGTGTTCCAGCAGTACCTGCTCTTCCCGCACATGACCGTCTGGGAGAACGTAGCCTTCCCCCTGCAACTGCGGGGTGTGTCCAAGGCGGAACAGCGCCGCCGGGTCGGCGAGACGCTGGAGATGGCGGGACTGTCCGCCATGGCCCGCCGCCGCCCACGCGAGCTGTCAGGCGGCCAACAGCAGCGCGTCGCGCTCTGCCGGGCCCTGGTCTACCGCCCGCCGGTCATCCTCATGGACGAGCCGCTGGGCGCCCTGGACAAGAAGCTGCGCGACCAGCTGCAGACCGAGATCAAGCGCATCCAGCAGGAACTCGGCCTGACCGTCATCTACGTGACGCATGACCAGGAAGAGGCCCTGGTCCTCTCCGACCGCATCGCGGTGATGCGGGACGGGCGGATCGACCAGTTCGACACCCCGCAGGAGCTTTTCGAGCGACCGCGCACCCCGTTCGTCGCCGACTTCCTCGGCGCCGCCAACTTCCTGCCGGGCCACGTGGAGCAGCAGGCGTCCGGCCACACTCTGGTGCGTCTCGACACCGGCGGCGTACTGAAGGCCCGCCCGCAGGCGGGGGCCGAAGGGGCCCGTGTCCGGGCCGCGGTCCAGCCCGGCCGGCTCGCCCTGTGTTCGCCCGACCACGGATTCTGTACCGGGACGGTCGAGACCGTCACCTACGTCGGCACGCTCGTACGCGTCACCGTCCGCCCTGTCGGCGGAACGGCCACCGAACTCGTACGGCTGGAACTGCCCGCCGGCCGAGCCCCCGACCTGGGCGAGCGCATCGGCCTCACCGCGGATCCCGCGAACGTCAGCGTCTTCCCCGACATGGAACACGGGGGATGACGATGGCCGGAACCGCACTGGCACCCACCCCGGCGCCCGCCGCGCCCACACCCGCTCCGGGCAAGCGGGGCCTGGGCCGTGCATTGTCCGAACGGCGCACCCGCTTCGGACTGCTCAACGCCACCCCCGTCGTCGTCTACCTCCTGATCCTCTTCGTCTATCCGATCTTCAGCACCCTGATGCTGAGCCTGAAGGGCGAGGAGGGCGGCTTCACCCTCCACTGGTACACCGACGCCTTCCAGGGCGCGAACCTGGAGATCCTGCTCACGACCCTGCGGATCTCCGCCGAGACCTCACTGCTCGCGCTGGTCGTCGGGTTCGTCCTGGCCTCGGCCATCTCGCGGCTCAAGCCGCTGTGGGCCGGCCTGGCGATGCTCGTGGTGGTCGTCCCGCACTTCATCAGCGCGCTGGTGCGCACCTACGGCTGGATCATCCTGCTCGGTGACAACGGCGTGGTGAACAACGCCCTGACGGACATGCACGTCCCCGGCGCGCCCGTCCAGTTGCTCTACAACGAGATCGGCGTCGTCATCGGCACAACAGCCGTGATGCTGCCGTACACCGTCCTGCTGCTGTACGCCGTCATGCGCGGCATCGACCGGCGGCTGCTTGCCGCGGCGGCCAGCATGGGCGCCGGACGGATCACCATCTTCCGCCGGGTCTACGTCCCCCTGGTCGCCCCCGGCCTGGTCAACGCGGGCGTGCTGTCCTTCATCCTCTGCCTCGGCTACTACCTCACCCCCGCCCTGATGGGCGGCGAGAAACAGACCATGGTCGCCTCGCTCATCGACGAGCAGGTCATGAAGCAGAACCAGTGGAACGGCGCCTCGGCGCTCGGCATCATCCTGCTGCTGCTCACCTTCGCCGGACTGCTGCTGCTCAGGCTGCTGAAGTCGGCGGGCGAGGCCCTTAGGAATCGGGGTACGGCGTCATGATCGAGCTCCGCTCCACCCTGGCCGGCCGCATCACCCTGACCGTGCTGGCGACCCTGATCCTGGTGTTCCTGGCCCTGCCGATCATCGTCATCGTCGTCACCTCCTTCGGCAAGGACGCCTTCGGCTCCTTCCCGCCGGAGGCATGGACCCTCGGCTGGTACAAGCAACTGTTCGCCGACGGCAGCAAGTGGCCCGCCGCGCTGTCGCTCAGCGCCCTGGTGGCCGCCATGACCACGGTCTTCTCGCTGATCCTGGGTATGACCGCGGCCACCGCCCTCGTCCGCAGCGAACTGCCGCTGCGGACGGCGGTCTACGGCCTGGTACTCGCCCCGCTGGTGATTCCCCAGGTCGTCATCGCCCTCGGTCTGTTCCTGCTCTTCGAGCCGGCCGCGATGCTCGGCAGCCCGATCGCCATCGCACTCGGCCACACCGTGCTGGCCTCACCGATCGCCGTGATGATCCTCATGGCCACCCTCAAGGGCATCGACGAACGGCTGGAGGACGCGGCCGCCAGCATGGGCGCGAACCGGCTGACCGTCTGGCGGCGGGTCACCCTCCCCCTGGCCATGCCCGGCATGGTCGCCGCCGGCATCTTCTCCTTCATCACCAGCTTCGACGAGTTCTTCATCTCGCAGTTCCTGTCCTCCGTGGACACCGTGACCCTGCCCGTGCAGGTGTTCAACGTCCTCCAGTACAACGTTGACCCGTCGGTGACCGCCGTCAGCGCGATCCTCATCGCCGTCGCCGTCGTGGCCCTCGCCCTGGTCGGCGTGGTCCGCAAGCTCAGCGGCTCCGGCAAACAGGACGGCCTGCTGCCCACAGAACCCGGACTGGGCCTCCCCGCCGGAAGTGAGAGCGCATCATGACCACCAGCACCCGCACACCCGCCGGTGAACTGTCCGCCACCGCGGCCAGACACCTCCTGCTCAACATGACCCCCAACGGCTCCCTCGGCCAGGACGGCGAGAACCTCTTCGTCGTCCAGCGCGGCGAGGGCCCGTACGTCGACGACGCCGACGGCAGGCGCTACATCGACGGCCTGTCCGGCCTGTACTGCTGCCAGCTCGGCTACTCCTACGCCCCCGAGTTCGCCGAGGCGGCGGACAAGCAGTTGCGCGAGCTGTGCTTCAGCCCGCTGTGGTCCTCCTCCGCGCACCCCACCGCCATCGAACTCGCCGAGCGGCTCTCGCGGATCGCGCCCGTCGATGTCGAGCACACGTTCTTCTCCGGCGGCGGGGCGGAGGCGGTGGAGACCGCCTGGAAGATCGCCCGCCGCTACCACGCCCTGCGCGGGGAACCGGGCCGGGTGAAGGCGATCTCGCGTCGCGGTGCCTATCACGGGCTGACCATCGGGGCTCTCTCCCTGACCGACGACCCCGGGCTGCGCGAACCCTACGGGCCGGGCGCGATCGAGACCCGGTTCGTGTCCAACACCAACCGGTTCGGCCTCGCCCCCGAGTACGTCGACGACGACGTGTACACCTCCCGTCTGCTCGCCGAGCTGGAGTCCGCGATCCTGGAGGAGGGCCCGGAGAGCATCGCGATGCTGATCGCCGAGCCGGTGCAGAACCGCGGCGGCTGCATCACCCCGCCCCACGGCTACTGGCCGGGCCTCAGGGCGCTCGCCGACCGGTACGGCTTCCTCCTCGTCGCCGACGAGGTGATCACCGCCTTCGGGCGGCTGGGGGAGTGGTTCGGCGGCGACCGCTACGGTGCCCGCCCCGACATCGTCACCGTCGCCAAGGGCATCACCGCCGGATACGCCCCTATGGGAGCAACTCTGGTGAGCAACGGCGTCGTCGAGGTCATCAACCAGCCGGGCGCGGTCCTCAACCACGGCTACACCTTTGCCGGGCACCCGCTGAGCGCGGCCATCGCCCTGCGCAGCCTGGAGATCATGGAGCGGGACAGGATCCTGGAGAACGTCCGCGGTCTGCAGGACCATCTCGCGACGCGTATGGCTTCCCTCGGAGACCTGAGAATCATCGGTGACGTCCGGGGCGCCGGCTTCTTCTACGCCTGCGAACTCGTCGGCGACCTCGACGGCGGCGGCTTCAGCGACAAGGCCCGCGCCGATCTGATCGTCGACCTCATCCCGCGCCGGCTGCGCGAGGCCGGTCTCCTGGCCCGCGTCTACAACCGCTCCGCCCCGCTGGTGCAGATCGCACCCCCGCTGATCAGCGACCGCCAACTCCTCGACCGTATCGCCGACATCCTCGCGGAGACCCTCGCCGAGGCGTCAGCCCGCCTGTGACACCCGCACCCGTCCCGCATTCGAAAGGAACCACCCTCATGTACTCCATCGGTCCGCTGACCGTCGCCCCCGGCGAGCGTACCCAGGGCCTCATCCCGGTCGGCACCAGCAGCTACGGCGTCGAACTGGGCATCCCGCTCATCGTCGTCAACGGTGCCCAGGACGGCCCCGTGCTGTGCGTGGACGCGGGCGTGCACGGCGACGAGTACGACGGCCAGGAAGCCATCCGCCGAGTACTCGCCGACATCGACCCGGCCACTTTGCGCGGCACGCTCGTGGGCATCCCTTGCATGAACACCCCGGCCTTCGAGGCGGCGGCCCGCACCAGCGGCCTGGACTACCTCAACCTCAACCGGATCTTCCCGGGTGACGCGGACGGCTCGTACTCACTGCGGCTGGCCGCCACGTTCGTCGAGCAGGTCGTCCCCGCCATCGATGCCCTGGTGGACCTGCACACCGGCGGAACCTTCGGCGAGATCGCGCCGCTCGTCATCCTCCAGGGCGGCTACGAAGAGCTCGCCACGGACCTGGCCCTCGCGGCCGGGCACGAGCTGGTCTGGAAGGGCGGCAAGTGGGGCGGCACAGTCCGTCACCCCACCCTCGCGGCGGGCAAGCCCGCCATCACCATCGAGGCCGGTGGCGGCACCTACCGTGAGTCCAACGTCGAACTGCACATCCACTCGATCCGCAACATCATGCGGCAGCTGAAGATGATCGACGGAGAAGCGGAGCTGCGGGAGAAGTACACGGCCACCTCCGGCACCTTCGCCCGCTCCGCCGCCGGCGGGTTCTTCCTGGGCCACGCCGAGCCGGGGGAGACGTGCAAGGAGGGCGACCTGATCGCCCACATCATCGACCACTACGGCAACACGCTGGAAGAGGTCCGCGCCCCGCAGGACGGCATCGTCCTCTGGGTGCGCCGGATCCGCACCGTCCGCCCGGGCGACGAGGTCGTCATCTTCGGCGAGGTGCAGGGAGAGATCCAGCCATGAGCGACGACACCCAGTTGCTGCTCATCGACGGCAAGCAGGTCCCGGCCGCCGACGGCCGCACCTTCACCGTCCTCGACCCGTCGGACGGAACGGCCATCACCCGGGTGGCCCTGGCCGGCCACGCGGACGTGGACCAGGCGGTCGGCGCGGCGCGCGCGGCCTTCACCGCGCCCGAATGGGCCCGGATGCGCGCCGCCGACCGGGGTCGGCTCCTCCACCGCATCGCGCAGACGATCCGCTACCAGGGTGAACGGCTGGCGAGGCTGGAGAGCCAGGACGTCGGCAAGCCGCTCCGCCAGGCCAAGGCCGACGTCGAGTCCGCCGCCCGCTACTTCGAGTTCTATGCGGGCATCGCCGACAAGCTCGGCGGTTCCACCGTCCCCCTCGGACCCGGTCTGATGGACTACACGGTCCGGGAGCCCATCGGTGTCTCCGGACAGATCATCCCGTTCAACTACCCGCTCCAGAACACCGCGAGGGGCTCCGCCCCCGCACTGGCCGCCGGCTGCACAGTCGTCCTCAAGCCCTCGCCGGAGGCACCGCTCACCCCGCTGGAGATCGGCCGCATCGCGCTGGAGTGCGGGCTGCCGCCGGGCGTGCTGAACGTCGTCCCCGGCGACGGCGAGACCGGCGCGGCCCTCGCTAGCCACCCTGGCATCGACCAGGTCACCTTCACCGGCTCGGTGCCGACCGGCATCAAGGTCGCCCAGGCCGCTGCCGCCAACGTGGTGCCCTCCGTCACGGAGTTGGGCGGAAAGTCCCCGTTCATCGTCTTCGCCGACGCCGACTTCGACTTGGCGCTGACCGCGGTTCTCGGCTGGTCGTTCAGCAACGCCGGCCAGATGTGCTCGGCGGGCACGCGCCTGCTGCTCCAGCGCGGCGCAGAGAAGTTCCTGGACCGGCTGGTCGAGAAGATCGCCACCCTGCGTGTCGGACCGGGCCTCACGGATCCGGACATCGGCCCGCTGGTCGCCGCGCGCCAGCGTGACCGGGTCCTGGGCTACCTGGACCTGGCCCGGCAGGAAGGCGCGACCGTGCGAGCAGGCGGCGGCGCCCCGTCCGCCCCCGAGCTGGCCGACGGCTACTACATCGAGCCGACCGTCCTCACCGGCCTGACCAACCAGGCCCGGTGCGCCCGCGAGGAGATCTTCGGACCCGTCGTCACCGTCATCGAGTTCGACGATGCCGACGAGGCCCTTCAGATCGCCAACGACAGCCCGTACGGCCTGGCCTCCTATGTTTGGACCCGCGACATCGACAAGGCGATGAGCCTGGCCGAGGGCATCCGGACCGGCCAGGTCTACGTCAACGTCACCAGCGCCGGTACGGGCATCGAGCTCCCCTTCGGCGGCTACAAGCACAGCGGCTGGGGCCGGGAGAAGGGCCTCGAAGCCCTCGCGAGCTACACGCAGACCAAGAACGTCTGCATCGGGTTCGGGGACCGCTCATGAGGTACCGCACGCTCGGTGAGCGCGGACCCACGGTCTCGGTGGTCGGCGTCGGTGGCAACAACTTCGGCTCCCGTCTCGACGTGGACGGCACCAAGGCCGTCGTCCACGCGGCGCTCGACGCGGGCATCACCCTGTTCGACACCGCCGACATGTACGGCGGATTCGGCGAACAGGGCGGCTCGCGCGGCGACGGCGAACGCCTTCTCGGCGCCGCCCTCAAGGGACACCGTGACCAGGTCGTGCTGGCCACCAAGTTCGGCATGGAGATGGGGCCGGAGGCAGACCTCTACGGCCGGCGTGGTGCCCGCCCCTACATCCGGTACGCCGTCGAGGTCTCGCTCCGCCGACTTGGCACCGACCGCATCGACCTGTACCAGTACCACGAGCCGGACGGCGTCACCCCGCTCGACGAGACCGTGGCCGCCCTGCGGGAACTCGTCGACGAGGGCAAGATCGGTCACATCGGCTGCTCCAACCTGCCGGCCGAGGACCTCTCCGACGCCTTCGTGTCCACCCAGGCCTGCTACCACCTGCTCGACCGCAGCGCGGAGAACGACCTGATCCCCGCCTGTCTGAGCGACGGCATCGGCCTGCTGCCCTACTACCCGCTGGCCAACGGCCTGCTCAGCGGCAAATACCGGCGAGGCCAGGTGCCCCCGCCCGGCAGCCGCCTGTCCTGGCGGCAGGGCTGGCTGACCGACGCGGCCCTCGACCGCGTGGAGGCGCTCACCTCGTATGCCACCGAGCGCGGCCTGACCCTCCTCCAGGTCGCGGTGGGCGGACTTGCCGCCCTGCCGGCCATCGGCTCGGTCATATGCGGCGCGATGACCCCCGAACAGGTCACCGCCAACGCGGCGGCGGCCGACTGGCTCCCCGACGCGGCCGACCTGGCCGCACTCGACGCGATCGTCACCCCCGGCGAGCGGATCGTCTGACCCTTCCCCCCTCCCCTGTAAGAACCGGAAACCGAGGTTGCACACCATGCGAGAGATCGTCACCTTCGACGCCTACGGCACCCTGGTCGACTTCCAGCTCGGCCCCACCACCCTCAAGGTCCTCTCCGACCGGCTGGACCTGGACAACCTGGATGTCGACGAGTTCCTCGACGACTTCCGCGTCATGCGCTTCCAGGCCGTCCTGGAGGCATACCGCCCCTACCACGAGATCCTGCACTCCAGCCTCCAGATGGCCATGCGCCTGCACGGTCTGGAGTACCGCACCTCCGACGGCGACGCCCTCGTCGAGGCCGTCCCCACCTTCGGCCCCTTCCCGGAGGTCCCGGACGCCCTGCGCGCGCTGAAGACCAAGTACGAGATCGCGATCATCACCAACAGCGACGACAACCTCATCGCGCGCAACGTCGAGAACATCGGCGTCGAGTTCGACTACGTCATCACGGCCGAACAGGCCGGGGCGTACAAGCCGGACCGGCAGACCTTCGAGCACGCCTTCAAGACCATGGGCGTCGAGCCGTCCCAGGTCATCCACACCGCCCAGGGCTGGGAGTACGACCACATCCCCACCCGCGACCTCGGCCTGAAGCGCCGTGTGTGGATCAACCGCTACGGCCGCCCCGGCAGCGCCGACTACCAGCCCTACGACGAGCTGACCGACCTGTCGGGCCTGCCGAAGCTGCTCGGCTGCTGACAACACGGCCACACGGCGACACAGGACAGAGAACACAGAGGACGCACGCCATGAAGCAGATCCCCTACTGGCTCGACACCGCCCCCGCCCTGCCCGACCGGTCCGGAAAGGACCTGCCCGACGAGGCGGACGTGGTGGTCATCGGCGGCGGCCTCACCGGCCTGTCCACCGCATACCACACCGCCCGCAAGGGCGCCCGGACCGTCCTCGTCGAGAAGGACAAGGTCGGCTCGGGCGCCTCCGGGCGCAACGGCAGCATGTGCACCCAGGGCCTCACCATCGGTGTCGGCGAGGCCCGCAAGCGCTACGGCCAGGAGCGCGCCCGCGAGCTGTACGACGCCTTCCGCGAGGCCGTCGACGTCGTCGAGGAACTCACCCACACGGAGAAGATCGACTGCGACTTCAACCGCTCCGGACGCCTCGGGGTCGCCTTCAAGCCCCAGCACTTCGAGTCGATGAAGGCCACCCAGCGCGACCTGGCCGACAACTTCAACCATGAGACCCAGCTCCTGACCCGCGCCGAGCTGAAGGCGGAACTGGGCTCGGACTACTACCACGGCGCCCTGCTCGACCCGCTCAGCGCCGCCCTGCACGTCGGCAAGTACGTCCACGGCCTGGCCGAGGCCGCCGAACGCGCCGGCGCGGAGATCCACGAACGCAACGCGGCCACCGGCCTCACCCGCCTCCCGGACGGCGGCTTCCTCGTGGAGACCCTGCACGGCACGATCCGCGCCAAGCAGGTCATGGCCGCGACCGACGCCTACACCGACAAGGCGCTGCCCTGGTTCCGCAAGCGGCTGATCAACGTCGGCAGCTTCATCATCGTCACCGAACCGCTGGGGGAGGAGCGCGCCCGCGAACTGATCCCCAACGCCCGCCTGGTGGTCGACTCCAAGAACATCGGCCACTACCTCCGGCTCACCCCCGACAATCGACTCGCCTTCGGCGGCCGGGCCCGATTTGCGCCGTCCAACCCGGCCTCCGACGTCAAAAGCGGGGACATCCTCAAGCGGGAGATGACGGAGATCTTCCCGCAGTTGGCCGACGTGCGGATCGACTACGTCTGGGGCGGGATGGTCGGCTTCTCCTGGGACCGTCTCCCGCATGCGGGTGAGGCCGATGGGGCCAAGGGCCTGTACTACTCCATGGGTTACTGCGGCCACGGCGTCCAGATGGCCACCTACATGGGCCGCGCCGTCGCCGAGATGATGGACGGCAAGCCGGAGGCCAACCCCCTGCGCGGCCTCGGCTTCCCCAAGGTCCCCGTCCCCTTCTACAACGGCACCCCCTGGTTCCTCCCGTTCGGCGGCGCCTACTACAAGGCCAAGGACAAGCTGCGCTGAGTCGACGGTGCGGTGGTACTGCGGGGCCTAGCGGGGAGGGGCCGCGGTAAGCCCTCGCAGTTCCGGGCTCGGATACCCCGTGAGACTCATTCGCTGTGGTGACCCGGTGACCGTGGCACGCCGCTGTTCCCCGTCTCCCGCAACGGCCTCGCCGCGTCGGCAACATCAAGGGCGCGGCGGGTCGTGCGGCGTCGGGTGACCAAGGACAGCTTCACGGGCGTCCACCTATCCATTGCTACCGGCGTTGACGAACTCGTTGACTGCGGGGCGTCCGCGCGCTCGATCCGCTCTCGCGGTCCCACCGGCAACTGACCTCATGTACACCTTCGTCCGAGAACATCCGCGTCCAAGAGAAGGTCCGCACAGCCATGACCGTCGTCGTCACCCGCCGCGAGCACGATCTGCTCGGTGACCGTGATGTTCCCGCCGACGCCTACTGGGGTGTCCATACCCTGCGTGCCACCGAGAACTTTCCGATCACCGGCATGCCGATCTCCGCCTACCCCCACCTCATCGACGCCCTCGCGGCCGTCAAGGAGGCCGCCGCGCTCGCCAATGAGGAGCTCGGGCTGCTGGAGCCGCGGAAGGCCGCCGCGATCGTCGAGGC
>NZ_JBSFUY010000071.1:0-14623 GCF_053592055.1 Streptomyces sp. NPDC002817
AGATCCTCACACGCCCCGAGCATCCATCGACGAGTGACGGAGCGTCACGAGCGCACAGAAGCATCGACCGGCTTCACGAGAATCTTGGATGAGCCTGACAATCTCCCCATAGGCGGCCACTTACCGCCCCACTGATGGCCACGGGATTCCCCACGTACGGCCAGATATCTCCCCGCTCGCATTGAACGTATCCCGCTCGGCGAGGCTCGGGCGGGTGAAGAACAGCAGGGAGATCATGGAGATCCTTGAGGCGTACGACCTCACGGGCAGTTACCGAGCCGCGGCCGAACTGACCGGCGTCGACCACCACACGGTGGCCCGCTATGTGAAGATGCGGGCCGCCGGCCAGCACCCCGACCAGCGCCGTCACCGGGCCCGCGCGATCGACGACTATCTGCCGAAGATCGAGGAACTGGTGGTCCGTTCGCACGGCAAGATCCGCGCGGACGTGGTGCACAAGAGGATCGTCGCGATGGGCTTCACCGGCGGGGAACGCACCACCCGCCGCACCGTTGCCGAGGCGAAAGCCCAGTTCAGGGCCGGTCGACGGCGGGTCTATCGGCCGTGGGTGACCGAGCCGGGGCTGTGGATCCAGTACGACTTCGGCGACGGGCCGACCATCCAGGGCCGCAAAACCATCCTGTGGTGCGCCTGGCTGGCCTGGTCGCGGTTCCGGATCGTGATCCCGATCTGGGACAAGACACTGCCGACGGTCACCTCATGCCTGGACGCGACGTTCCGCCGGATCGGCGGAGTGCCGGCCTACGTCCTGACGGACAACGAGAAGACGGTCACCACCGATCACGTCGCCGGGATCGCGGTCCGCAACCCGGAGATCGTCGAGGTCGCCCGGCACTACGGCACGACCATACGCACGTGTCTGCCCGCGGACCCGGAGACGAAGGGCGGTTCCGAGGCGACGGTCCGGATCGCGAAGGCCGACCTGGTGCCGAAGGACGTCAACCTGCGCCAGCACTACAAGACCTTCGGCGAGCTGGAGGCGGCCTGCCGGGCGTTCTGCGACGAGGTCAACTCCCGCACCCACAGGGCAACCCGGCGCAAGCCCATCGAGCGGCTCGCCGAGGAACGACAGCGGCTGCACCCGCTGCCCAGGCGGCCGTTCACCGCCGCGTTCGGGACCACCCGGCGGGTGAACTGGGAGTCCACGATCTCGGTCGAAGGGGTCCGCTACTCGGTTCCGCACGAACTGATCGACAACCGCGTCTGGGCCCGGTTCCACGGCGACGAACTGATCGTCACCGCGGTCGGCGAGGACGGCTCGGCCGTCGAGGCCGCCCGCCACCGCCGTGGCCAGCCCGGCACCCCGGTCCTGGACGACGCCCACTACCCGCCGCGGGAGAACAAGGACAACGACCGCACCCCGAAGGCGACTTCGGCAGAAGAGGCTGCCTTCCTCCAGCTCGGTCCCGGGGCAGCGTCCTGGCTGGTCGAAGCAGGGGCCAGTGGGGTCCGCCGGATCAAGGCGAAGATGGCCGAGGCCGTTGCCCTGTCCAAGCTCTACTCGGTGGCCGAGGTCGACCGGGCCCTGGGCACCGCCGCGGTCACCGCACGCTTCGCGGACAAGGACCTGCTGTCCATCGTCGACTACCAGGCCACACGCGAACACACCGAACCCGTCCGCCGCAGCGAGGAACACTCCCTGCAGCCCGGCACCTCCGCCTGGTCCTCCTTCGGCCTGCCCACCCAGCCCGCCTCCGACGTCTCCGAGCACGACGAAAGTGATCTCGCCTGATGGCCACCCCACTTCGCACCGTTCCCGGCACCAACGGCGACCCCCTTGCCGAGGCCATCGAGCTGACCCGGCGGCTCAAACTCCCTCACCTGCGGCGAGTGTTGGCCGACCTGATTCCCACTGCCAAGGCACAACGCTGGGACCCTGCCGAGGTCGTCCGCGTCCTGCTGGCCGAGGAAGCCGCCGGCCGGGACCGGGCCAACCTCCACACCCGCCGCAAGCGGGCCGGTTTCCCCACCGGCAAGACTTTCGGCGACTGGGACGAGACCAAGTCCGCCATCCCGCGACCCACCCAGGACGCCCTCAAGTCCCTGGAATGGATTGGGCGTCGGGAGAACTTCTGCATCTGCGGGCCCTCGGGCACAGGCAAGAGCCACTTCACCGAGGCCCTCGGCCAGCTGTCACCCTGGGTGACGGTGATGTGAGCGTGGTGCATGAGCCGGTCGACCGTCGCGGCCCAGGCTCTCGGCGCAGGGGTGTGGGCTGATGGCAAGGGGCCCTCGCACTCACGGTCCGGTAGCCCAGCTCGACGGACGCGCTCACTGAGGTTTCCACGGAGACGCTCGCCCCCACGCCGATGGGCTTGGCCGATGCCTCCACGCCCGCCGTGACGCCGACGGTGATCCCGGTGCTGAGGGCGAACTCCTCCCCCCTCTCCTTCGAGACGCCCTCCTCGACCGTCTGTGAGAGCTGCCCGCCGCCGGCGCCCCGGAAGTCGACGTGGCGGATGAGGTCGTACTGGCGCTTGCGCTGGATCTTGTAGAAGGGGGAGTTGGCCACCTTCCACGCCTCGGTGCGCGCATCGTCCTTGACCATGAAGTAGGGCACGGTCACGGTCCGGTCGGTGACGATCGCCTGGGCCGGGGGCGCGTTGTAGGACTCCAGCCGCAGTTCGGGGGCGTAGTCGGCCTTGTCGACGACGGCGGGCAGGTCCAGCACCCAGGTCACGTCCGTCGGCCCGTGCGGCGTGTCGGGGCCGCAGCTGAACGTGCCGGCGGGCAGGAACAGGTGCTCCTCGGTGTCGTCGAACGGATACAGCGGGGGCGTGATGGCCCACAGGCCCTTCCCGTTGCCGTTCGTCCGAAGGGGAAGGCGGCCGAGTTCCGCGCGGCGTACGTAGGGGCGTCCGTTGTGCTCCTTCTTCACGCACACGATGCCCATGGCGGAGGCGTCGGGCTTCTCCAACCCTTGCCCGGGCGCAGACATGTTCGCTACGTCTCCCAGGGTCACGTACCCGGCAGGCGGGACAGGGCGCCATACTTCGATCTTGAGGATGCCCAAGCCGGGGAAGCGACCCGCATGCTGGAAGTCGACGGGCGGCTTGAGCAGGTCCTGGTCGGCAGAGCGGTCCTGGACCATGAGCCCGGCGTACGTGCCTTGCCAAATCGCCACGAAGCCGCCTCCGACGACGCTTCCCAGTGTGCGCCACGGCCCGGTCCGGGACGCGGTTCCGGCATGGAACGAGCCGCTCCATTGGGTGGTGTATCCGATCTCCAGGTCGCCGTAGCGTTGAGTGATCATCTGATGGCCCCCTGTGGGGCATCCGGCAGCATTCCGTCACGTATCAGGCCCTTGCCGGCTCGGTCGTCGGTGTGTGGTCGGGCCGGCGGCGCCGGCCCTGCGCGAAACGGTCGGAGCGGCCTTTCGCATCGCGTGTGTTCCGATCGTCGGGCCTGCCGTCGGGCCACCGCTTGGCGGAACTCTGAGGCTTTTCTGAGGAGAGGCTGAGGGCAGGTGAAGAAGCCGATCGACGGCAAGGGCATCCAGGCCACCGTTCCAGCCGGTACATGGTCTTCGTGACCGGCGACAGGGAACGCCGGTCAACGCGTTCTAGGTGAGGGTGCCCTGAGCCGACGGAGGTTCCGGCCGCAGCGACGTAAGAGTCCCGTCATCGCTCCGGACGCCTGTGACGGCCGTACCTCCTCTTTAATGAGGACGGACAGGGAACTCTCAAGGGGTGAGGCGCGTGCGGAAGTTGCCGGGCAGGTCCTGGTTCATCGGGGTACTGGTGGTGGCTGTCGTCGGGGTCGGCTTCGGGCTGTACTGGTTCCAGCCGTGGAAGCTGTGGCAGGACGAGACGGTTCAGGAGGCGCTGCCCGAGGCCGCGGAGACATTCGCTCCTCCTGCGGCAGCGTCTTCCGGGGCGCCTTCCTCCGCGCCGTCCGGGCCACAGACGCTCGCGAGCGGTGAGCTCATCAGCCATGAGCACGCGACATCGGGCACGGTGAACCTCGTACGGCTGGCCGACGGCTCCCATGTCGTGCGGCTGGAGAACCTCGACACCAGTAACGGGCCGGATCTGCGGGTGTGGCTCACCGACGCGCCGGTGAAGGAGGGCACGGCCGGCTGGCGCGTCTTCGACGACGGGGAGTACGTCAGCCTCGGCAAGCTGAAGGGCAACAAGGGCAGCCAGAACTACGCCGTGCCCGAGGACGTCGACCTGCCCCGGTACAGCAGCGTCAGCATCTGGTGCGACCGCTTCGACGTCTCCTTCGGCGCCGCTGAACTCACCTCTGCCTGAGCGTGGTTCACGGGGCTGCTGCCGTGGTCTGGTACGGAGTCGGCTCCGGAACTGCTGCGCCGGGGCATGAACGCGCGCGGTCCGTTCGCCATGCTGCGGTCATGGGTGAACGAGCGCGGACGAGAGGTGTCTCCCGGCCCCCGCCTGTGTGCCCGCCGGCGCACCGTGCCGGTGCACTGGAGTTGCCGATATACGCGGCCGAGCGCCGTCGCTGTCACAACAGGTCCTCGATCCGCTGAGGCTCCTGGCGAGCGGCGTCCGGTTCGGCGCGCTCGCGGTCCAGGACCAGCAGGAGGAAGAGCCGTTCGTGGGTCCGGCGGGTCAGCGGGCGGATGAGGTGGTACTCGCTGTCGAGGGTGATCAGGATGTCCTCAAGCTGTTCCGGCTTGCGGCCGAGCAGCTTCAGGGCGGACAGATGCGCGCGTACGACATCGGTCCCGCCGTGTGCGGCCTGGTCCAGGTCAAGATCCTTGCTGTGGCTCGCGGTGCCGAGCGCCATGCGGCTGACGTAGTCGACGACTGTGACGCCCAGCGCTCCGTCGAGGCGCATCGCCCGGTTCAGCGCGACCCGGATGGTGAGCACGGCCCGTCCCCCGAAGAAGCCCTCCAGGTCGCGTTTGGCCAGGACACCGAGGAACAGGCCGAGAGCGCCGTAGGTGAGGGCGATGACGGTGAATCCGGCGAGGACGGCAAACCAGCCGCCCGCCGTCGGCCGCCAGCAGAACAGGATCGCGAGCGCTGTGTACAGGGCGATCGCGGTGGCGACCAGGCCGACGGCCAGGGGTCTTGGCGCCGATGAGGGTGGACTGGCGGTAGCCGGCGAAGACGAGACGCCGGTCGAAGGCGAGGGCCTTGCAGACGGCGTCGAAGACGACGAAACCGGCGATCATCGTGACGGAGTTGAGGCCCGCGGAGATCAGGGTGAGGTGGCCGCCGTCGACGTGCAGGACCTCGCCGGTTGCGTACAGCTTGAAGTCGAGAACCTCACCCGAGGCCAGGGCGTCCATGAGCACGTATCAGACAGGCACGAACAGGACGAGCAGCAGTCCGGCGGGTCGGTTGCGGGTCTGGTCGCGCACCGAGAAGCGCACGGCGGTGGGGAACTGCCCGTACAGGGGCCGCAGTTCGGGAGTGTGGGGCACTGACATGGTGCTCCTCCCTTGATGTCGCACGCGGCGTGAGCCGGCCGTCGGCCAGATCGGCCAGCAGGTCGAAGCGGTCCTGTCGAAGTCCGTTCAGCCGTCTGATCGTCACCTCTCCGCGGCCTTCACCCGCCGGATGGTTTGACGGTCCGGTAACGATCCGCTTCGGCGAACACCTGCACAGTGCAAGCGTTCATATGATCCATCATATGAACAGAGCCGACAAAGGCTACCGGGGCGCCGGCGGCACAGTCCGGATCCTCTACTGGGGCCGGTGGAAGACCCTTTCCACAGGTCAGAAGGCGGCGAACCGGTCCCACGCAAAGATCCGGGCCCTCGGGGAGCAGGCCATCGCCACCCTCAAGTCCTGGAGGCTCCTCCGCAAACTGCGGTGCTCGACCACCCGGATCACCACCCTTGTCCAGGCCGTCCTCACCCTCCATCTGGCCAGCTCAGAGTGAAGATGGAAAAGGCTCCTTGCTTCCTTGGTTACGTGGTGGCCCGACTCCGGCTTGAAGGGGGCCACCACACTTCCTACGGGATGGAGTCCAGGAACGGACGCCCGTGCGTGCGCATCTGCTCAATTACCCGTGCGTACACGGCGTTGTCCTCGATGAGAAGGGCCATGCGTGTGTTGATGTTGAAGATGGTACCCAATGCCGCTTTCGTCCTGAGGACAACCCAGCCCTCCTCGGAGCCGTCCCAGAGGTAGTGATACTCAGTGGCCTCGTCGGTCATTTGATTCGGCTCCACTCCGAAATGCCATCCTTTGTGAACGTCGTTACCAGTCCTCCCCAGCCGACTGGGACGATCTGGGAGGAACGCATAGGTGATCCTGCCATCTCGAAGGACTCCAGGAGTGCCCTGTCCGCGTCACTCGGCGAACGCTTCCCACGGGGATGGGTGTGGTAGACGAGGATGCTGTCTCCCGTGACGGGAACGCGCACCGAGCCGAACCGACCGGAGTAGAGGTAATACTGTCCCCCTGTTCCCTTGGGGCCGGGACCCAACTTGTAGACCACAGCGAACTCGACCCCGTGTTTGATGGTCAAGTTCTCGAGCTCGACCACGGTCGGACGACGCTCGAGGGCCGCTCCTGAGTAGCCCGGGAGGCCCTCACCTTTACGGGCCCCGTAGAGGAGCCTCGTGATGGCGCTTGTCGCGCCTTCCGCAGCGATGCCACCGGGGCTTACGGCCGCCCTGCGCCACCCCGTCAGACCGCCGATTCCGGTGACGGCGAGCAGCTGCGTGAGTTCGTCGGCGGCTTCGGCGTACAGGTCGGCGAGCGCGTCGCAGCCCTGCTGGCGGAGCATGGACTCGGCACGGTAGAGCCGATAGGCGGGGCGGACGGGCAGGTACTTGTCAAGGAAGGCCCCGGCGCCGCCGTTCTGTCCCGTGACGGCGTCCTGGGCGTCGCCCATGAATTCGAATGGTGCCTTCAGCCCCTGCAGAAAGCCGTTGCCGAAGATTTTCAGACCTTCGCCGAGACTGTCGACTTTGCCATTGCCGTTGCTGTCGCCCGGCACAGGTGTCCGAGCGCTCGGGTCGGTGTACAGCGTAGGTGTGTTGTTGGCGTAGGCGTAGGCCGAGACGTAGGGGCTATCGGGGTCGGGAGCCGCTGGGTCGGGGCGGTTGAAGCGGCCGGTGTCGGTGTCGTACTGGCGGGCGTGCAGGTCGAGGTTGCCGGTGGTGGTCTCGTAGCGGGCGCCCGTGTAGGCCGGGGTGCTCGCGGGTGCGCCGGTGGTGACCGTGTTCAGCACGCGGGTGCCGTACGAGTCGTAGGCCCAGCGCTGGTAGAGGGTTCCGGCCTTGTCGGTGACGTCGACCGGTGACCCTTGGGTGTCGTGGTGGTAGTAGAAGAGCGCACCGGCGCCCGTCTTGGTGGCGGTGGGCTGGCCGAGCGGGTCGTAGCGGTAGGACTGCTTGATTGCCCAGGCGCCGTCGTACTCGGTCGCCAGGATTCGCCAACAACGCGGTCATTGGTCCTCTGAAGGACAAGCGGGTCGCGACGATCGACCGGATCGCCATCACCATCGGCAGGGTGGGGGACAGGCCGCAGGGTCTAGAGTCGCTGGCCGCGTGCACGCTGCGCGCTTCCGGCAACCAGGGCGACAGCGGCGGCGGCCAGGAGAACGGTCAGGGACAAGAACAGGGCGACGGGCAGGGGCAGCCCGCTGGTGGTGGACAGGCAGGTAATGGGCCTGTCGCCGTTGACTTCGTCGACATCACCACGGTCCAACCCAACGTGACAACGCCCCGCGTGTCGCAGGAGGCATCCAGGGGGACCTTCACCACCCAGTGCGGTGTGAACGAGAACATGCTGTACAACAGCGACAACGTCATCGTGGCGCCCGGCGTGGACAACGGCGCTCATCACACGCACGACTACGTCGGCAACCAAGCGAACAACGCGTTCGCCGACAACGACGGCTTCGCGAAGGGCCAGACCACATGCCAGAACCAAGGTGACAAGTCGTCCTACTACTGGCCGGTCCTGCGGCTCCAGGACGGCACCGAGGAATTCGATGCCGGGCAACAGGGCGGCGGTGCCGAGGGCAATGCCGGCAAGATCCTCACCGCATCCGAGGTGACCCTGGAGTACGTGGGCAACGCGAGCGGCAAGGTCGTGGCCATGCCCAAGTTCCTGCGCATCATCACCGGTGACGCCAAGGCGTTCACCAACGGCACCGCGAACGCCAACGCGGCGTGGAGCTGCACCGGCTTCGAGGACCGTCAGCTGACGGACAAGTACCCGGTTTGTCCCCAGGGCAGCAGCTTGGTCCGGACCTCCAAGTTCCAGAGCTGCTGGGACGGTCAGAACATCGACAGCGCCAACCACCGCGCCCACGTCGCCTTCGCCGTCCCGAACACGGGCGCCTGTCCGAGTGGCTTCAAGGCCATTCCGCAGCTTGTGCAGCGTCTGGTCTACGACGTGGACGCACCCAGCCTGAACGACAATGGTCAGTCCAGCCCGTTCTACGCGGTGGACGGCTTCCCGGAGCAGATGCACAAACCGATCACGGATCACGGTGACTTCGTCAACGTTTTTGACGAGCAACTGATGAACGAGATGGTCCAGTGCATCAACACCGGCCGCCAGTGCCAGTGATGTCACCGTATTGAGCTCCAGCCCCGGCCCCCGGTGACTGCCGCCAAAGGCACACGCCGAGAGGGCGACGCGTCGGCGACGGATACACGCAATCCGTCGGCCCGGCACGTCGCGTTAGCCAGGTGCTCCTGGCCGGGGGAGCACCTCAACGAGAGCAGCGAGCAGAAGGCCGCTCTGAGCGTGTCCGGTGATCAAGCCGCCCCGCCGGGAAACTCCAAGATCCCCGACGGAGTCGCTCATTGTCCTCGGCGGGACACCACCATCAAGGCTTTCGCGGTCTTCGCGGTCTTCGCGAAACCGGAGCGGAACCCCTCGCACCGGCACGGGACGAGAGTCTCGGCGTCGCACTTACCGTACCCACAAAGACCTGCACCTCCGGCGGTCGTCCAACTGCCCCGCAGCGTGTGGATAAGGGCGGCAGGCCTGCTTCTGTGCACTGGAGGCATCCCCCGGGGCCGAAGGGGTGATCAAATCTTCGTGCCAAAAGTCTTCGGGCGGTTGAGGTAAGTCTTTGCCCTGTGCAAATATGGCAGTGTGGAGGCGTTGCTAGTGCTTCCTGGAGCGCCGGGAAGCCTGGTCGGCAACTGTTGCCGAGCCGTCCCGGAAAGCCGATGCCACCACCTCAGCCCATCCCGCAAGACGATGTGACAACCGGTGCCGCGCCGGTGGGTGACGATGAGTCGCCCCTGCAAGAGCCCCCGGACGCGGCTTTGCCGTATAGACTGTCCGTCCGCCGGGAGTTCGGAGGACGTCTCCCGCCGCGACTGGAGTTGCACCTCGCGGGAGAGCTCGATGCCGACACCGCGCCTGGACTCCGTGAAGATCTGGCCGTACTCGCCGCCCGTTCAAGCGGAGGACTGCTGGTGCTGAACTTGTCGGGCGTCACGTTCTGCGACTCCGCGGGCCTCTATACCTTGTTGGGCATTCGCCAGACCCTGCCATTGGCCGATATCGACGTGATCTTCAGCGGAGCCAGCGCGGCGCTCCGGGCCGCTGCGGACCGGGCCGGTCTGACCACCCACCTTGCTTTGGGGGACGGTTCCTGAATGCGGGCCGGGTGGATCCTCGCTGTCGAGCGGGGTGGTGTCCCGGCAGGTGGTGTAGCCGCGATCACGGCGAAGGCCTCGCTCAGGGAGCCCGCTCCAGTACCCGAATTGCGGAGCTCTGCTCCGCCCTGGCCGGTCAGTTCGCCCAGCGTGGCCTCGAACACGGCCAGGACGTATTCGTCGACCTGTTGACGTAGGCCGTCCTTCGAGTTGAAGTGGTGCAGCACCAGGCCGGCCGACGCTCCTGCGGCCTCGGCGGTCTGGCGCACGGTCGCCGGCTCCGGCCCGCGGGCGGCGAACCGTCGCAGGGACTCGTCGCGGATCATCGCCCGCGCGGTCCGATCGTCCGGCATTGAACGCGTGTACAGCATGGTGAATGAGTATTTAGTCAGTTTGTCCAGGATTGGTGGTGGCCGCTCTCGGGTCCGTCGCTGCCGGTCGTGCTCCGCCAGGGTGTGTCGGGGCTGTCGAGCCGGTGGCCACCGGCGGTGCGCGTCATCCGGCAGTGACCGCAGACGAGGACGGCGATGTGACGGCGGCTCCGGGTGGGAAGCGAGTGGTTGGGGACAGCTCCGGGAGTGGCTCCTCCAGCTGCTGCACGAGGGTGTTGTCCGGCGTGTTGTGGGGAGTGTCCGAGCTGGTGGACAGCCAGGACCAGGCCCCCAGGGCCAGGATGATCGCGGCAGCCGAGACGGCCACACGGCCTACGCGCCGGAGCTTGGCTCGGTTGTCCAGGTCCCGCCAGGCTGGTCCGGCCCACGGGTCGTCCGGCTGCCACAGGTCTCCGACCGCGTCCGTTTCGTAGGCGGCCGCCCCCTCGTGCGTGTGCCGCGGGCGCTGCTCCGACCGGTCGGTGTCGGCAGGGCGGGGGCGTCGCCCTGGTGCTCGTTCCCGGGCGGAGAGTTCTTTGGGGGCGGACCGGCGGATGGCTGCCTCGCTGTCCGTGAGGAACTTCAGCCAGATCTCCTCGGTGCCCGACGGCGTGCCATCCGGCTCTTCGGGCGTTCCGTTGCCGCCCGGCCCTTGAGTGGTCACGGTCCCCTTCCTTCATTGCTGTCCGCCGGGTTGTGGGCAGGGCCCGCTTCGCTGGTGGATGTGCAGCGTGGCTGCGTGGCGTCGGCAGTAGCCGACTCGATTCCGCGATCCATATCCTCCGTCGCCCTCAAGCGTCGAGGCTGTGTGGCGAGGTGCGGCGGTGGTCACAGATTGTTGGGCGGGGCCCGCCGACGGCCGGTGTGCCGTCCGCTTACCTTTGCCGCTGTCACTCCTTGTCGGAAGGCAACTGGCCGTCGGCTCGGCCCCAGGGTCGATCATTGCATGCTGCAAAATGAGATCGCCAGCCCTTCGGTCACATAGGGATGCCGATCGGGTGGCGGGGCTGTCAGTGGGCGTTGCCTCGGTGAGTCGACCGAACCAAGGACTTGGAGATTCGAAATGGTCAGACGTATGGCGGACGACGGGTTCCGTCACGAGCAGGACAGAGACAGGTGCGCACCGCATGTGCGCCCGATCAATGACATGGTCGACGAGCTGCGCGACCAGGACGGCCGCGGCTGGATGCCGTACGTGGCGCCCTGGCACGGAGGCGTGGAGGCGCGCGTGCTGTGCGTTCTCCGTGACCCCGGCCCCAAGACCCAAGACGGCACCGGTTCGGGCTTCCTCTGTGTGGAGAACGACGACGCCACCGCCGAGCGGCAGTGCACGGGCTTTGCCGAGGCCGGCATAGAGGCGCGCGACACCATGCCCTGGAACGCCTATCCCTGGTACATCAACCGCGCGCCGAACGCCGAGGAACGCAGGGCTGGGGTGACTGTTCTGGCTCGTCTGCTTGGCCTGCTTCCGCGCCTCGAAGTAGTCCTCCTGCAGGGAGTTGACGCCCAAGACTCCTGGCGGCGGCTGGGGAAGGCCCATCCACAGCTCGTGCAGCAGGGTGGCTACGAGGTTGTCAGCACTTATCACCCCGGTCGGCAAGCCCTGTGGTCGCCCGACCCCGCCGTCCGGGCCGCCCGGGAACAGCAGCGACTCGACTCCTATCAGCGGGTGGCGAAGCTGCTTCAGCGGTAGCTGTTGCGAAAACAGCGCCCGCAGCAGCGGTGGCCCGTCAGCGAGATTGCCGTGTCCGGTGCCTCCTTCTGGATCTGCTCCAGCATCATCTGAGTATGGCCCACGGTGATGGCGATGTCGGTCTTCATCCTTATCGAGGCGGACAACGGCGGCGTGCTTGTTCAGCACATCGCCCGTCCAGGTCACCTTCACCCTGGGTGGTGGGGGCTGGTAGGCATGCGGTTCAAGGGAACGCGATCATCGCGGGCCGGCGCCCGGGACACCTCGTCCGGGGCGTCACGCGCGTGCGCGTCCGTGCTGGCGGTGCCCGACGGCGGCGTCGAACCGGACGAAGGGGACGGCTCGGCCAGCGTCGCGGTACGAGGCCTCGCTGCCGTTGACGGGCAGCCCCATGTACGCGCACAGGCGGCGGGCGGTGCGGGGATGGCACCGGGCGTAGCCGGCCATGATCTCCGCGCCCTCGTCCGGCGTGAGGAAGTGTGCGGTGACGGCGTGCGGGCGGCTGCCGAATCGGATGAGGGTCTTCGGCTGCTCACGCAGGTTCTGGTACCAGTCGGCCTTCGGTCCGAATCCGGAGGCGACGGTCCAGCCCATCCCGGCGGCGTCGTACGACACCACTTCCAGGATCACCATGCGATCGAGGCCGCTGATCCGGCCGACGTGGTGCAGCAAGAGGAGGCGTTTCCCGAAGAGGAAGCCCAGTCCCGCGCGGAAGAACGGGATCGGCAGCCGTACGGCCAGGCGCCGCCATCCGGTGGGGAGTTGGGGACGGCGAGGTGCGGTGTCTCTGGGTGTCATGATCGCCTTCCGCGGGTCGGGAATGTCGGCTCTCGGCCTCGATTGGGTAAAGGACCGGGGTCAAGAATCGCCTTGAACACGCCACCTTTGCATAGTCTAAAGGTGGGGGAGGGGCGCCTGCAGGGCTTGAAGGCGGCTCTCGAGGGCCGCGACACAGCTGGAGTACGCCATGACCGACAACAACCCGCCGCCGAGCTCGACCGTGCTGTCCTGGATGCCCGCGGTGGTGATGGCGGTGGTTGCGGTGATGGACGTGGTGGCCGGACCGGGGGTCGGCTTCCTCCCGCTCGTGTCGCTCGGGCCCGCCTTCTCTGGACTGGTCGGGGGGTGGCGTCGTACGGCAGTGTTCGGACTCGTGGCGCTGGTGCTGTGCGTGGCCCTCGGACTGTACGACGGGCTCTTCGAGGAGCGACGGGGGTTCACCGCGCTGGCCTCGGTGGCTGGCGTGACCGGTGTCGGCATCGCGGCGGCGGTGATGCGCTCGCGTCGCGAGGGGGAGCTGGCGAATGTCCGGTCGATCGCGGAGGTGGCTCAGCGGGTGCTGCTGCGGCCGGTGCCGCTGACCGCCGGGCCGCTGCAGGCGGCGGTGTCGTACACCTCGGCGGTCGCGGAGGCGCGCATCGGCGGTGACCTGTACGAGGTGGTGGCCTCACCACACGGGATCCGGGTGATCGTGGGTGATGTGCAGGGCAAGGGGCTGGCCGCGGTGGAGACGGCCGCCGTCGTCCTCGGAGCGTTCCGGGAGGCCGCGCACGACGAGCCGGACCTGGTGAGGCTCGGCGAGCGCCTGGAGCGGAGCGTGGGGCGGGAGCTGGAGGGCGAGAAGTTCGTCACCGCAATACTCGCCGAGATCGGTGCACGACATGAGGCCGTCTTCCTCAACTACGGGCACCCGGCCCCGATGGTCGTGCGCCGGGACGGCGCCGTCGACTTCCCGCAGCCGCCCTTCTACGCTCTTCCGCTGGGGCTGGGCGTCCACGGGAGTGACGGCCCGAAGCCCTATCGGGTGGACTTCGCGCCCGGTGAACAGCTTCTGCTGTACACCGATGGTGTCACCGAGGCCCGCGACGAGGACGGCCGCTTCTACCCGGTTGATGAACGCTCGTACCTGCTGAAAGATGCCGACGCGCACCGGGCTCTGGAGGCCCTGCGCGCGGACCTTGCCCAGCATGCCGGCGGGCCGCCCCACGACGACGCCGCGATGCTCCTGTTGCGCTATCACGGTCATGGGGAAGGAAAATCTGTTCCCATCCCCTGAGTGAGCAGCGGCTTCGGCACGGTACAAAGGACTTATGCCGGAGCGTGAGGCCCCTGTGGGGGCGATGGATGATGTCGACGTGGTGACCCGTGCGGTGCTGACGGCTTCCAGGCTGCTGGTGGCGGTCTCCGCCCGCTCCCTCGCCGAGGTCGAGGAGCGGGTGACGCTCCCGCAGTTCAGAATGCTGGTGGTGCTGTCCACGCGCGGGGCCACCAAGCTGGTCACGCTTGCCGACCTGCTCCAGGTGGCGCCGTCCACCGCGATGCGGATGGTCGACCGGCTGATCGCGGCCGGCCTCGCCGACCGCCAGCTCAACCCCGGCAACCGCCGCGAGACCCTCCTGCAGCTCACCGAGGAGGGGCGCCGCACCGTCGCAGACGTCACCTCCCGGCGCCGCGCCGAGATCGCAGCGATCGTCGAACGGCTCAGGCCGACACAGCGCCTGGCTCTCATCGAGGCTCTCGCCGCCTTCAATGAGGCCGGGGGAGAGCCCCTCGTAGCGGCGCTGGACGATGCGGAACCGCACCCGCTGGGCTGGGCCGTGGACGTCCCGGTGGCCCGCGACGCCTGACAGGCCCGGCCCTGTCCATCTCGGAGACATCGTCTGTTCCCGCCGTCGGGTGAGTCGACTACCGCGGCCGAGTCTGCCTGGCCGGAAGAGCTGACCGGCAACTGGTGGCAGCGGTGGTGCGGGGCTGCCGTCCGGTTGCTCGAATCCGGAACGAATCGGGCACGCAGCTTGCCGGAGCTGATCCTTCCGCCCGCTGACAGGCCACGCGATGCTTCACGGGCCGCCGGAGCGAAGAGGCGACGGCGTATGCGGGGAAGGATCGGCGTATGAACCAGAGAGGGCTGCTCGGGTTGTCGCGGGGCGGCCGTGTCCACTTCGTTCTGGCGTGGGTGCTGTGCGTGGTGGCGCTGCTGCTCGTGGC
>NZ_JBSFUY010000072.1:0-13343 GCF_053592055.1 Streptomyces sp. NPDC002817
ATGGAGTCGCGCTGGTACGCCGCCAGGAACAGCTCGAAGGTGGCTCCGAGACCGGCGTAGGCACGGTTGACCGTGGCGTCCTTGCCGGGCTCCGAGCCCTCGGTGCGCACCTTCTTGCCGGGCAGGTCGGTGCGGTGCCGGGCGTCGTAGACGGTGCGGTGCGGCTTGCCGGCCTCGGCGCCGGGCGGCGCGGCGACGGAGGGGGCGCCGACGACGGTGGTCAGCCGGCGGTGGGTGCGCTCGAAGGCGTCGCGCTCCAAAGTGCGCCGTGCGGGTCCGGCCAGTTCCGGATCCTCATGCTGGGCCAGCCGTTCCAGGATGTGAGGCGGCACGAAAGTGCAGAAGGTTCGGGCTTCGGCCATACCCTCACATCCCCTCGTCTCTCGGATGACCGTAGCGTCCAGCGAGGTGGGGGCGGGAGGCGAATGCCGCATTCCGGAAGGGGCTGCCGCGGCGCCCCACTCGCGCACACGGCTTACAGCAGGGCCTGGACTCGCCAGCGCCTGGTTCGGTCAGCTCAGGTTCGGCGGCGGCAGGTAACACCGCGCGATAGGAGGCCGCCGCTCGTCGCGGTGGCGTCGACGCACCACCGGCGGGCCCCGCCGCGCAGCGTCAGCGGCCACGGTCGAGCCCGCTGACCGTCACACGGCCGGGACACACCGCTGGCAGCACTTGTAATTGCGGCCGCCCGCCCGGTCCTCTCGGCGACCCACGCCCGGGCTTCCTCAGCCAAATGGGGTCGCGGTCGACGACAGCAGCCGCCACGGGACCGCGACCCAGGTGCCCTCGCGGTGGTCACGCAGCCAGACGAGCCGGATGTCATAGGCGTTGACCGCCTGGATCGGATGCCACCTCCGCGCGGTAGATGGCATCCGACCGGCCGGGCGCCGGAACCAGCTACGCGCTCTGGGGCAGCAGACCGGCGTCGATGACCTCAGCGACAAGGGTGGCGCCGCGGCTGTTCTGGTGGATGTGGTCGGTCGTGAGCATGAGACCTCGCCGCCGCGAGATCGTGTCGAGGCTGCGGCCCAGCACTGCGTGCTGGACGAGGACGCCGACGGCCGCTGCGGGCGTCGCCTCCCGGTAGGAGATCGGCGGCGGGTCCGCTTGGCGCAGTTCCTCGATCTGGCGTTCGTGGAGCGGAAGGTAGGCCACCTTGTTGGTGGCGGCGACCTCGGCGATCATCCGGCTGTACGCCTGCGATGCCTGTGCCGCTGCTCCGTCGAGTTGTTGGCCGAGCACCGGGAGCGACAGCAGACCGATCGTCGCGTCGGTCTCCGCTCGCAGCCGGGCGACGACGGCTCCCAGGCACTGTTGGAACCAGCCAGCCGACGGGCGACGGGGCAGCTGTTTGCGCTTCATGGCCTGCTGGAGGGGGTAGCCGGCAAGGCTCGCTCGGGCGTCGTTGGTCCCGATCAACACGGTGATCACATCGGGTGGGTTCGTGACGACAGCATCGAGGCGCTGCAAGAGGTTGTAGGCGAAGTCGCCGTTGGCGCCGAAACGGGCAAGCTGCACGTCACCGGGAGGGTGGCGTCGTCCGAGAAGATCCAGGTAGTCGACGCTGAACTGCGCGCGGGTGAGGCTGTCGCCGAGGCACGCGATGCGTGTCGTCACGGCGCTTCCTGCGGGCTGGGCGTGCCGACGCGTTCGGTCGGGCGGGTGCCGGTGCGAGGACGGTGGTCGGTGCCGAGGGTCGCAGTGATGGCCAGGATGGACGTCGGCCCCTCCATGTCGACCACGTGCCATACCCCGGCCGGGTTGATGGTGGCCTCGCCCGGCCCGAGCAGAACGCGGTCGGGCACCCCGTCCACGTCGCGGGTGACCGTCACGGACCCGCTGAGGCAGACGACCAGTTCGTCGCCTGCAGGGTGACTCTCCCAATGGTCGCCGGGCCCGTCGCCATCGAAGATCATCACCATCCGGCCCTCGACTCCGTCCGGTGCGACCGCGGCGCTGTAGGCCTGGAGCACCACCGGGTCCCAGGTGAAGCCCTCGACGGGTTTCGCTCTCGATCCCAGTCCGAGGTGCACGGGGGTGGTCCTCAGGTCCATGGCATTGCGTTCGTGGTTGACGAGTCTCATGCCGACGATCGTCCACGCCAGCGATCGGGCGGTCTTGAAGAAAAGGGAAGAGAAACCGACGCGAAGGACAGACGGTCGGCGGCTACCCGGCTCCCAGGAGGACTTCGCCGCGACGCCAGGCCGTCGGCGATCGGCCCGTGAACTCACGCCAGTCCCGAACGAGATGGGCCTGGTCGGCGTAACCAGCCACGGTTGCCACATCGCCCCACGGCAGCGGGTCCTGCGCCGCCGCCAGTTCGTGCGCGTGCTCGAAGCGCAAGACTCGGGCGAAGATCTTCGGCGACAGGCCCACCTCACCGCGAAACCGCTCGGTGAGGTACCGACGGCTCCAGCCGAGTTCCGCGGCGACCGCACCGACCTGGACGCAACCCCGCGCGGCGACGAGGCGGCGCCATGCCTCGGCTACCTCGGGGCGCACCCAGCGCACATGGTCGCCGCAGGCGCCACGGCCGACAGCTCGTAGGAGCAATTCGTCCAGCGCGGTGAACCGCGCCGCCCATGTTGTCGCCGATCGGAGCCGGTCAACCAGCTCGACGGCAAGCGCTCCGAGAAGCTCGTCAAGTGGGACCAGTCGGTGGGCGAGCTCGGCAGCGGGCATGCCGTAGATGGCCCGGGCCCCGAGCGGTGTCAGCGATACCTGAACACCTTGCTGGCGTCCGTCGTGGTGAATCGCGACGGACCGGCGCATCAGACCGCCGGCCACGCTGTCGAATCGGGTGACCGGTGACCCGTCGTCAACGCCCGCCGACACTTCCAAAGGATCTGACAGGCTGATCACCGCAGTGAGCGCGCGGCTCGGCGGGCCGCAGTGCACCCCCGTCGGGAACCCGCGCAGGTCGAAGCCGACATACGAGTCGACGTACTGCCGCAAGACGGGCGCCGGACGCGCACCGATCCCGGTGACGGTGTGGTCCTCCATTCTCGTCAGTGTACGAGCAGCCCAGCCCAGGAAGATCACCATCCAAGAACTGATTCACCGCCGTTTGCGGCTGATGACGCGGTTCTCACCCTCGTCCGGATCAGCGGACGGTGTCGCCTGCCGAGGCCGGGCAGCCGGCTTCACAGCCGCGGCACTCACGCCACGGCGTTCGCGGTCCCGCAGCACCCACTCCCGCAGGATCGCCCGGTTGAAGCCCAGGTCAGCGACGATGCTCTTGTAGGTCACCCCAGGTGTGGACTCGTACAGGGCCACGGCATCGGCTTGAGTTCGTCCGAGTAGTCCTTCATCGCCATCGGCCGTCTTCTCGCTTCCTCCGGATCAAGCAGGCCCAGTATCAGCGTGTCCACCACTCAGGCGGAGGCCCCGTTCTGGTCGTGTGAGGTCCGACGTGCAAAGGCGGCGTCGTTGTCAGTGGTGCCGTACATGATCGGCGCGTCAGGTCTTCACGGAGGTAGGGAAGGTCCATGCCGATCACAAACCAGCAGGTAGAGAGGCACGCGTTTCTGCGGCAGATGTACGACGACTCGTACTTCCCTGATCGCGTAGTCGACCGGGGGAAGGCGATCCTGCTGCGGCTGTGCAAGCGAATTGAGGCCGAGCAGCCGTCGGATCTGGGGACCTTGTATGCGCTCACGCAGGCTGCGACGGAGGAGTTCAACCTGCTGGACAAGGAGTTCGTGGCGGCCGGGAGCGGGATCGAGACGGTTGCGCGTGAGTGGATCTGCGACGAGTTTTGCTTCGTGGCGTCGGCATACGGGTTCACGCACGCGGATGCGGAGGTGCTGACCGCCGGCCGGGACTGGTGAACGATGGCGGGAAAGCCACCTCCGATCAGAGCCATCTGATAAGTGCTGCGATGAGGAGGGTCGACTCCTAGCGGACGGCGAGCTTACAGCAGCCACCGACCCTGATCACGGCGTTGCGAACGGTGTTTCGGCCGAGACGGAGGATGGTGGTCTGCGCTGCGCTTGGGCACCATGGGCGTGCCGGGCGAGTCAGGCTGACTGGTCCGGCTCAGGGGGTACGGTGAGGCACGAAGCACGGTGGCTTGTAGCAACGGTAGCTGCGGTAGGCGCGTTTGCCGTGCCTTGGGCCGCGTTGAAAATCGTGGGAGCCGGAGAGAACGCGGTGCTGGCCTTCGCATCCTCAGCCAGCGCAGCAGCACTCAGCGCCGGAGGGTGGTGGGCGGCCCGGGACACACGAAGTCCCCGTGTAGAACGAACCTGGCCCCGCAGACAGACGGAGCCGATCGTCGTCGGCCCACTCCCCCGCGAACCGCTGGGGTTCCAGCAACGCACGGAACTCGTCAACGCTGTCGATCAAGCGATGCAGCGTGACCTGGTTGCCGTCGTTTGTGCGCTGACCGGCGTGCGAGGGGTGGGCAAGACGCAGCTGGCTGGAGCCTACGCACGGTCCCGGCTTAAGGCCGGCTGGCCTGTGGTGGCATGGATCGTGGCCGAGGAGCCAGGCCAGGTGGTAGCCGGGCTCGACGAACTGGCCGAAGCAGCGGGCATCAAGGGCGGCATCCAGGACGCTGAACTGGCCGCCGCAGCAGCGCGCCGATGGCTGGAGCAGCTGGAGGACCCCTCGCTCGTGGTGCTGGACAACGTCCTCGACCCAGACGAGGTAGCGCGGTGGCTCCCGCGTACAGGACAGTCGCGCACTCTGATCACCAGCACGGTGCGTTCAGTAAGCCACCTCGGCACGGCAGTGGACATCGAGACGTTCACTCTCAAAGAAGCTGTTGCCTTCCTGCAGGAGACGGCAGGAGGGGGCGGAGACGATGCTGCCACCGTTCGTGGCGCGACAGAACTGGCCGAGGAACTGGGCTGTCTTCCGCTTGCGCTGGCTCAGGCAGCAGGCGTGATCCGTAGCCAGGGCTTGTCGTTTTCCGAGTACCAGCGACGCTTCCGTCGCCGTCAGGTGGTGCACGTGATGCGGCGTACGCCGGGAGAGCCGTACCCCAACGGGGTAGCCCAGTCTCTGCTCTTGGCCATAAGGCAGGTGGAAAGCGGCCACGACGCTCCCGCCGTGAGCCGCGTCATCGAGTTCATGTCGCTTCTCTCACCTTCCGGCGTCGATCGCAACGACCTCAAAACCGCTTTGGCAGGTCTGGAAGCCGAGGAGATCGACCGTGTAATGGGCGCATTGGCCGACGCCTCCGTGGTGAGCCTGAGCCTGGACGGCACCGTAGTCCTTATGCACCGGCTGGTGCAGCGGATCGTCCGTGACCGGCTGCTCGAGCAAGGTCAGTTGAGTACTCGCATCGTCGAGGCGGCTACGGCCCTGCAGTCACTGTTGGACACGGCGGACGCCCGGGCCAGACGCGAGGCCGCCGACCGCGGCCTGACCGATCACATCCTCGCCTTGTGGGCATCAGCCGAACCGCTCGACCATGAGACCCGGCACGCCCTGATGGACCTCCACCGCGCAGCGGTGAACCTGCTCGTCGAACGCGCCGAAGTACGACGTGCCTGCACCGTGGGCCAAGATGTGCTGGCCGAACATGAGCGGCTCGCAGCCCCCCAAGACGACAGGATCCTCGGGGCAAAGTCCGCGCTCGCGCAGGCTTACCTGATGGCTGGCCACTACGAGCTTGCCGTACCGCTACGCGAACAGTATGTGACTGCCTACCAGGAACGTTACGGCCGGGACGATCCCCACACCCTTGACGCGGTCAACACCCTCGGCTACGTACTTGAATCGGCCGGCAAGCTCGACGAGGCAGAAGCGCTGCACCGACGCAATCTGCAGGACAGTCTGCGCGTGAACGGCCCTGACCATCAGACAACCATGCGTGCTCAGGTCAACCTGGCCAGCACTCTGCGTTCCAAAGGCGAAAGCGAAGCCGCGCTTGCTCTGTTCGAGCAGAACGCCACCGACAACGAACGCGCGATGGGTGCCGATCACCCATCCACTGCCAACGCCCGCGGCGAACTGGCCCGCATGTACGAGCGTGTGGGACGGCACACTGAATCACTCGCCCTGTACGACCAAGTCACAGCCCATCTCGCACGCACCGGTCAGGACCTCACCCTGTGGTGGGGTCGCCACCAGGCCCGTGCCTTGGTCAGTTCCGGTCGCGCCGACGAAGGCATCTCTCAACTCGAACTCCTCCTTCACCGTGCCGAGCAGAGCCTGGGGCAAGACCATCCAGAGACGGTGTGCGTGCGCCTCTTCCTCGCCCGCGCCCACAGCATGACCGGTCACCACACCACCGCCCTCGCCCACTTCGCCACCTGTGTGAGCGACCGTCAGCGAATCCTGGGCCTCGACCATTACGAGACTCTCAACGCTCGCCGCAACCTCGGCCTTGCCCTCGCAGCCGCTGGCAAACGAACACGAGCCATCAGCTGCCTCACTGAGGTCCTCGCCCACTACCAACGGACACTCCCCCCTCAACACCCCTACACCACCAGCGCCCGAACTAGCCTCGCCGCCGCACAGGCCACCCCTCGCACCCTGATCTTCCGCCGTTCCACACCCGGCATACGCCTATAACTGGCCCTAACAAAGCCTCTGGACGTGCCGTCTGTCTGATCACCCACCGGCACGTCCAGAGGCTTTGTTAGGGCCAGTTACTGTAGCCACACTCGCCAGCCGTGCGGCGGAACCAGGCCTCCACCTTGGGCAGCCGGTCGGCGTCGGCCAGGGCGCGGCGGGCGATGTCGCCGGCGGCGCGGTCGCAGCCGGTTGCGGGCGATACTGGTAGAGGGCACTTATTCCTGGAGCGTTGTATTCCCTGAGCTCACGGCCTGCGCCCTGGCGGCCAGGGGTAGCCAAGCTGACGGGCGAACTCCTTTGAACCACCGCAGACATCGGCAGCCGCGCGTGGGTCGAACGCCGTGAGCTCCGCCACCAACTCATCAGCCTGGGCCGCCGGGTCGTCGCCGGAAACGTCCAAGGTCATCTGGAACTGGAGCCAAGGACGGCCATCCTTGATGGCATCTCGGCCCGGGTGGAATAGGAAGAGAGTGATCTGATCCGGCTCCCAGAGCCAGGCAGACACGCTGCCAACTTCACACTCCCAGCGCACGAGCCAGTCGGTGCACTGCCGAAGCCTTTCTTCAAGGAGACGGGCAACGGTCCTGGCTGGCCATTCCCAGGAGCGGTCCAGCGTTGCGCGCTCAACTTCTGCTTGGTATTGCTGAGCGTCGAATCTGAACTCTGGCAGGCCAACCTCGTCGTCATCGGGGTTGCGCCATGCATCCCAAACTACCTGGTCGCCATCACGACGGATCGTGACATACAGAGCACCACAGCACCCTTCAGTGCATGTTGCCTCCGCCAAGCGAACCTCGCGCGGGGACACGTGAGCATGAAGTGGCCCATCGGGGAAGAGGAGGTAGCGAGGGTCTTCGCCCGGCCCCTCGTCGAATACCTCAGCTACTACGTCTCGCCCACCAATCTGGGCGCGTACTTCCACAGCGCTGCCACGGGACACCTGGTCGGGGACAACAACACTGAGGGCGAAGCTCTGCAGGTCAGGGGTCACGGAACAATGGTCGGCCAGGGACCGGGCGTTGTCATCTGCTTTCCGCGAGCCATCCACGCTGGATGCCCTAGCCTCGATGAAGGCAGCCCAATCACGCTTCACGAACCGGGCCCAGTCGGCTGCTGTGTTGATGTGCACGCCGAGGATCTCGCTGAGGATGGAAGCGGGCAGGTCCGAAGCGAGAGCCAGCACCGCACTGTTCTTTGCCCTCCGGACAGCAATTCCGTAGGAGATGAGTCGATTTGCCAGCAGCGTCGCGCCCGTCAGGCGACCAGCCAGGTTGCCTGGAAATGACCAACTCTTCGTTGGGTGCGGTCTCTCGACCAAGGGTCGAGGCTCCCTGCCGGCCTGCGCGACGACCCGTTGGGCGACAGCGGGCGGCATGAGTACCGGATGCGTACCTAGGGCGGTATAGGTGCCGTTGGGCCGCTCTTCGACGTGCTCCCGGATCAGTTGGACAATCCGGCTGACAGGAACTCCGTAGAGGAGAACGAGCGCTCCGGCAGCACGAACGTCCGGAGGAAGTTCTGCGTCTTGGACGCAACGCCCGGCGTCACGGCATGCCCGTACCGTGACGCTCCGACTGCACACTGCGGACGGGCTACGTCATCAACTCGATGTGGGGGTGTTCGGGCTTTGCCGGGCAGATGAACAGGTGCTGCCGGTAGCCGCTGCCTATCTGGACACCGGTCGCGTTGTAGCCGCGGTGGCCGGGGTAGGGTCCAGCACCTGGATGGGGGTGCGGAGACCAGCTGTTGCCGGCGTCGTCCCCTTCCTCGAACGTGGCGACGGTCATCAGGACCTCCATGCGTGTGCCGCACTCAGAGCAGGTGTGCGGGCTGGGGTCGGTGGAGTTCCAGGCGGGCCAGCCGCCGACCTTCCAGCCGGGTGCGTTGGACAGCACACAGTCGTAGTAGGTGTCCGGGTCCATGTCTTCCTCTGCTGCCTGCGGCACACTCCACTGCTTGAGCTGCTCCCGCAGTTCTTCGCTCAGCTCCAGATGGTCGGGGTACTCGGTGATCTGCTCCGGTTCGAGCACGCACGGTTCCGGTAGATAGCCGTCGAACTGCACGGCGGGCGGCTCGGGGGGCGTGTCGAGGATGTCGGTGACGGCGGCTGCCGAACGCCAGAAGAGGAGGGTCCTGGGCATGATCGGATGATCGAAGGGGCACCACAGAACCTGCAGCAGGTCCTTGCCCTCCGGCGGGCTCAGATCGGGCACATCCCTTACGTACAGCTGCGCGACGGGCAGCATCGCTATGGGGCCGTCATACGCCTGGACCGCCAGCCTCACCGGATACGTCCGAGGTGGGCGGATCCGCTCGAGAGTCTCCCGTTCCTCCAAAGTCAGGTCCCGGCCATGCGAAGCGGCGAAGATCCGTCGTTCCAGCCGCAGATCCGCCGGGGACTGGGCTGGGTTGATGCCATCCACCACATGCGGTTCCTCGCAGTGCGGCCACGGCTCCTCAGCGGGCCACAGCAGCGGCCCGCCGATCGAGCTGTGGTGCCGCGTCGGCGCCCCAGGACGGGGGTGCAGGCGGGTCGCCGTGCGGGCCAGCGCAGCCAGTTGGGGAAAGACCGCGGCAACGTCGATCGGCCGTGGCGGAGTGACAGGAGTGACATTCATGGCCGCAATCTTGCCAATCGCCTCTGACAACGGCCCTCGTGACCGGCCCACGAGCGCCCCGTGGGGGACGCCGATGCAGGAGAGGGCCCGGGTGTTGCCGAACGTCGAAGGCCGCTCTGTACGTGGCGAGGAGGACGGCCCCCACGACACCGGCGGCGCGACGTCAGCTGCTCCTTCACCGCATCACGCGGACGGGACCGCCGGTGGTGACGGACTGGACGGCGGCGAGGGCGATGGCCAGGGCGGCGCGTGCGTCCTCGCCGGTGGCGGAGGGGGTGCGCTCGGTGCGGACGCTGTCGGTGAAGTCGGCGAGTTCGGCCACATAGGCGTCGTGGAAGAGGTGCTGGTCGTAGGTGACGCACTCGGCGGCGACGCCGTCCGGGCCGTATGCGGTCAGGTGGGTGCGGCGGACGTCGCCCATGGTGAGCATCCCGGCCGAGCCGAGGACCTCGGCGCGTACGTCGTAGCCGTAGACGGCCTGGAAGCTGGCCTCGGCGGTGGCGAGGGCGCCGTTGTCGAAGCGGACGGTGACGACGGCGGTGTCGAGCAGGCCGCGGTCCTTGAAGTCGGGGCGGATCAGGGCGTCCGCCATGGCGGAGACCTCGACGGGTTCGGCACCGGGATTGAGGTGGCGCAGGACGTCGAAGTCATGGATGAGGGTCTCCAGGAAGATCGTCCACGGCGGTATGCGGGCCGGGTCGGCCAGAGCGGGGTCGCGGGTGAGCGAGCGCAACAGCTGCGGTGTGCCGATGGCGCCGGCGGCGATCTTCTCGTGGGCGGCTCTGAAGCCTGCGTCGTAGCGGCGGTTGAAGCCCACCTGGAGGGGGACGCCCGCATCCGCGGCGGCCGCGATGGCGCGGTCGGCCTCGGCGAGGGTGACCGCCATCGGCTTCTCGCAGTAGACCGCCTTGCCCGCCTTGGCGGCGGCCTCGACCAGGTCGGCGTGGGTACGGGCCGGGGTGGCGATCACCACCGCGTCGATGTGCGGGTCGGCGAGCAGTTCACTGATGTCGGTGTAGGCGGTGGCGCAGCCGAGCCGGTCGCCCAGGTTCCGCGCGGCGCCCGGGGTGGGGTCGGCGATGGCGGCGAGCCGGACGCCCGGGAGGCGGTGGGCGAGGGTCTCGGCGTGGAACGAACCCATCCGTCCGGCGCCGAGGAGGCCGACGGCGAGAGGCTGCTGGGTGGTCATGCGGGTGCTCCGTACGTCGTCGTCAGGGTAGGTACAGGCTGTGGAGGCAGTCAGACGGTGAAGGCGGAGCGGAAGCGCTCCAGAGCGAGCTCGCTGTCGCCGGAGGCCCACGCCTCCATCGCGACCGTGCCCTCGTAGCCGAGGTCCGCCAGGGCGCGGGCGACGGCTGGGTAGTTGATCTCCCCGGTTCCTGGTTCGCGGCGGCCGGGGACGTCGGCCACCTGGATCTCGCCGATCAGGCCCAGGGCATGGGCCCTGCGGACCAGCTCGATGAGATTCCCCTCGCCGATCTGGGCGTGGTAGAGGTCCAGATTCATCCGCAGCCCGGGCCGGTCCACGGCCGCGACCAGGGCCAGGGTGTCGGCGGCCGTCGCGAACGGCACCCCGGGGTGGTCGACGGCGGTGTTGAGGTTCTCCAGGGTGAAGACGACCCCGGCGCTCTCGCCCAGCTCGGCGAGGCGGGTGAGCGTGCGGTGGGCGGCGATCCACATCTCTCCGGTGACCTCACCGGTCACCGGCACCACCGGCAGGCCCTGGCCGTCCAGTCCGGTGCCGTGCAGGTTCAGGCGAGGGCAGCCCAGTTGCTCGGCCGCCTTGAGCGACTCCTCGGCGGTGCTCAGGAGTTCGGCCGCGCCCTCCTCGTCTGTCAGACTGCCGCGGATGTAGCCGGTCATGGAGGAGAAGTCGGCCGGGGTCCGGGCCAGAGCGGCAAGGTCGTGCCGGGTCCAGTCCCAGATCTCGACCTGGAAACCGGCGTCATGGATGCGCCGTGCCCGCTCGTCGATCGGCAGATCCAGGAAGACCATCTCGGCGCAGGCCGCCAGTGTGTACATCGCCACGTACCTCTCTCCGCGACTTCGGACTAGAACGTTCAAGAAACTAGAACGTTCTAGAACTCCGTGGAGCAGCAGTACGCCAGCTGTCGCCCTCCCCTGTCAAGGCTCCGGTGGCCCGTGAAAGCTAGAACGTTCTATAGTCGACTCCGTAGGAGTCGACTCCGACCAGGGAGGACAGGTTGCCGGCGACCCCAGCGGTCCCCAACGCAAAGCGACCGACGCTCGCCGACGTGGCGTCGCGGGCAGGGGTGTCCACGGCGCTGGTCTCCATCGTGATGCGCGGCGCGAAGGGGGCCGGCGAGGCCACCCGCGAGCGCGTCCTTCAGGCCGCGCGGGAGATCGGTTACCGGCCCGACGCCCGAGCCCGGCTGCTCCGCAGCCACCGCTCCCATCTGCTCGGGGTGCAGTTCGGCCTCCAGCATCCGTTCCACTCCGACCTGGTGGAGGGCATCTACGCGGCGGCCGAACCGGCCGGGTACCAGATCGCGCTGAGTGCCGTGGCCGCCGGGCGCGGCGAGCAGCGCGCCGTCGAGACACTGCTCGACGACCGCTGCGAGGCGCTGATCCTGCTCGGCCCGCAGGCCCCCGCCGCGCGGCTGGCGGAACTCGCCGGGCAACTGCCGGTCGTCTCCGTGGCCCGCCGGCTGCGGCCGTCCGTCCCGGGCCTGGACGTCGTACGGACCGCCGACGACGAGGGAGCCCGCCAGGCGGTGGACCACCTCGTCACTCTGGGCCACCGCGACATCGCCCACATCGACGGCGGCCGGGCACCTGGCGCAGCCGACCGGCGCCGCGGCTACCGCACCGCCATGAACCGCCACGGCCTGGGCGAATACATCCGCATTCTCCCCGGCGGTCTCACTGAGGAGGAAGGCGCCGAGGCCGCCCGAACCCTGTCGGCCACCCGCCCGCGCCCCACCGCCGTACTGGCCTTCAACGACCGCTGCGCGACCGGCGTACTCGACCTCTTCCTCCGCTCCGGCGTCGCGGTCCCCGGAGACATCTCCGTCGTCGGGTTCGACGACAGCCATCTGGCCCGCCTGGCCCACATCGACCTCACCACCGTCGGACAGGACATCGCACGCCTCGCCGGGCTCGCCGTCGGCCGGGCCGTCGCACGCCTGGAGGGCGCGGAGATCCCCGCCGGGGAACAAGTCATCACCCCCCGTCTTGTCGTCCGGGGAACGTCCGCCCCGCCCCGCTGAAGGCGGATCCCGGGGTGCGAGGCCTGTGTGTTCCACGGCGACGACGCCGGCCACACCGAGAAGTACCGGTTCGACTCGACGTCGTACATGCCGACCGGCCTGATCAGGAACGGCTGCCCTTCGGGCACACGCCACTCGTCCAGTTGCTCATCGAGGCCGCAAACAACTCGCTGAACTCCCGCATGAACGGCGACACATCCCGCGGCCACATCAGCTCGACGGGTGAAGTGCACCCGCCATCCAGTGATCGACATGGCGCCGGACGGTATCCCGCGGAGAGCTCAGCAGGGCACAAATCAAGTGGGACGGCTACCGCGCGTTGGCCGGCCGGTGGGCAGAGGGCCGTGTCGCCGTACGGAACCGTAACGGCAGCGATCTGGCCCGGGCGTTCCCGGAGATCGAGGAGGCCGTGCGGCGGCTGCCGGACGATACGGCCATCGACTGCGAGCTGGTGGTGTGGGAGGCGGGCCGGCTCGCGTTTCGAGCGTCTCCAGCAGCGCATGCACCGCCGCGGTGCGGGTGCGGCCGCGCGGCCGTGGAGTTCCCGGCGCACCTGGTCGCGTTCGACCTGCTGCGCGTGCACGGCCGGGACCTCACCCGACTTCCCTTCGCCGAACGCTACGCAGCGCTGGAGGCGTTGTTCCTCGAGGAGGTCCTGGCGGCGCCGTGGTCGCTGTGTCCGACCACGACCGACCCCGACAAGGCAGCCGCGTGGCTGGCCGACTACACGCCGGTCGGGATCGAGGGCCTGGTGTTGATCGCCTGATCCTGCCGCGGAGCCGGACAGCAGATCCTGTCCGGCTCCGATATGGGCCGTTGGCCACTGGAGCCAAGAATGGTGGTCGGCGTGGAAGGCATCACCATATGACCTGGGGCCTTGACCCGGAATCTTGGACACGGGTTATGCGGCTGGGGCCAGGGTAGTTGCTGTTGAGTCGAGTGCTGTCTCGTAAGCGATGGGGCTACG
>NZ_JBSFUY010000073.1:0-13312 GCF_053592055.1 Streptomyces sp. NPDC002817
GAGACCTCGGGCGTCTGCCACTTCGCGTACGACGACGAGGAGACCTGCATCGCGGAGGTGCGCTACCTCCTGTCGATGCTGCCCCAGAACAACCGCGAGGCCCCGCCGAGGGTGCGCGGCGGCGACCACATCGACCGGCGCTCGGACGCGCTCCTGGACCTGGTGCCGGCCGACGGCAACCGGCCGTACGACATGGCCAAGGTCATCGAGGAGGTCGTCGACGACGGCGAGTACCTGGAGGTCCACGAGGGCTGGGCGCGGAACATCATCTGCGCGCTGGGCCGGCTCGACGGGCAGACCGTCGCGTTCGTGGCCAACCAGCCCCAGACCCTGGCCGGAGTACTGGACATCGAGGCCAGCGAGAAGGCCGCACGCTTTGTCCAGATGTGCGACGCCTTCAACATCCCGATCATGACCTTCCTCGACGTCCCGGGCTTCCTCCCAGGTGTCGACCAGGAGCACGGCGGGATCATCCGGCACGGCGCGAAGCTGCTGTACGCCTACTGCAACGCGACCGTGCCACGGGTTTCGTTGGTTCTGCGCAAGGCCTACGGCGGCGCGTACATCGTCATGGACTCCCAGTCCATCGGAGCCGACCTGACGTACGCGTGGCCGACGAACGAGATCGCCGTGATGGGCGCCGAAGGCGCCGCCAACGTCATCTTCCGCCGGCAGATCGCGGACGCCGAGGACCCCGAGGCCATGCGGCAGAAGATGGTCAAGGAGTACAAGGCCGAGCTCATGCACCCGTACTACGCGGCCGAGCGCGGCCTGGTGGACGACGTGATCGACCCGGTCCGGACCCGCGAGGTGCTCATCCGTTCCCTGGCCATGCTCCGCAGGAAGCACGCCGAGCTGCCGTCGCGCAAACACGGCAACCCGCCGCAGTAGCAGTACGTTCCATGGGACTTGGGATGTCGGTCCGGCACCGGCCTTCGACGTCCCTGTTCTCAGGAGACAACACATGGTCAAGCAGGAGCGAGCGGCCCGCACGCGACACGCACTGATCCAGGCAGCGGCCGCGGTCTTCGCCGACGAGGGCTTCGTCACCGCGTCGCTGAGCACCATCAGCAGGCGGGCGGGTGTCAGCAACGGTGCGCTGCACTTCCACTTCGCCAACAAGGGCATGCTCGCCGACGCGGTTGAGGCGGAGGCTTGCGAGGCCGTCCGGCGGATCACCGAGGCGGCGCGGGCCCGGCAGGGGGACTCCTTGCAGACGGTCGTGGACGCCACGCACGAGCTGATGGGCCGCCTCGTCCAGGACGTCGTGGTCCGCGGCGGGTTCGAGCTCGCCGGCGAGAGCACACGCCGGGGGGAGACCTCACTGCGCACGCAGTGGCAGCGCTGGGTCGAGGACACCCTCCGCCGGGCCGAGCGCAACGGTGCTCTGGCGGAGGGGGTGTCCTGGGCGGACAGTGCCTGCGTCATCGTCGCCGCGACCGCGGGCTTCGAGGTCCTCGGCGGCGATGACGCCTCCTGGCTGTCCCGGCAGAACGTCACCCGCTTCTGGGAGGTGGTCCTGCCCCGGCTCGCCGACCGGCAGATCCTGGACAGGCTGGTCAGCGCCGGCTCACGGCCGCCGGCGGCCGTTGCGGCGCAGGAATATCACGAGCCATAGGAGACCGTGCGGTCTGTTTTGTGGCCGCCCTCCATGGATTTCCCTCTCTTCTTCCCTAGAGAAGCCCTAGGGAGTGCCTCTAGGGTGCCTTGAACCTCGCTAGCGATCTTGAATAGCCGCAGGTCGGTGGCCATTCGATCGCTGATCTCGGCTTGGAAAATACAGGACATGCGGTTTGGTGTTGACATACCGCCCGTGCTGTTTTTAGTCTTGTTGTGGCGCCGGACCGGCATCTATGACGGCTGCGGACAACCGGAGCACTCGGGGACAAGACAGGGGAGATCGCGTGGACATCGAGGTACTCGGCGCATTGGCCGTACAGGAAAACGGAGTCTCCATCACGCCGACGGCTCCCAAGCCGCGCCAGGTTCTGGCTCTGCTGGCGCTGCACGCCGACCGGGTGGTGCCCGTCTCCGCTCTTGTCGAGGAGCTCTGGGGTGCGACGCCGCCGCGCAGCGCCCGCACCACCCTGCAGACGTACGTCCTTCAGCTGCGTGAACTGATCGCCGTGGCCCTGGAGAAGGACGAGCCCGAGAGTGCCGAGGGGCAGGGTGCGCGGCGTACCGCGAAGGATGTGCTGGTGACGATGCCCAGCGGCTATCTGCTGTCCAGCGGCGGCGGTCGGGCCGACGTGGTCGAGTTCGAGCGCCTCGCGGGAGTGGGGTACCGGGCGATGGACGCGGGCGACTTCCCCGGCGCTGCACGGCAGTTGCGGGAAGCGCTGACGCTGTGGTCCGGCACCGCCTTCGCGGACGTCCAGGCCGGGGCGCAGCTCGAGATGGAGATCAAGCGTCTTGAGGAGAGCCGGCTGTGCGCGCTCGACCAGCGCATCGAGGCAGATCTGAGGCTGGGACGGCATCGTGAACTGCTGGCCGAGCTGACCGTGCTGGTGAATCGTTATCGCACTCACGAGAGTCTGCACGGACAGTTCATGCTCGCGCTGTACCGCTCGGGGCGGCGAGGCGAGGCGCTGGAGGTCTATCAGCGGCTGCGCGCCACGCTCGTCCGGGACCTCGGTCTGGAGCCGTCGGCGGGGCTGCGGCGCCTGCAGCGGTCCATCCTCACGGCCAGCCCCGAGACCGCGGCGGCACCGAAGGCCACCAAGGAGCGACTGGTTCCCACGAGCTGAGTGACCGTCCCTTCTTCCCAGGGCTTCCGCGCAGCCGGTTCGTCCGGTTCGCAGACGCCTTGGGAAGCGGCATGTCCGGGCTCCGAGAACGAGGAGCTGTTCCTGCCACCGGACCCGCTCGCCCGTCGCACAGTGACGAATATTCCGTAATTCGGTTTCTTTTCAATGGAATTCGACGGAAAAGGCGACCGAGGGGTGCCCTGTGATACATCGGGAGCCCTTTTCTTCCAGTCGTCTTTCATGTGTTCTTGAGTGGATCAATTTGCGGGCTGTCGCGCTCAGTTGAAACATCCTCAAGCCCTGGTCGAGGAAAGTCGGGTGTGGCGGGATTCCGGCTAGTGTGCTGACTGTGACGGAATTCAGCCATGAGAGGAACTCGACGAGGTACGGAGGAAAGCAGTGAAGATTCAGGTTCTGGGTCCGTTGAGTGCCGAGGTCAACGGGGGATCGATTGTCCCGACGGCCGGTAAGCCGCGGCAGATTCTTTCCCTGCTCGCTCTCTACCCCGGACGGGTGATGCCGGTACCCATGCTCATGGAGGAAATCTGGGGGACCGAGCCGCCGCAGAGTGCGCTCACCACCCTGCAGACCTACATCCTGCAACTGCGCCGGCGCCTGGGCACCGCGATGGGGCCCGACGCTCCCGGTGCCGCGAAGGAGGTGCTCGCCACCCGGCACGGCGGCTATCTGCTGCAGATACCGCCGGAGAGTGTGGACGTGCACGAGTACGAACGCATGGTCACGGAAGGCCGGTCGGCGTTCGAGGCCGGAGACGACGAGGCCTCGGCCAACTGCTTCCGCAAGGCGATGGAACTGTGGCGCGGCCCCGCCCTGGTCGACGTACGGGTCGGACCGATCCTCGGGATAGAAGTCATGCGCCTGGAGGAGAGCCGGCTCGGCACCGTCGAGCGGCGGATCGACGCCGATCTGCGACTCGGCAGGCACTCCGAACTCATAGCGGAACTCGCCGAACTGACGGCGCGCTACCCGCAGCATGAAGGGCTGCACTCGCAGGCCATGGTGGCGCTGTACCGGTCCGGGCGGCAGGCATCGGCCCTCGCCGTCTACCGCAAGCTGCGCATCCGGCTGATCGAGGAGCTGGGCGTCGAGCCCTCACCGCAGGTACAGCGGCTGCACCAGGCCATGCTGGCCGTCGACCCGCAACTGGATGTCGCCGCCGGAGCACGCCGCACCTCGACCTTCGATCTCTTCGCCGCCTGAGGCCGGCCGGAGCGGGGGCTCGAGTCGTACTCAGTACCTGTCTGCGGCCGCCGGACTCCTCCGAGCCCGGCGGCCGCAGACAGGCGGAACGCGAGGGCGGGAGCGGAGCGCACCACCTCGCCTTCGGACAGCACCTCTGCCCACTCTCGAGCGGCAGTTGAGGCTCTCCGGCGATCCTCGAATCCACCCCGTGCGTGCAGGGGCGGAGGTAGAGGAGAGTGCCATGTCGGACGGACGGTCAGTGCGGCTTCACTGTTTCGCGCACTCCGAAGGGGGCGTCTCGACCTTCGACCACTGGGCCGCGAGCGTCGGACCAGGTGCGGAGGTGCGTCCGGTCGCCCTGCCGGGCAGCGAACGGCGGCGGTGCGAACCTCGGGTGACCACACATGAGGCACTGCTCGCCGATCTGCTGCCCCGGTTCGCGGACCCGGACCCCGGCCCGTACGTCCTGTACGGACACGGTCTCGGCGCCATGATCGCCTTCAGCGTGACGCGTGCCCTGCACGAGGCGGGCCTGCCCGGCCCGGCACTCCTGGCCGTCGGTGCCTGCCCGCCGCCTCACGCGCCCTGCGGGCTGCCGGATGCCCGCGGGGAGACGGACGCCGAACTGCTGCGCATCCTCGGCGGGGCGGGCGCCGTGCCGCCCGGCAGCGACGAAGGGATCTGGCTGCGGGCCATGCTCCCGGTGCTCCGCGCCGAACTGGAGCTCGCCCAGGATCTGGACGAGGCCGCCCGCAAGCCTTCTTCCTCCGGGCCGCTCACCACCCCCCTGCTCGTCGTCGCCTCGCAGGACAACCGGCTGGCGCCACCCACGATCGCCGACGGCTGGTGGCAGTGGACCGAAGGGCCCACATGGCTGCGTACCGTCCCAGGCCATCACTTCTTCGTACGAGGCCGTGAACTGCCCAGGCTCCTGGGTCGGGCCTGCCGCGTCACCGGTCGCCTCGCACGGGAGCGTGTGCCCGTCGGCTGAGGCCGGGCCCCGGTCACCCGGTGCAGGCATGCGATGTCTGCCCGCCCCTGGATCCCCGCGCGATGCACGTCGGTTGACGGCCGAGAGGCCAGCGCCATTCGATCTGAATTCCGCTCATGCTTCGGCGGTTTTCATGTAGCCGTCTGAATTCTGTTCGCGTCCCGTCGGCACAATGTAAGGAGAGGTGTTCAGATGTCTGCTGAGATCGCGGACAAGACGACGCACAAGGTCCACGTGTCCGCACCCGCCGGTGTGGTCTACGCGCTGATTGCCGACGCGGTGAACTGGCCACTCTATTTCTCCCCGAGCGTCCATGTAGAACGGCTGGAGTTCGACGGTGAGCGGGAGCGGCTACGGATGTGGTCCCTCATGGACGGCCGGCTGAAGTCGTGGACCTCGTGGCGCCACCTGGACCCGGTGCAGCGACGTGTGGAATTCCGGCAGGAGCTGTATGCGCCCCCGTTGAACTCGATGGGCGGCATATTGAACGTGCGCGCCGAGGGCCCGCAGGACACGGAGCTCGAGCTCCGGTACGACTTCAGCGTCGATGGCGACCTGCCCGACGACGTGGCGTGGGTGGAGCGGGTCGCCGACGGGAACAGCCGCATCCAGCTTGCCGGTCTGAAGGCGGTCGCCGAGCGCTGGACGCGCCTGGACGAACTGGTCCTGACCTTCGAGGACTCGGTGCACATCGACGGCCCGCCCGAGCTGGTCTACGACTTCCTGTACCGGGCCGGGGACTGGCCCGAGCTGGTGCCGCACGTCACCCGGGTCGACCTCACCGAGGACGCGCCCGGAGTGCAGCGCATGAGCATGGAGACGCTCACCGAGTACGGCTCGCACACCACGGACTCGGTACGGATCTGTTTCCCGCACGCGGAGCGCATCATCTTCAAGGAGACCACGACCTCCGCTCTGCTCGAGGCACACACCGGTGAGTGGTCCGTCGTCCCGGACGAACGAGGCGTGACCGTCATCGCCCAGCACAGCGTCGTGCTGCACGAGGAGAACGTCGCCGCCGAGTTCGGCGAGCACGCGAGCCTGGCACACGCCCGCCGGTACGTCCGCGAGGCGCTCGGCCGCAACTGCCGGGTCCTGCTCGCCCACGCCAAGAAGCACGCGGAGAGCGCCGTCCGCATGCTGTGACGGCGACCTCGCTCATGGATGGGCCCTGCCGGGCTCGGGCACCGCTGTACAGCCGCTTGGGAAAACTGACGTCGCCGCATACGGCCGTTAACGTGCTGAGTCGGACCGTTGTGGATACCTGCTGACCAGGAGGAGTCATGGAAGTGAGGCAGCGTGGCCCCGTGCGCGCATGCCCCGCGTCCCGCCGCCCATGTCGTCTCCACGGCGCCGGGCTCGGCAAGCCGCCCACAGCCACGGCGCCGGCGTCCCCGCAGGGGCCGGGCGGGTGCCGCCTCACAGCTCATCCATCGCTCACAGAGGAGAGGAGGGAGGGGACCGCGCCGGTCGCAGCGGACCGCACGTCCCCGGACACGCATGACTGTTTCCCGCTCCTCCCACGCGACGATCTCCGTGGTCGTCGACCCCGGGCCTCCTCCGTGCACAACCCCATGGGATCTCGAGTTGCGCGGGCCGCTCGACCCCGCCGCGCTGGAACACGTTCTGGGCGAGCTCGCCGCCGGTGACCCCGGCCGGTCCGGATGGCGCCACCGGCTGGTGCGGCACGGCCCCGACCATCACACGCTCCGGTTCACCGAGACGGGCGATGCCTTCGCGGCATCCGTGATGGGCCGTATCGCCGACCTGCTCACCGAGCCGGCCCTCGCCGACCGGCCGCTCACCCCTGCCCAGTGCGCGGTCCTCGCGCACCCCGCGGGGGACCACCCCTATGAGGCGGTGTTCATCGAGCCGGCCGCTCCGCTGGACGCGGGTGCGGTGTGGGAGGCGCTGCGCACCGTCGTGGCCGCGCACCCGCAGTTGCGCTCCCGCCTCGATGAGGCAGGGGGGCGGCTGATCGGGGAGGCGGAGAACGAACAGGCCGGGACCGTGGGCTGCCGTCAGGACCTGTTGGCCGAGGGGGAGTTCACCGACGAGGCCGACTTCGCCGCGGTCGTCGCCTCGGTCGGCCGCACGCTCGATGCGGACGGCGGTGTCCAACTGCGGGCCCTGCTCGCCAGGGACCGGCGTTCGGCAGGGGCGAGTGCCGACCGGCTTGTCCTGGTCGTCCATGGAATTGCCGTGGATGCCGCGTCCTGGAGGATCCTGCTCGACGACCTGACCGCCGCCCTCGACGCGGCCGGAGGTTCCGTACGACCGCAGCGTGTGCCGGACGGACTGGCCGACTGGGCCGGCGAACTACGGGAGCTGGCCAGCGATCCCGCCGAGATCCGCCACTGGACCCTCGTCGCCGACCGCAGGTCCCGGACGGTCGGCGCCCGCCGCTCGGCCCAGGTGACCGGGTCGGGCGACGCGGCCGACGCCGCCCCGGCGGGCGAGTGCGACATCGGCTCGGACGACGACCGGCACATCGGATTCGTCGTGGACGAGAGTCTGACCGAGCGGGTTACCCATGCCCTGGCCCGGCGGCTCTCGCTGACCGCCGGGCAGGTGCTGACCGGCGTGTTCGCCCTGGCCCTGGCCCGGTGGCAGCGTGTCGAGGAGGTCGGCTTCGACGTACGGAGCGATCCCAGGGCAGGCCACCCGGGAATACGGCGCCATGTGGGTCGGCTCACCGATCTGCACCCGGTCCATCTCGCCCTCGACCCCGGCCTCGACTCCCTGGGACAACTGGCCGCTGTGGCAGGCCCCCTGGCGGCCAGTGCCGGGCACGCGGCGGGCGGTGCCGGCTTCGGGGCATGCCGGGAGTGGAGCCCCGATCCGCTGCTGCGCGATGCGCTGCGCGAACTGGCGCCCGCCCAGACCTGTTTGATCCTGCACGGCCCGGACGAGGCGCTGCCCGGTTTTGCCCGCCCCGTGCCCGGTGGCACGCCGCGCGACTCGGCGCACCGTGTCGAAGTGCGTGTCCAGGTCGTCGGCGGCAGGCTGTACGTCGGCCTCGACTGGATGCCGGACCACGCCGAAGGCATCACCGACGCCTCCGTGGCCGCGCTGGCGGACCTGCTGCGGGACCTGCTGGGGGAGCTGGCCAATGCGTCCACCGCACCGATCCCGTCGGTGTTCCGGGCCACGCCCCAGCAGTCGGCGCTGTACACGGGGGACGACGCACGGCCCGGCACCGGCCGCCATGTCGAACAGCTCGTCTGGATCTGGCATGGCCCCCTCGACGTCGAACGCTTCACCACGGCATGGCAGTCGGTCTTCGACTGCGAAACGGTGCTGCGTACGGCGTTCACCGGTGGCCCCGAACCACACCTCATGGTGCACAGCCGGGTCGCTCCCGAGATCACCAGCCGGGTCCATCACGAGGACGACCTGTCCGCCCTCCTGGAGCGCGACCGGCTGGACGGATTCGACCTGCGCTGCCCCGGACCGCTGCGTCTGACCCTGCTGAGGGCGGAGGGGGCCCCGTCCACCGGCGCCACCTCGCTCACCCGGATCGTGCTCACCTACCACCGCGCCCTGCTCGACAACTGGAGCGCACACATCCTGTTGCGCGAGTTCTACCGGGCTTATCTCACGGGCGGCCCCCTGCCCGGCGGCGAGCGCCGCCCCGACCTGCGTGACTACACCGCATGGATCGCGGCCCAGGACCTGGAGCCCGCACGGGGGTACTGGGCACGCTCGGCGCCGCCCGCCGACGCGGCGTCGAGGCCGGGACGGTCCGCCGGAGCCACCGGCCTGACGGGTGTGGGCCGTTCACGGCTGCGTCTGGATTCTGCAGAAACCGTTCGCCTGGCGCGCTGGGCCGGCATGTGGGGCATCACGGAGAGCAGCGTGCTGCAGGCCGTCTGGGCGGTGCTGATCCACCGTGCTTCCGGCGTCGCCGAACCGGCCCCGGTCTGTTTCGCGGTGACCGTCCCAGGGCGTGGCATTCCGCTCGACGGCGCGGCCCGGATGCTGGGGCCACTGCGCAACTCGCTGCCGGTGTCCGTCGAGGTGGACCCGGCGGGGACGCTGCCGAACCTGATGCGCCAACTACGGGACCACGCCCTGGACATGGCCGCCTACGAATGGTTCCCCGCCGACTGGATCCGCGCCCCGGGCCGACATGCTCCGGGCACCGATCCCGCCGAGACCGTCATCGTCTTCGAGGATCCGCCGCACCCGGTGAAGGGGCTGGAGGGCGAACTTGCCGCCCACGGGATCCGGGCCGAGTTCGCGGACACCGTACCCGCCCGTTCCGTGCTGCCCGTCGGGCTGCTCGCCCACCACGACGATACGGGCGGCCTGGTTCTGACGGGGGTGCACGACCGCGCCCTGCTCGACGGCGAAGCGGCTGCCGAACTTCTGGCGCAGAGCGTCCTGCTGCTGCGTGAACTCCCCACCTGGGCAGGGGAGTCCACCACCGTCGCGGAGGTCCTGAAGATTCTGGAAGGCCGGTCCGTACCGCGGATGGCCGAGGCTTCCGGGGCCGGCCAGGACGACGCGCTGGCCATCCTGCGTGAGGCGGGGAAGGAGCAAGCGGGCACGATCTGCCTGGTCCCGCCGCCGGGTGCGCCCGCGTCCTGCTACGACCTGCTGGCCCACGCCTATGCGGGTCCCCAGGAGCTGCTGGTGCTCACCACTGGTGCCGAGGACGCCGGGCCCGCCCTGGCCGCGCGGACGACCGGCCGGTCCCTGCTGCTCGGCGGTTTCTCCGGGGCGGGCGCTCTCGCCTGCGACATCGCCCGGCGTATCGCGGCGGACGGCGGCCGACCGCCGCGGGTGGTGCTCGTCGGCGCGTCCGGGGACGAGCGGGAGCGGGCCCGCGATCTCGCCCGGGTCCTTCAGGACGCGGCCGCACCGGGAGCCTGAACCGCCTGATGCGTTGAGGAGTCGACGAGTCTCTCCGTTGATGTTCCGTCGCTCTTCGAGTGCTCCTCGTTCGAGGTCGTCCATCGTGGCTGTGGCACGGGTGCCCTCGCCCGGTCCGACGCCGTTCGTGCCTTGCGCCGTAACCAACTGGAGAGTCATGTCCCGTCGTCTGTTCACCTCGGAGTCCGTGACCGAGGGGCATCCTGACAAGATCGCGGATCGGATCAGTGACACGATCCTCGATGCGCTGCTGCGTCAGGACCCCGCCTCACGGGTCGCGGTGGAGACCCTGATCACCACAGGGCAGGTGCACATCGCCGGTGAAGTCACCACCACGGCCTACGCTCCGGTCGCGCAACTCGTGCGCGACGCCATCCTCGAGATCGGTTACGACTCGTCGGCCAAGGGCTTCGACGGTGCCTCGTGCGGTGTCTCGGTGTCCATCGGCGCCCAGTCGGCCGACATTGCGCAGGGCGTCGACACGGCGTACGAGGTCCGGGTCGGGAGCGACGAGGACCAGCTGGATCAGCAGGGCGCGGGTGACCAGGGCCTCATGTTCGGCTATGCGACCGACGAGACGCCGAACCTGATGCCGCTGCCCATCGAGCTGGCCCACCGGCTGGCCCGTCGGCTGACCCAGGTACGCAAGGACGGCACCGTTCCCTACCTGCGGCCGGACGGCAAGACGCAGGTCACCATCGAGTACGAGGGTGACAAGGCCGTGCGCCTGGACACGGTCGTGGTCTCCTCGCAGCACGCGACCGACATCGATCTGGAGTCGCTGCTGACCCCCGACATCCGCGAGCACGTCGTCGAACATGTGCTGGGCCTGCTCGCCGAGGACGGCATCAAGCTGGAGACCGAGGGCTACCGGCTGCTGGTCAACCCCACCGGCCGGTTCGAGATCGGTGGTCCGATGGGCGACGCGGGCCTGACCGGACGCAAGATCATCATTGATACGTACGGCGGGATGGCCCGGCACGGCGGTGGCGCCTTCTCGGGCAAGGACCCCTCCAAGGTGGACCGTTCGGCGGCGTACGCGATGCGCTGGGTGGCCAAGAACGTGGTCGCGGCCGGTCTCGCCCGGCGCTGCGAGGTTCAGGTGGCGTACGCGATCGGCAAGGCCGAGCCGGTGGGCCTGTTCTTGGAGACCTTCGGGACCGGCACGGTGGCCGTGGAGAAGATCGAGCACGCCATCGGTGAGGTCTTCGACCTGCGCCCGGCCGCGATCATCCGTGATCTCGACCTGTTGCGCCCCATCTACGCCCAGACCGCGGCGTACGGCCACTTCGGCCGGGAGCTGCCCGACTTCACGTGGGAGCGGACCGACCGCGCCCAGCAGCTCAAGGCGGCCGCGGGCAGCTGAGCCCGACATCTGGACGGACAGATCCGACGGTCGCGGCCGACGCCGCGTGGCACCGGCGATCAGCGACCGAAGCGACCGAAGGAGTTCCCGTGCGCATCGCGGTGACAGGATCCATAGCCACCGACCATCTGATGGTCTTCCCCGGACGGTTCGCGGACCAGCTGCTGCCCGACCAGCTCGCCCATGTTTCGCTCTCCTTCCTCGTCGACCGGCTCGAGGAGCGCCGGGGCGGGGTCGCGGCCAACATCGCCTTCGGGCTCGGCGGCTTCGGGCTGTCGCCCCTGCTGGTCGGCGCGGTCGGCACGGACTTCGCCGAGTACGCGGTGTGGCTGAAGGAGCATGGCGTCGACACCGGGGGAGTGCGCGTCTCCGATGATCGGCAGACCGCCCGCTTCATGTGCATCACCGACGAGGACGCCAACCAGATCGCCGCGTTCTACGCGGGCGCGATGGCCGAAGCACCCGACATCGACCTGCGTGCGCTCGTCACCGGCAACGAACGCCCCGGCCTGGTGCTGATCTCGCCCGACGAGCCGGCGGCGATGCTGCGCCACACCACCGAGTGCCGGGACCTCGGTATCCCGTTCGCCGCCGACCCCTCGCAGCAACTCGCCCGCCTGGACGGCAACCAGGTCCGTGCCCTCGTGGACGGCGCCACCTGGCTGTTCACCAACGAGTACGAGGCCGCGCTGTTGAAGGAGCGCACCGGCTGGAGCCGTCGCCGGATCCTCGAGAGCGTCGGCACCTGGGTCACCACCCTCGGCGAGAAGGGGGCGCGGATCGAACGCGGCGCCGCGCAGATCCCCCTTCTCGTCCCAGCGGTCCCCGACGCCGAGACGGCCGACCCGACCGGTGTCGGTGACGCTTTCCGCGCCGGTTTCCTCGCCGCCGTCAGCCACCGGGTCCCGCTGGAGTCCGCGGTCCGACTGGGCTGCTCACTGGCCTCCGTGGCCCTCGGCACGGTGGGCTCACAGTCCTACGAGGTCGACCGCGCGCAGCTGGCCGGCATCGTCGAGCGAACCTACGGTCCCGAAGCGGTCGGCCCGCTGGCGCCTGTCCTCGGTGAACCGTCATGACCGCCGACAGCCGCACCCGTGCGTCCGCGCTCCGCGAGGCGCTCGCCACCCGTGTGGTGGTCGCCGACGGGGCGATGGGCACGATGCTCCAGGCGCAGGACCCCACGATGGAGGACTTCCAGCAGCTCGAGGGCTGCAACGAGGTCCTGAACGTCACCCGCCCGGACATCGTCCGCTCCGTGCACGAGGCGTACTTTGGGGTCGGTGTCGACTGTGTGGAGACCAACACCTTCGGCGCGAACCTCGCCGCGCTAGGCGAGTACGACATTGCCGAGCGGAACTTTGAGCTCTCCGAGGCGGGGGCCCGTATCGCCCGTGAGGTAGCCGACGAGTTCACTGCGCGGACGGGGCAGCAGCGCTGGGTGCTCGGCTCGATGGGTCCGGGCACCAAGCTGCCCACCCTCGGCCACGCTCCGTACCCGAAGCTGCGCGACGCCTACCAGGTCAACGCGGAAGGCCTGATCGCCGGCGGCGCGGATGCCCTTCTGGTGGAGACCACCCAGGACCTGCTGCAGACCAAGGCCGCAGTCCTCGGTGCCCGCCGCGCCCTGGAGGCGACCGGTACCGACGTCCCGCTGATCGTGTCGGTGACGGTGGAGACGACCGGCACGATGCTGCTGGGTTCGGAGATCGGTGCCGCGCTGACGGCGCTGGAGCCGCTCGGCATCGACATGATCGGCCTGAACTGTGCCACCGGGCCTGCCGAGATGAGCGAGCACCTGCGCCACCTGTCCCGGCACGCGCGCGTCGGTCTGTCGTGCATGCCCAATGCCGGCCTGCCGGTCCTGGGCCGGGACGGGGCTCACTACCCCTTGTCCGGCGAGGAGTTGGCGGCCGCGCATGAGGGCTTCGTGCGGGAGTTCGGGGTCGGGCTCGTGGGCGGCTGCTGCGGTACGACGCCGGAGCATCTGCGTCAGGTCGTCGAGCGGGTGCGTGGCCTCGCGCCCACCGAGCGCAGCCCGCGCCCCGAGCCGGGTGCTGCCTCCCTGTATCAGGCGGTGCCGTTCCGGCAGGACACGTCGTACATGGCGATCGGTGAGCGGACGAACGC
>NZ_JBSFUY010000074.1:0-12490 GCF_053592055.1 Streptomyces sp. NPDC002817
CGGCTGCCCGCCGGGCGCCGGGGGGGGGGGGGGGGGGGGGGGGGGTGGGGGGGGGGGGGGGGGGGGGGGGGGCCCCCCCCCCCCCGGGATGGGACGGGTAGGGGCGGCGGGGGCGAGAAAAGCCCGGCGCGTACCCCCACCACCCCGCACCCGCCCACGCCCACGTCCCCAAAACCCGTGCCCCCCGCAGCCACCCCGGCGACAATGACCCGGTGCGGTACAGAATCCTGGGCGTCACCCAGGCCGAGGACGACCACGGCACCGTCGTACCCCTCGGCGGCCCCCGCCTACGTGCCTTGCTCACCGCCCTCGCCCTCCGCCCAGGAACCGTCACCGCCCCCGACACCCTGATCGCCGACATCTGGGCCGAGACCCCACCCCAGGACGCCCCGGCCGCCCTCCACGCCCTCGTCGGCCGCCTCCGCCGAACCCTCGGCAAGGACACGATCACCTCCGCCCCCGGCGGCTACCGCCTCACCGCGACCCGCGACGACGTAGACCTCTTCGTCTTCGAACGGCTCACCCGCCAAGGCACCGCAGCCCTCCACCGGGACGACCCCCGAGCCGCCGCCGACGCCCTGGACGAGGCCCTCACCCTGTGGCGCGGCCCCGCCCTCGCCGACCTCCCCGACCGCACCCCCGCGACCCGCCCGGAGACACGACGCCTGGAAGCGCTCCGCGCCCGAGCCGACGCGGCCCTGCGACTCGGCCGGGCCCAGGACGCCGTACCGGAACTGACGGAACTGACGACAGCGCACCCGTACGACGAGCCGCTGCACGCCCTCCTCATCCGCGCCCTGCGCGACACCGGCCGCAACGCCGACGCGCTCGCCGCGTACGAGTCGGCCCGCCGCACCCTGTCCGAGGGCCTCGGCACCGACCCGGGCCCGGAACTCCGCTCCCTGCACGCCGAACTGCTCACCCCGGCACCCGCGCTCCCTCCCACACCGGCCCACCCGGATCCCGTGAGCCCCCACACCCCGGCACCCGCCGCCCGCCCCGGAAACCTCCGTCCGCGCCTTACCTCTTTCGTGGGCCGGGAACCCGAACTCGACGCCATCCGTTCCGAATTGCACAGGGCCCGCCTCGTCACCCTCACCGGACCGGGCGGCTCCGGAAAGACCCGTCTCGCCGAGGAAGCCGCCGCCGGGCGACCCGAGGCGTGGCTCGTCGAGCTGGCGCCGCTCGACCGGCCGGAGGCGGTGCCAGGGGCGGTGGTCAGCGCGCTCGGTCTGCGGGAGACCAAGCTGATCACCACCGAGCTGACGGACCGCCAGGACGACCCGCTCGCCCTGCTCGTCGAGTACTGCGCCCCGCGCAGCCAACTCCTGATCCTTGACAACTGCGAACATGTCATCGAAGCGGCGGCCCACCTCGCCGAGACCCTGCTGACCCGCTGCCCGGGGCTCACGATCCTCACCACCAGCCGTGAACCCCTGGGCGTCCCCGGCGAGTCCGTGCGCCCGGTCGAGCCCCTCCTCCCCGCCCAGGCACACCGCCTCTTCACCGAGCGCGCGACGGCGGTCCGCCCCGACGCGGACGTCGTCCTCCGCGACACCGAGGCCGTCACCGAGATCTGCCGCCGCCTCGACGGACTGCCGCTCGCCATCGAGCTCGCGGCGGCAAGGCTGCGGCTGCTCACCCCCCGCCAGATCGCCGACCGCCTCGACGACCGCTTCCGCCTCCTCACCTCGGGAAGCCGCACGGTCCTGCCCCGCCAGCAGACCCTGCGCGCGGTCGTCGACTGGTCCTGGGACCTGCTCGACGAGCGGGAGCGGACGATGCTGCGCGAGGCGTCCGTGTTCGCGGGCGGCTGGGACCTCGCCGCCGCGGAGGCCGTGTGCGCCGGCCCCGCCGCCGAGCTGATCGGGGCGCTCGTCGACAAGTCCCTCATCGTCGCCGCCCCGTGCGAGCGGTCCGGCGGCGACGCCATGCGCTACCGCATGCTGGAGACGATCCACGAGTACGCGGTCGAACGCGCGGCCGAGGCCCCCCACGCACGCGCCGATGCCCTGCGCCGGCACCGGGCGTGGGTGCGCGCCCTCGTCGAGGAGGCCGAGCCCGAGCTGCGTTCCGTCGGCCAGCTCCCGTGGATCTCCCGCCTGGAGACGGAGCTGGACAACATCCGCGCGGCCCTCCACCGTGCGGTCGAGGCCGGCGACGAGGCGGAGGCCGGTGCCCTGACCGTCGCGATGACCTGGTTCTGGTGGCTGCGGAACTACCGCAGGGAGGGCGCGGACTGGACCGGCCAGGTGCTGCGGCTGGGCGCGGCCCTCGACGCCGCCGGGGGCACGCTCCCGGCGGAGCAGGACGCGGCGTGCTCCCTGATGACGTCCCTGGACCCCGTCGACACCTTTCTCGCCGACCCGGACGGCGACAGGCACCATCCGCTGCACACCCTGCGGATGGACCTCCGGATGCTGCACCTCTTCCTCATGGCCGAGGTCGACCCGCCCCTGGACGGTCTGGACGAGCGGATGCACGGGTACGTGGCACTGATCCGCGACCACTTCGGGAGCGGTGGCCCCCAGGCGGCCCGCCTCCCCGGCCTCGCCTGGCCGGTGACGGTCTTCCTCCCTCCCGCCCCGAGGGAGGACGCCCGGCCCGTCCTGGACAGGGCGGTCGCCAACTGCCGTGCCCACGGCGGTGACTGGGAGACCGGCGTCGTCCTGATGTTCCGCGCGCACATGGTCGTCGACTCCCCGGGCGGTATGCCCGGCATCGACGGCGACCTGGCGGAGCTGCGGGTGCTGAGCCGGCGGGTCGGCGACCGCTGGCTGCGGGCCCAGGTGTGCAGCGCCGCGGGCGAGGCGGCCATGGCACGGGGCCGCTTCGAGGAGGCCAAGGGGGAGTACGAGGAGGCCCTGCGGCTCGCCCACGAGGTGGGGGCCCACACCGAGAAGCCGTTCCTCCTCGCCCGGCTCGCCGAGATCGCCTACCGCGCGGGCGACCGTACGACGGCACTGGCCACCCTGGACGAGGCGAGCGCCACCGCCGAGCGGTACGCCGTGGCGGACTCCCGGGCGTTCGTGCTGCTCCAGCGGGCCCTGATGGCGCTGGACGAGAAGGACATCGACCGCGCTCGCGACCTGTACGAAGAGGCTCACGACGCCATCGGGCGGGCGACGCCGCCACCGCAGTTCAGGGTGATGCTGCTGTCGGTCGACGCCATGGTGTCGGTGGCCGTGTCCGGCCCCGGGACCGCTCTGCCCAAGCTGGCCGAAGCGCTCCGGACGGCGATCGAGACGCGCTGCTCCGACGCGATGAAGGCGGCTCTCGCCGACGGCACGGGGGACCTGATGTCCCGCCTCGGCGACCATCCACGTGCCGCCCGCCTGCTCGCCGCGGCCGCCCGCTGGCGCGACGGCCACCCGCGCCCCATGCCGGAGGGCCTGGACGCCGAACGGGCCGAGGCCGATGCCCGCGCGGCCCTCGGCGACGAGCACTACGCGGCGGAGTGCGCCAAGGGCTCGGCGCTCACCCCGGACGACGTGCTCGGCGAACTCGACGAGGCCCTGCGCACCCACTCCGCGGGCACGGCGTCGTCATGAGGCGGAGCCCTGCGCATCCGCCCGCCACCGGGAGTCCGCCCGGCGCTAGGAACACCTGAACTTCGACTCCGCCCAGTTCGCGAGTGCCAGGTCGTCGAAGGAGCTGTGCGGCTCCACCACCAGTCGTACGGTCTCGCGCCCGGCGAGGTTCACATGGACCGGCACCGCCGCGTCCCCGCCCTCGACCAGCCCGGACTTCCACAGCTGGACCCCGTCCGCGTAGACGGAGAAGTAGACCTTGCCGAGCCCCAGCGCCATGTCGTCCACGCCGACCGTCGCGTCGTAGGAGGTGCACTTGCGGTTCAGGTCGATGGTGACGGAGGACCGGCCGTGCACGGTGACGCCGTGCTCGTACTCCGTGCCGCCGACCGAGACACCCCACCGCTGCCACACCCAGCTGCTCTCGGCGATCCGCATCTCGGGCTCGGTGCCGTCGCCGTTGATGTCGTACGCCAGCTCGCTCCACTGGTAGACGGCCGGCGCGGGCGGGGGAGGCGGCGTCGGTGTGGGGGTGGGCGTGGGGGTCGGCTTCGGCGTCGGGGTGGGCTTCGGCGTCGGTGTGGGGGTCGGGCTGGGCTCGGGGGTCGGTGTGGGGGTGGGCGTCGGCGTCGGCTCGGGCGCGATGACCGGCGGCGCGGGCGCGGGCTCCTTCTTCGGCGGCTTGGGGGTGTTCTCGGCGGGCTTGACCACCGGTGTGGTCGCGGGGGGCTGGGCCGCGGGTTTGTCGTCGGCCGGTTTGTCGTTGCCGGACAGGGCGAGCGCCACCACGACACCCGCCGCGACCAGCGCACTCGCCGCGATACCGACCTTCACCGGCATGCCCACGCCCTCCGAGGCCGCCGCACCGCCACCCGCGGCCGCGCCGCCCGACGAACCGCCGCCCGCCGCCGCTGCGCCCGCGACACCCGCCGCGCCCGCTCCCGTGCCACCTGCGATGAGCGCGGCGACCTTGGCGTACCCGGCGGCACCGAACCAGCCGATGACCGCGACCGGCACGACGGCCGGGATGCTGCTCGCGACCTCGGCGATCTGGCTGGCCGCGAGGCGGCACTGGGCGCACTCCTCCAGGTGCTTGCGCAACCCGCGTTCGGCACGGGTGCGCAGCCGGCCGCGGGCATAGGTGCCGAGCTGGTCGGCGTAGCGGGCGCACTCCTCGTCGTCGGCGAGGGAGGCGCTGACGTGGGCCTGGAGATAGGCCTGCTTGAGGCCCTCGCGGGCACGGCTGGCGAGCACGCGCGTGCCGTTGGCGTCGAGCCCGAAGAGCGTGGCGACATCGCTCGGCGACTCGTCCTCGACCTCCGTGTGCCACAGCACGGCCTGCCAGCGTTCGGGCAGCGACCGGAAGGCCTGCATGGCCATGGACTGCTCGGCCACGTGCATGGCGCGCACATCGGCGCCCAGATCCAACGTGTCGTCGTCGGAGACGTCGCTCACGCGCGCGGACTGCGCGGCGAACACCGCGAAGTCGTCGACCAGTTGCTCCCGCTTGGCTGACTTGGTCCAGCTCGCGGCGACGCGCCGGACCGTCGTCAGGAGATAGGCGCGTACGGCGTGCTCGGGGCCGGAGCCGCCGCGCACCGCCTGGAGCATGCGGGCGAAGACCTCGGCGGTGAGGTCGTCGGCGGTGTGGGCGTCGCGACAGCAGGTGCGGGCGTACCGGCGGACCGCGTCCGCATGGCGCCGGTACAGCTCCTCGTAGGCGGTGTCGTCGCCCGAGCGCATCCGGCCGATCAGGTCGGCGTCACCGGGCGGCAGCTCGATCGGCGGCGGCAGGACGCTGTCCTCGCGGCGGTCGCGCTGGGTCGGGACGCTGCCCTCCATCGGGTCACCGCCGACCGGCGGGCGGCCCGCCCGGCCCCCCTGGCTCGGCACCTGGGGCGACGCCAGGCCGCCGGCCTCCGCGTCACCCTCGCCCTGTGACTCGTCCCGTCCGTCAACGCCCATCGCGGAAAGCCCCCGCCGCCTGCCCACCAGTCACGAACACCGGGTCAGCGTGCCATATTGGCTTTTGGTCAGGACCCGGCTGTGCGGGCCTTCCACTCGTCCGTGGGGTTTTGCCGCACCGCAGTACTAGCCGTCACCCATCCGGGGAAGGCTCAACTGTCGTGTGCCGAGCGGGAGTTGGGGACATGCCGGGAAATCCGGTCATGCGAACGAGGCGCGGGCGGCGCAGCACCCACACCTCGTCGTCACCTGATCGAGGCACCGCGTCAAGCGGCCTTGACTACGGCCGCGACCGCAGACCCTCCAGCAGGATGTCCAGCAGCCGCGCCGAGGCCGCCGCCTGCTGCGCCGCATCCGGCAGCGAGGGCGCCGCCGTCGCGATCACCAGCAGCACGTCCGACACCGACACATCGGCCCGCAGCTCACCCGCCGTCCGCGCCCGCTCCACGAGCTGGCCCACCACGTCGAGCAGCGCCGCCGCCCCGGAGTCGTCCTCGACCGAGTTCCCAGAGTCCTCCGACACCAGCCGCAGCTCACCCGAGCCCGGCTGCGTCCGCTGCTGCGGCACCCGCGCCTCGTCGTACCCGACACCGTCGTCGTGCTCGTCGGCCACCCCTACCCGCAGCACCTGCGGCGGCAGCAGCCGCCCGGCACCCGAGGCCACCGACGTCCGCAGGAAGCGCGACAGCGCCGACCACGGCTCGTCCTCCTGACCGAGCGCCGTACGCGCCTGGTCCGTCAGCCGAGAGGTCTCCTCCTCGGCTATCCGGCGCACCAGGACGTCCTTGCTCGGGAAGCGCCGGTACACCGTGCCGACACCGACCCGCGCGCGTCGCGCCACATCCTCCATCGGCGCGCCGTACCCCAGCTCGCCGAAGACCTCGCGCGCCGCACGCAGTACGTGCTCCAGATTGCGCTGTGCGTCCACGCGCAGCGGCGTCGAACGCGAACCGTCGCGTCCGTTCCCCACCGCCGCGCTCATCGCTCCGCCACCGGGCCCGATGGCAGACGCGGAAGACCAATGAGAGTCCTGAACATGCATAAACGATCCCCCGGTAATGACGTCTCCCCCCGGAGACTTTCCCCGCCACTGAAAGCCGGAGCGCTATGGGGAACAAACCGCTTCACGGACCGCCCGTCGCGGATCCGATGAGTGCATCCCCCTACACCCCGTCGACACACGAACATAGTTGAGAGGGGGTCAATTCAGAAGGGGCAGGTTCCGCACGGAGCGCCCCCCGATCGGAGTACGGGTCGTATACGTCCCGATTGCACCCCCTCAAGACCCCCGGCGCACACCCGCTGACCTGCAAACCTTCCCCGTACGCCGCCGATTCGGCCAACCCCGCCCGCGCAAAACGCGCGGTCACACAAATTGTCGGGGCTGTGGACAAACTCAAGCGTCGGGTGCGTCATGGGGTGGTGAAGGAACGCGCGCGCATTCTCGTTGTCGGTGGCGGCTACGTCGGGATGTACACGGCCCTGCGTCTTCAGCGGAGGCTGAAACAGGAACTGAGGCACGGCGACGTCGAGATCACGGTCGTCACCCCCGACCCGTACATGACCTATCAGCCGTTCCTTCCCGAGGCGGCCGCCGGCTCCATCTCCCCCCGCCACGTGGTCGTCCCCCTGCGCCGCGTCCTGGAGCAGTGCCATGTCGTCATCGGCGAGGCCACCGCCATCGACCACGCCAAACGCACCGCGACCGTGACCACCCTCGCCACCGAGGAAGAAGGAACGGGCGCCCGGCAGCTGACGTACGACGAACTCGTCCTCGCCCCCGGCTCGATCTCCCGCACCCTGCCCATCCCCGGCCTCGCCGACCACGCCATCGGCTTCAAGACCGTCGAGGAGGCCATCGGCCTGCGCAACCACGTCATCGAGCAGATGGACATCGCCTCCTCCACCCGCGACCCCGCGATCCGCGACGCGGCCCTCACCTTCGTCTTCGTCGGCGGCGGCTACGCGGGCGTGGAGGCGCTCGGCGAACTCGAGGACATGGCCCGCTACACCGCGCGCTACTACCACAACGTCCAGCCCGAGGACATGAAGTGGATCCTCGTGGAGGCCTCCGACCGCATCCTCCCCGAGGTCGGCGAGGAGATGGGCCGCTACACCGTCACCGAACTGCGCCGCCGCAACATCGACGTACGCCTGAACACCCGCCTCGAATCCTGCGCCGACCGCGTGGCCGTCCTCAGCGACGGCGCCCGCTTCCCGACCCGTACGGTCGTATGGACCGCCGGCGTCAAACCCCACCCGATCCTCGCCGCCAGCGACCTCCCGCTCACGGACCGAGGTCGGCTGAAATGCACCCCCCAGCTCACCGTCGAGGGCGCCACGCACGCGTGGGCGGCCGGAGACGCCGCCGCCGTCCCCGACGTGACGGTCGCCGAACCCGGCAGGGAGACCGCCCCCAACGCCCAGCACGCGGTACGCCAGGCCAAGGTCCTAGGCGACAACATCGCGCACGCGCTACGGGGCGAGGAACTGGAGACGTACTCCCACAAATACGTCGGCTCGGTGGCCTCCCTGGGCCTCCACAAAGGTGTCGCACACGTCTATGGACGCAAGCTGAAGGGCTACCCTGCCTGGTTCATGCACCGCGTCTACCACCTCAGCAGGGTGCCCACCTTCAACCGCAAGGCCCGCGTCCTGGCCGAATGGACGCTGTCCGGGCTCTTCAAAAGGGAGATCGTCTCGCTGGGTTCCCTCGAACATCCCCGAGCGGAGTTCGAACTCGCGGCCGGTGGAAAGCCTCCTCAGGACCCCACGAACGACCCGAAGGGGTCGTCCTGACCGGACCCAGGAACTCCATCGGCAAGGTAGGCGTCTGACGGATGTCGACCCGGTCGGCCACACTGCCACACTGATCCCCGACCCAGGACGGGTGGACGCCCGCTCTCCGCACCCACGAGGACCCCAGGCCGGGTCCGGAGCCGGCCGAAGACGACGACACGAGGCAAGGATTCGTGAACTTCACGCGCTGGAGCGCCCGGCTCCCCGGAACACAGCGCCGCGCCGCAGCGCGGACCGACCACCCGGTCACCCCCGACCGACTCGGGGAGGGCGCCGTACCCGCTGCCCGCGCCGAACAACTCACCGACGACCCGCCGCCCGTGCCCGGCGTCGACGAACTCCCCGTGCGCGACGTACTCGACCGCGTCCCGGCCCTCGTCGCCCTCGTCCACGGCACCGACCACCGCCTCGCCTACGTCAACGACGCCTATGTGACGGCCTTCGGTGTACGAGACCCCGGCGCACCCGCCCGCGAAGCCCTCCCGGAGCTCGACGAGATCGGCCTCCTCCCCCTCCTCGACCAGGTCCTGCGCAGCGGCAAGCCGCGCACGGTCAAGTCCCGCAAGGCCCCCGACGGCCACTCCTACACCTTCACCTGCACCCCGGTGACGGAGGGCGACACCGGCGGCGTCCTCGTCTTCGCGACGGACGTCACCGACCACGCCGAAGCCGCGGAACGCCTCAGAGCCAGCGAGCGCCGCCAGCGCGAGACCGCCGTGACCCTCCAGCGCTCCTTGCTCCCCCAGGTCCTGGAGGAACCCGACGACCTCCGCATCGCCGCCACCTACCAGCCAGGCGGCACCGAGGCCGCGGTCGGCGGCGACTGGTACGACGTCATCACCCTCGGCGGCGGCCGCACGGCCCTGGTCATCGGCGACGTCATGGGCCGAGGAGTCCGCGCGGCAGCGGTCATGGGCCAATTGCGTACGGCGGTCAGGGCGTACGCCCGCCTCGACCTCCCCCCGCACGAGATCCTCCAGCTCCTCGACGGCCTCGCCGCGGAGATCGACGCCAACCAGATCGCCACATGCGTGTACGCCATCCACGACCCCAACGAGGGCCGACTGGTGTACGCCAGCGCCGGCCACCTCCCGATCCTCGTCCGTGACGAGAGCGGGGCGGTGCTGCGCGCCGACGAACCGACGGGCCCTCCGCTCGGCACCGGCGGCTGGATGCACGCGTCGGGTTCGATCCCGCTCGGCCCCGGCTCCACGGCCGTCCTCTACACGGACGGTCTGGTCGAACGCCGTGACGAAGACCTGGACGAGGGCATCGCCTCCCTGGAACGCGCGCTGTCCGGCGCGACCGGGACACCCCAGGTCGTCTGCGACCGCCTCGTCCGCTCGGCCGGCGTCACCGCCGACCACGACGACGACGTGGCGGTCCTGGTCCTCCAGCACCCCGCCCGTACGGGCCCCGACAGCGACCTCTTCCGCAACGCCGCGCTGGAACTCCTGGGCGGCATCGAGGCGGCTCCACGCGCCCGTGCGTTCGCCTCCGGCGTGCTGACCAGTTGGCGGTTCCCGGCGGAGTTGCACGACCTGGGGGTGCTGGCGGCGAGTGAGCTGGTCGCCAACTCGCTCCAGCACGGGACGCCCCCGATGCGGTTGCGGCTGCGCCGGACGGACCGACGGTTGATCATCGAGGTGACCGACGGGGACGATCACCTGCCCCGCCGCCGGCGGGCCGAGCCCGGTGACGAGTCCGGTCGGGGCATTGCCATCGTGGCGACGATCGCCTCGAACTGGGGGTCGCGTCGGACGCCCGGGGGCGGGAAGGCGGTCTGGTGCGAGTTCGTGCTGCCTAAGGGGTAGGGGCAACCGGATCCCTCGGCGGCTGCCGGTGCGTTGTGGCTGGTCGCGCCGTTCGCCGCACCCCTAGGCGGCTCCAGTCAGGCGGCGACGGACTCGTGCTGCGTGCCGCCCTTGGCCACCACCCTGCTCCTTGCGCGCCACGGATGGTCCTGCACGGCCGTCAGCTGGCGGCCCAGCCTCAGGCCCAGGAACGTGATGCCCACCGAGAACAGCAGGAACGTCACGATGTACGGCGCGTGCAATGAGGCGCCCATCGGGCCGCCCACCGCCGGGCCCACGGCCAGGGCGAGCTGCTTGACCAGGGCGAAGGCCGAGTTGTACTGGCCGGCCATCCCGCTCGGGGCGAGATCGGCGACCAGGGGAGCGACGGTCGGGGACAGCATCGCCTCGCCCAGACCGAAGAGGGCGTACGTCGAGACGAACGCGGCCGTGGCCATGGCCTGGCTGGTGTGGCCGAGGCCGGCGTAACCGGCGGTGATCCACGCGACGGCCCAGATGATGCCGACCGCGGCGATCACCCTGGAACGCCGACGCCGCTCGACGAACTTCAGTACGGCGAACTGCGCGATGACGATCATCGCGGTGTTGGCGGCCAGGGCCGATCCCAGTGCGGAGGTGGAGATCCCGGCGGCCTCGACGCCGTACGCGGCCAGGCCCGACTCGAACTGGCCGTAGCAGGCGAAGAACAGCACGAAGCCCAGGACGCACAGCTGCACCATGGCCCGGTTCCCCATGAGCTGCTTCCAGCTGCCCTTCGTCGAACCCGCGGGCGCGTCCCCGATCTGCGGCGCGTGCGGGATCCGTACGGTCGCCATCACCACGGCCAGCAGCAGGAACATCGCCGCCTCGATCGCGAAGAGAAGGGTGAAGGAGGAGGCGCTGGTCGTGTCGACGAGGTGACCGCCGATGAGACCGCCGACGCCCAGCCCGAGGTTCTGCAGGAAGAACTGCATCGCGAAGGCACGGGAGCGGGTCTCGGAGGTGGAGCAGTCCACGATCATCGTGGCGAGCGCCGGCTGCATCACGGCCTGCCCGGCGCCGAGCGCGGCCGCCGACAGCAGAACGGTGGTCGCATTGCTCGCCAGCCCCAGGCTCAGCGCACCGATCGCGGCGGTGACCAGGGCGGTGAGCAACACCGGAAGCGGGCCCCGCCGCACGATCGCCCGGCCGGCGAACGGCAGCACGATCAGCGCGGCCACGGCGAAGACGGCGAGGACGAGCCCCGCCGTCATGGCTCCCAGTCCCCGCACCTGCGCCACATAGACGTACAGGTAGGGGACGGTGAAGCCGAGCCCGAACGCGCTGAGTGCGTTACCCACGTGAATCCGGCGCATCGCTGCGCCCATCGCCCTGGTCACGGTCACCTCTCTCAGGTAGTTGGAGTCCCTCAGTACTTAGAACCGAAGACTTCAAAGCTAAAGTTAGAAGCTAAACAGTACACCTGGAAGAACTTCAACGCCAAGCAGCCCCGTGCGATACTTCGGCCCATGGGTGACACCCCCGGCAGCATCGGCATCGGCAGTGAGCCGACCCTCGAAGAGCAGATCGCCGCCTACCAGCGCGAGTTCCAGGACCTCGACCCCCAGGTCGAGCAGATCGTCTCGGCGCTGTCCCGGCTGAACCGCCGTATGAACGTCGCCTACGGCCGTCAGACCTCCGCCCTCGGCATCAGCAACGCGGAGTGGGAGGTACTCAAAGCCCTCGTCCTCTCCGGCGCCCCCTACCAAATGGGCCCCAGCGACCTCGCCAAGGGCCTGGGCCTGACGCCGGCCGCGATGACCCATCGCATCGACCGGATGGTCGCGGAGGGTCTGGTCACCAGGGAGCGGGACGAGTCCAACCGTGTCCGCGTGATCGTGGAGCTGACGGACGAGGGGCGCGAGAAGTGGCTGGAGGCCATGCGGCTCGCCACGGTCTTCGAGGAGGATCTCCTTCAGGACCTCTCCCCGGAGGAGCGGACCAGCCTCGGGGACGTCCTCACCCGTCTCCTGCGTCGGGTGGAGCATGCCCAGCCGGATGCCGGTGGCCGGCTCAGTGACCTGGACTGACGCGTCACCCGAAAAGATCTTGACAGGGTTGGTTGACATCCTCCTGCGTGATCCGTAGAGTTCTTCGGGTTGCCGCAGAGCCGTAACGGTTTTTCGACAGCACCTCCCGCCGCATCAGCGGCATACAAACCATCAGCACGATCTCCCAACGGGATCGAATTCGGCGTGCCCGAATTCAATTCGATTTGGGTTCGGCAGCTCGATTAGGAACTGCCGAGAGGATCCGCTAAGGTTTGAGGCGTCGGAACGGCCCAACAGCCGGGAAGGCAAGCCCCTCTGACTGGGAGTCAGGCCCGAAAGGATCTGATAGAGTCGGAACCGCCGGAAAGGGAAA
>NZ_JBSFUY010000075.1:0-12389 GCF_053592055.1 Streptomyces sp. NPDC002817
GGCGGCGAACCGGCTTCCCCTGCCCTGCTCCGCAGGAGCTTCATTTCCTCCCCGGCCTGAAGGCCGGGGTATCCACGAAGGACAGACCCGATGACGTGTCGTCGGTGCCGTTGCAGCAGACGCTGCGGCACTTGCAGAGCTCGTTCGCCCACTTCTTCGCCGAGCGGGCGAAGCACCCGCGCTTGAAGTCGCGGAAGTCGGCGGAGTACACCACCAGCGGGTTCCGCCGGATGTCGCGTGGTTGGTCCCGCCCGCTCCCAGCAGCAGACCTCGAGTGCTCGACCGTCAAGCCTTGTGCGGGATCCTGTTCGTCCTGCACGGAGTGACGAGCCTTTCTGGTCCTGGTGCGTCGTCGTACTGCTGCTGGTGGGGCGGGGGTGCTCTCAGGAGGACCGAACGAAGGCGGGTCCACGGACAGTCGCCTACCGAACCAGGCAGGGGCGCCTACTGTCGAACTTCCAGTCAGGAATGAGGTATTGCATCGTGACGGCATCGTCGCGGGCCCCCAACCTCTTTTCCTGGTAGAGATCGTGGGCTGCGAGGAGGCGGTCCATGTCGAGGTGGACGCCCAGCCCCGGCGCGTCCGGGACCGCGATCTCGCCACCGGTGATGAGCGGTGGGGCGGTGGTGAGGCGTTCCAGCCCTTCCTGCCATATCCAGTGGGTGTCCAGGGCGTTGTACTCGCCGGGGGCCGCGGCGCCGCAGTGGGTCACCATGGCCAGGGAGATGTCGAAGTGGTTGTTGGAGTGGCAGCCCCAGGTCAGTCCCATCGCGTTGCACAGCTGCGCCACCCGGACAGAGCCCTGCATGGTCCAGAAGTGTGGGTCGGCCAGCGGGATGGAGACCGACTGGAGGGCCAGGGCGTGGGTCATCTGACGCCAGTCGGTGGCGATCATGTTGGTCGCGGTGGGAAGGCCGGTGGCGCGGCGGAACTCGGCGAGGATCTCCCGTCCGGAGTAGCCGTCCTCGGCTCCGCAGGGGTCCTCGGCGTAGGCGAGCGTGCCGACCAGCGGCCGGCACAGTTCGATCGCCTCGCTCAGTGACCACGCGCCGTTCGGGTCGAGGGTGATGCGGGCCTCGGGGAAGCGGTCCTTGAGGGCTCGTACGGCCGCGACCTCCTCGGCGCCGTTGAGGACGCCCCCCTTGAGCTTGAAGTCCCGGAATCCGTAGTGGCCGTAGGCCGCCTCGGCCTGACGGACGATCGCCTCGGGCGTCAGGGCCTCCTCGTGCCGGACCCGGTACCACTCAACGGGGGAGTCGGGTTCCCGGACGTACTCCAGGTCGGTCCGGTCTGGGTCACCCACGTAGAAGAGGTAGCCCAGCACCCGTACGGAATCGCGCTGTTGCCCGTCGCCCAGGAGCGCCGCGACGGGCACGTCGAGGTGCTGCCCGAGCAGGTCGAGCAGGGCGGACTCGATGGCGGTGACCGTGTGGACGGTGGTGCGCAGGTCGAAGGTCTGGGCGCCCCGTCCGCCGGTGTCGCGGTCGGCGAACCGGTCGCCGATTTCGCGCAGGACGCGCTTGTAGTCGCCCACCTTCGCCCCGACGACCAGCGGTTCGGCGTCGCGCAGCGTCTGCGTGATCTTCTCGCCACCGGGTACTTCGCCCAGTCCGGTGCGTCCCTCGGAGTCGGTGAGGACGACGATGTTGCGGGTGAAGTAGGGGCCGTGGGCGCCGGAGAGGTTCAGCTCCATGCTGTCCCGGCCTGCGACCGGGTAGACGGAGAACTCCGTGATGGTCGGCTGTCCGATACTCATCGGGTGTCCTTCTGCGGGTGAGACGGTGCGGGTGATCAGAGGTTTCCGGTTCAGGGGGTTCCGGTTCAGAGGGTGAGGATGTCGAGGGCCCACTCGGCCGCCAGGACGCCGCCCAGGCCGAGCATGGCGAGCACCGTCGTGTAGGTGGTGCGGACCTTGATCGCCTCGACGACGGAGAGGTTGAAGTACTCCTTGAAGAGCCAGAATCCAGGGTCGTTGACGTGGGAGCACGCGATGGAACCGCAGGCGACGGCGAGCACCATGATCTCCGGGTGGACCCCGCTGCCCGCCAGGAGCGGCAGCACCACGCCGGAGGCCGTGACGACGGCGACCGTCGCCGAGCCGAGCGCGATGCGGAGGATGACGGCGACGAGCCAGGCAAGGACGATCGGCGAGATGGACCAGCCGTCCGTGACGTTCTTGATGTAGTCGGAGATCCCGCCTTCGACGAGGACGTTCTTGAAGGCCCCGCCGGCGCCGATCACCAGAAGGATCATTGCCATCGCCTTGGCCGCTGAGGTGCACGAGGCGCCGATGTCTTCCAGGCTGCGGCCGATCCGCGGTCCGAACGCCCACGCCGCCAGGCAAAGGGTCAGCAGCAACGCGATCGGGGCCGAGCCGATGAAGGCGACGGTGTGCAGGAGCGGACTCTCGGTGGAGGTGGCCATGTCGGTCACGGCGGCGGCCACGATCAGCACCACGGGGAAGAGCGCCACGAACAGCGACCAACCCAGCCCGGGCATCTCCTCGTCGGTGAACTCGCGCTCGCTGACCAGTCCCTTGGGGATGGAAGGGTTCATCGCCTTGATGAAGGGAAGACGAGGCCAGGCCAGGGCGATGAGCGCGCCGGCGGGAACGGCTATGAACAGGCCGTAGAACAACGTGAGCCCGACGGAGGCGTGGAAGGTCGCGGCGACCGCGGTGGGGCCGGGGTGCGGCGGCAGGAAGCTGTGCATGGTGGACAGGGCGATGGACATCGGCAGGCCGACCCACAGCAGCTTCGTTCCGGTGACCCTGACCAGGGTGAAGGCTATGGGCACCACGATGATGAACGCGACCTCGTAGAACATGGTCACGCCGATCAGCATCGACGTGACCACCATGGCCACCTGGACCCCACGGGGGCCGAAAGCGTCCAGGAGCTTGCCGGCTATACGCTGAGCGGCGCCCGAGTCCCCCATGATGCGGCCGACCATGGCACCGAGTCCGATGGTGAGCATGGTGTCACCGATCTGGCCCCCGATGCCTTCGGAGAGGACGTCCGGGATGGTCGCCACCGGGATTCCGCGGACCAGGGCGACGCCGACCGCCACGAGCAGGAGGGCCGCGAAGCCGTTGACTTTCAGCTTGGTCATGAGGAGCAGCAGAATCAGAACACTGATCCCGACTACGAGTATGGGCATGACAGTTCCCCTTTGAACTGTTGGCTGGGCAGTCGGACGCTCCGTCGGCTCTGGGTGGCCCGATCGGCGTACGGCGAGAACGGCCGCAAGTCCCGGAAGGCAGAGGGCGCTGGCGCGTGGCAGCGCCGGGGCGGCCGGGCGCGAGAGGCGACCGGGTTCGTCAAGCGGGTCGTCGTACGGCGCCGACCAGGTTGAGGCCGTGGTCCAGCACCTTCTCCAGATCGGCAAGGTCGACCGGGCCGGGGTCGGTGAGCGGGGCGCGCACCGGGCCGACCGGGAGGCCACGCAGCCGGGCGGCGGCCTTGACCAGGGAGACGGCGTAACCCGGCACCCGGTCGCGCAGTTCGACCAGCGGGACGTAGAACTCGCGCAGGAGTCTGGTCACGCCTGCGTCGTCCCCGTCCCGCAGAGCGGTGAAGAAGGCGTTCGCGATCTCGGGTGCGAAGGCGTGGACGGCCGACGAGTAGGCGGGCACACCGACGGTGGCGTAGGCGCGGGCCTGGATCTCGGCGGTTGAGGCGCCGTTGAAGAAGAGGAAGCCGTCGGGCGCGGCCAGTGTGAGGCGCTGGAGCCGGTCGAGGTCGCAGTGCCCGTCCTTCAGACCGATGACGGTGGGGATTTGGGCGATCCGGCGCAGACTGTCGGCGGTGAAGGCGACCTGTCCGCGCTGGTACGCGATGAGTGGCAGCCGGGTGCCGTCGGCGATGTGACGCAGCTGCTCCACCAGGCCGTCCTGTGGGGCACCGACCAGGTAGTGGGGCAGTACCAGGGCGGCGTCGGCACCGGCTTCCTCCGCGATGCGGGCGAAGCGCAGCGCCTGTGCCCAGCCGTAGCCGATGCCCGCGACCACCGGCACCCGCCCGTCGGTGATCTCGACCGTGGTCCGCACGACAGCCCGGTACTCGTCCTCGTCCAGTGAGAAGAACTCCCCGGTCCCGCAGGCCGGGAACACCGCGCCGGGTGCGCTGTCCAACCGGTCGGCCAGGTATGCCCGGTAGGCATCCAGGTCGAGGCCGCCGTCGTCCCGGAAGCTCGTGAGCGGGAAGGACAGTACCCCGCTCGCCATTCCCTCACGGAGCCGCTGGACGACCCCTGCGGCCTCGATGCTCATTGCTGTCATGCCTGTCGCCTGTCCTTGTATGCAGATGCTGTCTACGTATGCAGATGGAGGCTAGAACCATGAACCCGATGGGTCAATGGGTGCGCAGACACGAATAGGCGCGGATTTACGATGAGCACATGTCAGAGACGAGAGGCGTTCGCGGAGTGAAGTCAGCGGCCCGGACCGTCGTGCTGCTGGAACTCCTCGCCGAGCGGGGTGAGCAGCCCTCGCGCCTGGATCAGCTCGCGGAGGAGCTTGGTGTGCCGCGCAGCAGCATGTACCAGCTGCTCCAGACCCTCGTCGAATACGGCTGGGTCCGCACCGATGCCACCGGCTCCCTCTACGGCATCGGCATTCGCGCGCTGCTCACCGGCACCAGCTACCTCGACGGCGACCGGCGCATCCGCCTGGTCCGCCCGTACCTTGACGAGGCGTCGGACGCGCTCGGCGAGACGATCCACATGGCACGACTCGACGGCACGGACGTCGTCTACCTCGCCACCCGGGAGTCCCACGAGTACCTGCGCACCATCAGCCGGGTCGGCCGTCGCGTCCCGGCCCATGCGGGCGCGCTGGGCAAGGCGTTGCTCGCCGAGCGCGCCGACGACGAACTGCCCTTCGCGGACGGGCTGTTGACAGCCCTTACGAAGAACACGCACACCGACCGTGCCGCGCTGCTCGCCGACCTGTCCCAGGTGCGCGAGTGCGGCTACTCCATCGACCGCGAGGAGACGGTGCCCGGTATCGCCGGCTTCGGCTTCGCCCTGCGGTACGACACACCGGCCACCGACGCCATCAGCTGCTCGGTGCCGGTGGCCAGGTTGACCAGGGGACACGAGGCCCGCATCATCTCCGTGATGCAGGAGGTACGAGCGAAGATCGAAACCCGCCTGCCGCCCGTCTCCGGCGTACCCGACTGGCGCTGAGGCCGCGAGCATACGCCGGGCTCTTCGTCGTTGAACCGCCGGCGCTCCACCGACCGGACACTCACCCGCAGTTCCTTCGCTGCCGACGGGGCCGGTCCGGCCACGAGCAGGAAGTCGGCCGGCCGGTCGGCGCCCGGGGCGTCGGCGGCGCCGATCCGGGCCGTCAGAGCGGGCCCGGTGGCCGGGGAGTTCCCGTCACGGCCGGTCAGGGCGAGTCCGCCCACGACCGCGCCGGCCAGCGCGCAGGCCGGCGCGGGCAGCAGGACCGCCCGGCGTGGGATCGGGTTGCGGCGGGGTGTGCCAGTGGTCGTACGCAGGTCTTGGCGGATCCGGACCGTCACCTGCTCCTTGGGGAACTGGTGGCGGCCCGCCGGCAGATCCCGCTCCACAAAGGGCAGATGACGGTTCGGCGCCGGTCGTCCACCGCCCGGCGATCTCCTCCGCTCGGTCGGCGGCCTCCGCGGCACCCGCCCCGGCCGCCGCGCCCGTGGGAGCGGGGGACGTTGGTGGCGATGTCAAGCGGCCAGGGCCGCGGCGAACCGCCGTCGGTTTCGATCGGCGCCCGGCGCCGCCAGGCCTCCATGAAGGCCGCCGACAGGATGTCCTCGGCCACGGACCAGTCGGCGGTCAGCCGGAAAGGCATGGTCCGCGCACCGAGCGAGCGCGTGCGTCGTAGAGCTCCGCGAAGGCGTCCGGATCCCTGGCGCGTATCCGGGTTCGCATATCTGTGGTTACGCACGCAACTGCCCGTGGGGATCCGCGAGTTCCAGTGGTGCGCGTCGCATTCTCTCCGCATGTCCCCGCCTAATGTTGTGCACTTTCTTGACGGCAGTCATCAGACAGCCTAATTTCATGGTGTCCTTCCCCGCTCAAGGGAGAGCGCGATGCCCCCGGCCCCCGCCGTGTCAGAACGCACCCTCCAACTCCGCCGAGTCGCCTTCTCCGGCATGCTCGGCACCGCCGTCGAGTTCTACGACTTCCTCGTCTACGGCACTGTTGCCGCACTCGTGTTCGGCGAACTGTTCTTCCCTGGCGCCGACCCTGCAGTGGGCACGATCGCCGCGTTCGGCACCTTCGCCGCCGGCTACGTGGCCCGCCCGATCGGCGGCATCGTCTTCGGCCACTTCGGCGACCGCCTCGGCCGCAAGAACATGCTGCTGCTCACGATGGGCCTGATGGGCGGTGCCAGCTTCCTCATCGGCCTGCTGCCCACGTACGACACCGCCGGTGTCTGGGCCCCGGTCCTGCTGATCACCCTGCGCGTGGTGCAGGGCATCGCCATCGGCGGGGAGTGGGGCGGCGCGACCCTGATGGTCGTGGAGCACGCGGGCGAGCGCCGCCGCGGCCTGTGGTCGAGCTTCACCCAGATGGGAGCCCCGCTCGGCTCCCTGATCTCCGCCTCCGTGGTCGCCCTGGTCTCCACCCTCCCCAAGGACCAGTTCGCGGCCTGGGGCTGGCGCGTGCCGTTCCTGCTGAGCGTGCTACTGCTCGGCGTCGGCCTGTTCGTCCGCCTCAAGGTGGTCGAGAGTCCGCTGTTCGCCGAGGTGAAGAAGGATCACGCCGAGTCGAGGCTCCCCATCCTCGACGTCCTGCGCCGTCCGAAGCCCGTGCTGCTGGCCTGCGGTGTCGGCATCGGCGCCTTCACCGCCCAGTCCCTGCTGACCAGTTATCTGATCGCGTACGCCACCGGCATCGGCTATCCCCGCCCGCAGGTGCTCACCGCGCTCACCGTCTCGGCCGCGGTCGCCCTGGTGGTCCTGCCCTGCGGGTCCGCGCTCTCCGACCGGATCGGCCGCCGCCCGGTCGTCCTCACCGGCGCGATCCTGTCGGCGGCCACCGCCTTTCCCGTTCTCGCGCTGGTCGACTCCAGGTCGTCGGGAGCCCTTGTCCTGGCCGTCGTCATCGGCCATGGCATCTCCCAGTCGCTGATGTACGGCCCGCTGGGCGCCCTGTTCAGCGAGATGTTCGGCACCCGGGTCCGCTACACCGGCGCCTCCCTCGGCTACCAGGGCGCGACCCTCATGGGGGCCGGCTTCTCCCCGTTGATCGCCGGCAGCCTCGTCGCGAGCAGCGGCAGCGGCACCCCCGTCGCCCTCCTGCTGTGCGGCGGCTCGCTGATCACCGCGCTGACGGTGTGGTTCGTCCGCGAGACCAGCCGTACCTCACTCGGCGAAGACCCCGCCCCCGAACTCCCCACCACCCCCCACACACAGGAGATCACCGCATGAGGCACCGCACCCGCATCGCCTGCACGGCGGCCCTGCTGCTCACCCTCACCACCGCACCCGCCGCCACGGCGGCCGACGCGGGCACCACCCACGTGGACGGCCAACTCCCCTCCGGCGCGACGTACATGATGGACGTCCCCACCACCTGGAACGGCACTGTCCTCCTCTTCAGCCACGGCTACAACGCAGGCCCGGCAAACCCCGCCCAGGACGCCCCGGACGCCACCACCAAGGCCCTTCTCCTCCAACGCGGTTACGCCCTCATCGGCTCGTCGTACGCCAGCACCGGCTGGGCGGTCACCGACGCGGTCCCCGACCAGATGGCCACTCTGAAGACCTTCACCACCCGCTTCGGCCAGGCCTCCCGCACCATCGCGTGGGGACGGTCGTACGGCGGCCTGGTCACCACCGCGATAGCCGAGCGCCACCCGGAGGAGATCGACGGCTCGCTCTCCCTGTGCGGCCTGGTCCACGGCGGCGTCGCCAACTGGAACAACACCCTGGACCCGGTGTTCGCCCTCAAGACGCTCCTGGGCACCGACGTCCCCCTGGTGAACCTCCCGACCCAGCAGGCCGCCACCGACGCGGCCAACACCCTCACCGCCAAGGTCGACTCCGCCCAGACGACGGCCGAGGGTCGAGCCCGTATCGCCCTCGCCGCGGCCCTGCACAACATCCCGGTCTGGAACGCGCCCACCCAGACCCGCCCCGCCGCGAACGACTGGGACGCCCAGCAGGCCAACCAGTATGACGCCGTCAAGGGCCTGCTGAAGATCGCAGCCTTCAACCGGCGACAGGAGGCCGAGGTCCGGGCGGGCGGCAACATGTCCTGGAACACCGGCATCGACTACACCCGGCTGCTCGAGAAGTCCTCCGTCCGCAAGGAGGTCACCGAGCTCTACAAGAAGGCTGGCCTCTCCCTGACCAAGGACCTCGCCGCCCTCAACCGCGCCCCGCGCATCAAGGCCGACCGGAACGCCGTCGCCTGGATGAGCGCCACCAGCAGCTTCACCGGCAAGCTGGCCAAGCCCCAGCTCTCCATCCACACCATCGGCGACCCGCTGGTCCCCGTCCAGACGGAAAGCGCCCTGCGCCGAGCGGTCACGGCCGCCGGCTCCGCGCCCCTCCTCCGCCAGGCCTACGTCGACAACGCCGGCCACTGCACCTTCAGCCCCGCCGAACAACTGGCCGCCCTCCACACCCTGGAGGATCGCCTGACCACCGGTAGCTGGCAGGGCACCGACCCGGCGTCCCTCAACGCCCGCGCCACCGCGGCCGACCCCACTACCCCCACCCGTTACATCACGTACCGCCCCACCCCCTACCTCCGCCCGTACGACCTCGCGCACCCTGCCGACGGCCGGTGAGCTCACACGACCTGCTACGACCGCCCGCCGTGCTGTCGGCGGGCGGTCGTACCCTTGCCCCCGTGGAGGACGACGACATCAGGGACACCGCGGAGGGGCCACAGCCGCGCCCGTAGTCGCTCATGCTCACCTTCTTCGGCAACCACGTCCTGGAGGAGGGGGACCTGGGCGTCTACTCGGGCAGCATCATCGACGTCCTGGGCCGCGTGGGCGTGGGCGAACAGGCCGTACGCTCCACCCTCACCCGCATGGTCAACCGAGGCCTGCTCCAGCGTCAGCGCGAGGGCCGCGAGTTGTTCTTCGGCCTGACCCCGCAGGCCGGCCGCGTCCTGATCGACGGCCGCACCCGCAGCTGGAAGCAGGGCGCCGTCAACGACGACTGGGACGGCTCCTGGACCCTGCTCGGCTTGTCCCTGCCCGACTCCTGGAAACGCCAGCGCCACGACCTGCGCTCACGGCTCACCTGGTCCGGATTCGGCGCGCTGTACAGCGGCCTGTGGATCGCCCCCGGCCACGTGGACGTCTCCGTGGTGGTCGCGGGCCTCGGTCTCACGGCCCACGTCAAGATCTTCCACGCCCAGGCCGCCGAGGTGACCGACATCGAGCAGATGATCTGCGACACCTGGGACCTGAAGTCCATCGCCGCCCGCTATGTCGCCTTCGACGAGCGCTGGAGCGCCCACCTGGAAAACGGCACCGACCACGACCCGATCGGCAGCCGCCTGCGCCTGGTGAGCGACTATGGTCAAGGGAGAGTCCCATGGGACGCGGCCCACATGCCGATCGGGCGCCGCGAGCGGGCCAAGCGGGCCAAGCAGGCCAAGCGTGAGCGCATCATGGCCGCAGCCCGCGACCTGTTCGCCGCGCATGGCGTCAGCGGGGTCACGGCACAGCAGCCGGCCGTGCCCGCAGGTCGGCCCCGTCCCGTTCGGCCGCGCCCGGAGCCCCGGGGCCGGTCGGTCCCGGGGCCGAAGTCCCGCTCCGCTTGTCCCGCAGCCGACCCGGCCGGGGCGGCCGGCGTCAGGCGACGCTCAGGACGATCTTCCCGGTGGTGCGGCCCTGCTCGCCGATCTCGTGCGCCTTCGCGGCCTCGGCCAGCGGGACGACGGTCTCGACCACGGGCGTGAGCGCGCCCCGCTCGGCCAGGGCGGCGATCTCGCGCAGACCCAGGTGGTCGGGCTCGACCAGCATCCACACCGCCCGCACGTGGCCGGGGACGTCGGCGGGGACGTCGTCGGGGCCGGGCAGGGTGATCAGCCGGCCGCCCGGGCGCAGCACCGTCAGGGACCGCTCGGCGTTCTGGCCGCCGAGCCCGTCCAGCACCACGTCCACGTCCCCGACGGCGTCCTCGAAGCGGACCGTGCGGTAGTCGATCACCTCGTCCGCGCCCAGCTGCCGCAGCAGGTCGTGCTTGCCGGCGCTGGCCGTGCCGATGACGTACGCGCCGCGGGCCTTGGCGATCTGCACGGCCAGGTGGCCGACACCGCCGGCCGCCGCGTGCACCAGCACCCGCTCACCGGCGCGCAGCCCGGCGGTGTCCACCAGGGCCTGCCAGGCGGTCAGCCCGGCCAGCGGCAGCGCCGCCGCCTGCACGTGGGTGAGGTTCGCCGGCTTGGGCGCGAGGTGGCGGGCCGGGGCGACGACGTACTCGGCGTAGGCGCCGGCCTGCCGCGGGAACAGCGGCATGCCGTACACCTCGTCCCCGGGGCGGAACATCCCCACGCCCGGTCCGACGGCCTCCACGGTGCCGGAGACGTCCCAGCCGACCGCCGGGACCTCGCCCCACTCGATCAGGGCCCCGCTGGCCCGGGTCTTGAAGTCCACCGGGTTCACACCGGCCGCGTGGACCCGCACCAGGACCTCGTTCAGTCCCGGCTCGGGCCGGGCGACCTCACGCTCCACGAGCACTTCCGGTCCGCCCCACTGCTCCACGACCACCGCACGCATGCTGTCCGCCTCACTTTTCCGTCTTGATCGGATACCGGCCGCCCGGGCCCTTCCCGGCGCGACGCAGTCCACGATCCGGCACCCGCCCCCACCATGGTGTTGGCCGTCTGGCCACTATGTGACAGGATCTGGCCATGAGTGAGATGCCGTGGCCGTGCACCGACCCCCGCCCCGACCCGAGCGCCGACGCGGCCGGGCGGCACCGCATCGCCGTCCTCGCCCTGCCCGGCGTCCCGCCCTTCGAACTCGGCATCCCCTCCCGCGTCTTCGGCAGCGTCCTGGACGCTGGCTCACGCCCGCTGTACGAGGTCACCGTCTGCACCGCCGACGGCGCCCCGGTCCTCAGCGACGCCGGGTTCACCGTGCAGCCCGCGGCCGGTCCCGAGGCCCTGGCCGCCGCGGACACCGTGATCGTCCCGCCCACGCACGCCATGCCCGAGCTGGGCCGCGGCGGCCCGCTGCCGCCCGAGGTCACCGCGGCCATCGCCGGCATCCGGCCCGGCACCCGCCTGGTGTCCATCTGCACCGGCTCCTACGTCCTGGCCGCCGCGGGCCTCCTCGACGGCCGGCCCGCCACCACCCACTGGAACCTCGCCCCCGAGTTCCGCCGCGCCTACCCCCGCGTCAAGGTCGACGAGGAGGTCCTCTTCGTCGACGACGGCGACGTCCTGACCTCCGCGGGCGTCGCCGCCGGCATCGACCTGTGCCTGCACATGATCCGTCGCGACCACGGCGCCGCCGCCGCCAACCGCGCCGCCCGCGCGTGCGTCGTCCCGCCCTGGCGGGACGGCGGCCAGGCCCAGTACATCGACCGCCCGGTGCCCGAACCCACCGTCGCCACCACCACCGCCACCCGCGCCTGGGCTCTGGAACACCTCGGCGAACCCCTCTCCCTGAACCGCCTGGCCGAACACGCCCGGATGAGCCTGCGCTCCTTCACCCGCCGCTTCCGCGACGAGGTCGGCATGACCCCCGTGCAGTGGCTCACCGCGCAACGCCTGGAACTGGCCAAGCAGTTGCTGGAGACCACCGACGTGTCCATCGACCTGGTCGCCCACCGCTGCGGCTTCGGCTCCGCCAACTCCCTGCGCGCCCACATGCGCACCGCCTTCGGTGTCTCACCCGCCGCCTACCGCCGCACCTTCCATACCCACGACCTGGTGGAAGCGGGCGTCTGAGGACACATCAGCGCCGCACATACCCGCTCTGCGGGCCGGCCGGGATCCGCGTGATCATCCGCTGCCGGTGCTCCCATCGCTGCCATGACCCCTTCTTCCAGCGAACCCGTGCCGACCGCGCGGCCCACCCAGTGGGCAGGCCAGGGTTTTCCACGGCCACGGTGAGCATCGGCTCGGGCAAGGACCAGGGGCCTTGACCCTTGATCCTGGACACACGAGACACTGGATCCTGAGGATCTGAGAACGGACATCTCGTGGTCATGAAGAACTATCCGCCGCAGTTCAAAGCAGACGCGGTCACGCTGTACCAGTCGCGGCCCGAGGCGACGATCCGGCAGGTTGCTGCCGATCTGGGAATCAACCCCGAGACCTTGCGGAACTGGGTTCGGGCAGCCGGCGCGAGCCGGCCGCGGGGACGCCGGACGGAGGTGGCGACCGAGCCGCCGACGCCATGGGAGGCGGAGAACGCCGCTCTGCGCCA
>NZ_JBSFUY010000076.1:0-11692 GCF_053592055.1 Streptomyces sp. NPDC002817
CACCACTGGTCAGACGGCCATCCACCTGGAATTCCGGTGGCCATCAGCCTGGACTCGGCTGGCCGCACATCTGGACTTTGCCACGGCCGCCGTCATCTCAACGCGTCATTGCGGCTCATGCCATCAGTGTGAGGTGTCATCGCGCCTGATTCCGGACGTGGCCGCCACGTGGCCGTGCATGGCCGCCGAACGACCTATTCTCCCGTCGCTGTCCCAACCCATCATCCACTTGTGACTACGGGACGTACACGGAATGCGACACCCCGCCGCCGGATCCGGCGCTGCACCGCGGAGGCGCGAGGATGACCGGGGACAGCAGCAGCGGATCCCTGCGGTCCGTCGGGACCCAGTCCAGTCTGCTCGAGCATGCCCCTGCCGGTCGACAAGAGGGATTGGCAGAGGCGGGAGTTCAGATTTCCCCCGGTCAGGACCGTGAACTGGCCGTAGGCACGTGGCTCTTGCTGTGCGCAGACATCACGGAGCGGGCGTGCCAAGAGTGGCGCACGGGCGGGATCGCCCTTCTCCGATGCAGCACTCTGTTCGCCGCCCTCCGCATCAGCGCCGGTCTCATCCATGCCGCAGCCGGAACGAGCGCGGCGAACACCGTGAACGAGTTCCTACCCCAGGTACTGCACGGTGGGTCCGTCCTCGTCGACCTGCACAACCGCAGCCGTAATCTCCGGGAGCTCCCGTGACCCCTTCGCCTCAGCCCACCGAACCCCCTGCACTCATCGAGATCGGCGGTCAGCCCGCTTATCGGTGGGAGGACCGGTTGAAGGGGGATGAGTTCGTCGGTTCGAACGTGCGAGTGCGGGTGCGGCCGCGGCTGACGGTGGCTCGCTGGCCGGGCGACGTCGACGTCGCGACCCGGGTTTGCGGGCACCTCATGGACAACGTAGTCCGGCACGCGAAGCTCTTCCCGGACCGCATGGTTGCCATCCGGCTGATCTGCCCAAGCCGACACGGCGAGCTGATCATCGAGGTCGACGACGCTCTTCCGGAGTTTCCGGGCTTTGACGAGATCGTCAGTCAGGGCACTGACGGCTACCCGCCGGTGACGGGTCTGTGGTGGGTCGCCCACGCTGAGGGGCGCCTGGCCTGGGATCTGTTGCGCAGCGATGACGGCGAGGTCATCGGCAAGACCGTGCAGGCCGTACTCCCGCCGTCGCCCTGACCGCCGAAACACCTTCCGCACTGCACAGCCCTCTCGCCATTCATCCGCACCCGTTGTTGAGGATTGTCATGTCTGACGGCGTATCCCCCGCCACCGCCGCAACCCCCCGCCGGCACAGGAGGAGACGGGGCGCTCCGGTGCACCGCGCCCTGCACGATCAGATTCGCGCCGCAGTCTTACCGCCACGATTGGTGGACGGAGCCTTACTCGGCACCGCAGCCCTGGCCTGGTGGACCCTGCCCATGCCGGCCGGGACCATCTTCGGCGCACTGGCGTGCGGTCTCGGCGTGAGCGGCCTGATCGCTTGGGGCCGTACGAGGACAGCATCCCGGGCCGTCCAGCACCACTTCGACGACCAGTTGGCGGGTGTGCAGGACGCCATCGCCGAGGTGGAGAAGGCCACGCAGGCGGCGGTCGATGCGCTGCTGCGCGGGGAGGGGATCCCCTCTCCGTTCGTCTTCGTTCCGGCGGCAGGCGATGAGCCTGCGACGTCGGAGGCGAAGCGGCTGCTGGGTGAGCTTCAGGAGCGGGTGGTGTGCTCTCTGGCCGAGGTGCATGCCAGCCGGCAGTCGGCGGTGCTGCTGGAGGTGCTGCGCCGCCTGGCACAGCGTGAACATGCGCTGGTCGAGAAAGCGCTGGCCGCGCTGTCCGATCTGGAGGGCGCGACCGACGACGCCGAACTCCTGCACCGGATCTACCAGTTGGATCATCTGGTGACCCGGATTCGGCGGCAGGTGGAGAGCACGGGTGTGCTGGGAGGTCAGTCGATGCGGGCCACGAGGCGGCCGGTGTCGGTGTCGGTGGTGCTGCGCGGTGCGGTCTCGGAGGTGGTGGCCTACCCCCGCGTCGACGTGGTGGCGGGTCAGGCCGGGGCTGCGATCGGGCTGGCGCAGCAGGTGGGGCCGGACCTGTCCCATCTGCTGGCCGAGCTGATCGAGAACGGATGCCGGTTCTCCGCCCCCGAGACCCGGGTGATGGTGCGTGCGCAGCCGGTTCCGGTGGGGCTGGCCATCGAGGTGGAGGACCGCGCCCTACGCATGCAGCCACCGGTGCGCGCGCAGCTCAACCAGCTGCTCGCCGCGCCGGACACGATCGACGTCAGCGACCAGGTACGCCGGGGCCACTTCGGTCTGCTCACCGCAGCCAAGATCGCACAACGGCACGGCCTGACCGTCACCCTGTCCGAGAACGTGCTGGGCGGCACCACCGCCCTGGTCGTCATCCCCCGCCGCCTCCTCGTCCCCATACAGCCCGACGACGCCGAAGACCTGGCAGCCCCCAACGCGCCCACCCTCGTCCCCCAGGCCTCGGCAGGACCCACGCGTGTTCCCGCGCCACGGCGGCCCGACCCGGCTCCTGCTCCGGCTGCGCACGCGGGTCCGACCGGACTGCCGCAGCGGAAGAAGGGGGCTGGTCTGCCCCCTCCTGGTGCGGCCGCGGCGGTGCCCACTGGGGCTGCCACGGCGGGCCTGGCGGGTGCCTTCCGCAGCGCCTACCGCGCCGCCACCCCCACCACCCCTGCGCCACCGCACCAGCCCCCGGCATCCCACTAACCCCTCCCCCACCCCCCTCTTGTTTGGAGTTCCACGCATGCTTCCGCACAGCGATCCCGTATCCACCTCTGACGGCACCGGGGAGCACCGGGAGTCGATGGCCTGGCTGTTGCGCGAGTTCGTGAACGAGGTTGCTGGTGCCACTCATGCGGTGCTGGCCTCGCGTGACGGCGTCGCCTTACTGGACAGCGACATCGACAGAGACTGGGCGGATGAACTGGCCGCGGCCGTGTGCGGGCTGGCGTCCCTGGGCGGCAGCATCACCGGACCCCGGCACGAGAAGCACCTGCCGCGGCAGATCATCATCGAGCGACCGGACTCGCTGATCTTCATTCAGTTCGCCGGCCGCAGCACCGCCTTCGGCAGCCACCACGGCATCGGGCAACAGTTCGTGGACACCGTGCTGTGCGTGGTCACCACGCCCGAGGCCGACGCCGGCACCGTGGGCTTCGAAATGGGACGCCTGGTCACGGCCTTCGAGCCCCACATGCTGACCCCGGCCCGCACCCTCCCGGCCGACACCACACGATGACACCCGCCGCGCGACGCCCGTCGGTGGCGGCAGATCTAGACACGACGGCGTTCGTCAGACCGTATGCGCTCACCCGGGGCCGCACCCGGCCGCAATACCGGCTGCGCCTGGAATCGGTGCTGCACCCCGGCACCGGCCGCCCAGGGCCCGGGCTGCCCGAGGAGTGCGGACAAATCACGGCCCTGTGCCAGGCCCGGCCGCGCTCCGTCGCCGAACTCGCCGGCACCCTCGGCTGCGGCCTCACCCCCGCCAAGATCCTCATCAGCGGCCTCCTGGCCGCCCACGTCCTCATCCCCGCCGCCGCGTCCGACCCCGACCAAGATCTACTCCTGCGGCTGCGCGCCGCCCTGACGATGAAGTGGCTCGATGAATAGCCCACAGACGCGAACTGAGGATTCCGCCGCGGACGGACACGGCGAGACCAGCGCAGGCCGCACCGTGTTCAAGGTGGTGATCGCGGGTGGGTTCGGGGCCGGGAAGACCACCGCGGTCGGCGCCATCAGCGACATCCCGCCGCTGACCACCGAAGAACGCCTCACCGAAGCGAGCGTGCCAGTCGACCGCCTCGACCACGTGGCGTCCAAGACGACCACGACGGTGGCGTTCGACTTCGGCCGCGTCGGCTTCACCGACCCGCACCCTTTTGAGTTGCTGCTCTTCGGCACGCCCGGCCAACAGCGGTTCTCCCACCTCTGGTACGACGTATGCAGCGCAGCAGTCGGCGCCATCGTCCTCATCGACACCCGCCGCCTCGAGGACAGCTTCCTAACGGTGTCGTTCTTCGAACAGATCCGACTGCCGTTCATCATCGCGATCAACCCGTTCGACGGCGCCCACCTCTTCCCTCACGAGGATGTCCGCCAGGCCCTCGACATCGCCCCCACCATCCCGATGGTGCGCTGCGACGCCCGCGAGGCCACCCAGGTCGCGGCCGCCCTGGTCACCCTCGTCGACCACGCCCTTACCCGCCTCACCACCCCAGCCCCCTTGGACATCTGATGACCCACCAGCACCCCCTCATGCCCTCCCCCGCAGCCGCCGGCCATTCCGGTGCACGCACACCGTCCTCCCCACGGGAGGCAGTCATGGCGCCGCCCGGCATGCTGCCCCACCAGCCCGCGTCGATCAGCGCCGCTACCGCGCAGCTGCTCGCGGTGGAGCAGGCGCGGCAGGAGGTCATCGCACGCCTCGGCATCACCGCGGGCCCCGACTATCGCATGGACCAGCTCGCGCGGGAGATGGCCGAACGCACCGGGCTCGCCTATGGCTTCGTCAACGTCTTCTGGCCCCAGCAGACGTTCATCGGCCTGCACCAGCCGCCCCCGGACAGCGGGCTGATCCCGGTAGGCCGCAGCATGAGCCGACGCCACGGCTGGTGCCCGGAAGTGATCGCCCGCCAGAAGGCACTGCCATTACCCGACGTCTACGCCAGCCCCCGCTTCGCCGGCAACCACGTAACCGACGCCCTCGGCATCCGCTCCTACTTCGGCGCACCCCTCATCGACACGGCTTCCGGTGTCGCGTGGGGAACGGTGTGCGTCATCGACCCCGAACCCCGCCCCCTGGCCCAGGCCCAGCACCTCCTCGACATCGTCAAGGACACCGGCACCACCGTGGTGCAGACCCTGACCGCGCAGCGCCAGCCCGCTGATCCCGTTCCAGCCGCAGCCGTCAGGTGAGCCTTCAGGGAAAGGGACCCGCCCATGTCCATGCCCGCCACACCCCACAGCCTCGACAGGTTCCTCACGCCTGCCCACAGCGCACTCTGGAAAGCCGTCGACGACTTCGCCACCCAAGAGATCCAGCCCCGGGTAGAGCGCATGGAAAGTGCGCAGCGGGTGGACCGGAAGATCGCCCGGCTGTTGGCCGGTCGCCGCTGGTTCGGCGTCACCGTGCCCGAGGCCTTCGGCGGCATGGAAGCCGGACACGTCGCCAAGACGATCTTGATCCATCGACTCGCCCGTCTCTCCGGCGCGGTCGCCGCGATCCTCCAAGCCAGCCTGATCCCCGTTGCCGCTCTGCTGTACTACGGCACCGACGACCAGCACGCCGCGCTGCTGCCGAGCGTGGCCGACGGCAGTGTGCTGATGTCGATCGCTGTGACCGAGCCGGACCAGGGCGGCCACATCGGCGGCATGACGACCGCAGCCGAGTGGGACGGGCGAGCCTGGGTGCTCACCGGGGTCAAGGCCCATGTCGGCAACAGCCACATCGCGGATCTGCACGTCGTCGTCGCCCGCACCTCCCCCACCGGCACGCGCACCTCGCGCGCCTTGACGGCGTTCCTCGTCCAGGGCGATCAGCGTGGGGTGCACATCGTGCCGCACAGCGCCAAGCTGGGACTGCGCGGCTTCAGCTACGGTCAGATCACCTTCGACCGAGTGCGCATCTCCCCCAATGACGTACTGGGGGATGTCGGCCAAGGCTTCGAAGTCGCCCAGTCCAGCAGCATCCTGTACGGCCGGCCCAACCTGACCGCCATCTCCCTGGGGCTGCACGAGACGGCCGTCTGTCTGACTGCCCAGTACGTCAGCCAGCGCCCCCGCTACCAGGGCAAACTCGCCGACCTCAGCGTCATACAGGATCGGCTCGGCCAGATGTCCGCCCGGCTGCTCATGGCCAGGATCCTGGCGTATCACGCGGTCGACATGCTTGATCGTGGCCTGCCCTGCGACGACGAGCTCCTTGCGGCCAAGGCCCTTGGCCACGATCTCGCCTCCGAAACCGGCAACGACGCCATGCAGTTGCACGCCGCCAACGGCTTGGACGTGGACTTCCCCATCGAGCGCGTCTGGCGGGACATGCAGAGCACCTACGCGCCCGCCGGGACGGGTGAGGTCCAGCGCCGGCGCCTCGCCGAGAACCTCCTCCAGCAGCAGGACAAGGCCGGTGCGCGCACTCCGTGGTCCGTGTTGCATGCCGGGCGCTTCCAGCCCCCCATCGTCGACCAGCCAGTCGGCGTCTAGGAACGCCCGCGCACGGTCACCCCCGTGGCTTCCAAGGACCGTGCGCGGGTCCCACGTCTCACGCTCGGCACCCCCCGTGGCCGAGCGCGGAACACCAGCCCGGTGCGGGGACGACAGTTCAACACACTCCCCTGTGAGGACGTCGAACTGCCCCCGCACCGGGCGCATCCTCCCCAGCTGAATCGACGACAAGAACGGTGCAGCCCGACCCCGCCTACCTCTTTCCCGCCAGCCCCTTCGTTGCCCGGATCGGACGGTGGTTCAGGGAACGAGGGCCACTCCCGGCCCTGTGGTTGCCGCGCTTGCGGCCTCCCCACACAGGGCCGGGAGACCCCACCACATTGGCTCCCCCAACCAAGAGCGGGCTCGGCCCGCACCGCCGGCGCTCGGCAGGTGAGCCAGGGCCGTTAGAGATTTACACTCCCGCCAATTGCCGACTGCGTGAATGCCAAGGGGGTGCGGTGACGGCAGGGGTGGCCGGAGACGGCCGCCGTCCAGTTGTCAGGTGAGAAGTGCTCGGACTTCGGCGAACGACATCGGAGGTTCGGGAGCGGTCAGACCGGTGAAGAGTCGGCGTTTTTCGCGGGAGTCCACGGCAGCGCTGTGCCGGTCCATGCGGACCTTTTCGGGCTGAAGCATGCTCAGCAGCGCCTCGGCCGACGGGTCGGCCGGGCGTGCCACGTGCGTGCTCAGCCAGTCGTCCTGCTCTCTGCGCAGAGCGGAGATCTCGGCTTCCAGGGCGTGATCGATGGGCCGGTGTTCGTCGCTGGTGAGTAGTTCGCCGAGAGTCCGGGACTTGACAAGTTGGGTCGTCTCGTAGGCCATGGACGTCCGGCCGAGACGGACGCGCAGAAGGATCAGCTGCTCGTAGGTGCCGAGGTGGCCGGCCAGGAAACCGATGCGTTCTTCGATCCCGGTGAGAGAACCCCGAGATTCTTCCATGAGTTCCACGACACGTGCCAGATGCTGCTCCGCTCGGACGAGGTCTCCGCGTGTCTCGGCGATGATCGCTAAGCCGTAGTGGGCCGATGTGTCCACCTCCCAGTGACCATCAAGGCCGTTCACTGAGGTCAGGGCCTTCTCGTATGCGGCTGCCGCATCGTGGAGTCGTCCTAGTCGCAGATGGCATGTCCCGATGGCGGAGCGGACAAGGCCGATCATGGAGCCCGGAGGCGGCGTGAACGCCGAAAGGGTTTCGAGGGTGGCACCGAGCTGGTCCAGGGCTCGTGCTGGATCAGCTCTCACGAGCTCGAAACCATGGAACGTGGTCGTGTGGGTGGCGAGTACCTCGGAGTAGCGGGTGAGGTGGGCGCGTGATTCCTGCTCTCTCCCCGTCCGCTGGCTGGTCAGGTACGCCCACCAGATGCTCGCGGAGAGCGAGGGGGGAGTGACGGGATGCGCGTAGGTCGGGGTGAGTTCGATGAGCGGTGGCGTCATTTCTTCAGCCAACAGTGGGACCAAGTCGTGGAATCGTCGGTACGCAGTCTCGATGTCGCCAGCACTGAATGCGGCAAGGCCGGCCCGGTGCAGCGAACAGGCGCGCACGGCGGGATGTTTCATCACGTCGTCGGGATTGCCGGTGTGTGTGTCGAGGACCGCTGCGCCGAGCGCCCGCTCCGCGAACGCCCTGGCCTCTGTCATGTTGCCGAAGTGCGACAGGTGTAGTTCCGCGAGGGTCAGGGCGGCGAGCCACGACGCAGGCCCGCTCCACGAACAATAGGCCTTTTCCAGGTACGCGACGGCCACGGTCGGGCGTGCAGAGTCGATGGCGTAGAGCGCCGCGTCCACGCAGTATGCCGAGACCCGCGTCGGTCCCGGATCGGCCTCGGCCAGTGCGATGGCCTGCTCATACCTGGCCAACGCCTGGTCGGCCTGGCCGAGTTCGCGGTGCATCGCGCCGAGCAGATGGTGGAGCCGGGCAAGTCTTCGTGGCCTGACCCCGTCACCATGGTCGTCGAGTACCTGTTCGCCGAGCGCGATTGCCTCGGCGTACCGTTCTCCTTCGACAGCGAGTCCCACCAGGTTCAGGTCCATGTCGAAGACCCCGGCTGGATCACTTTGTGCCGTGTATAGGCGCCGTGCGGCCTTCCATCGGGCCCGTGCCTTCTGCTCGTCGTCGAGTTGCATGTAGGCGTCGCCGAGGGCGCCGCAGAGCCCTGCCGATGATGGTCCGCCCTTGATCCGGAGCAGGATCCGTTCGCCGAGGGCTACGAGCTGTTTGGGAACAGTCAGTTCGGGGTCGTCGGGCAGCTGGTTGTAGTGCCTGCTCAGATAGCCGGTGATGTGGGAGAGCAGATCATCGTCGTCGCCCTGGAGGGCCAGTTCCGCGGCGGAAGCGCTGTCCTGGAAAGCTTCCGTGCTCCTGGCGAATGCGGTATGCACCTGGGCGCGCAGGTACAGTGCGACCGCCCTGTCCTCGGGTGTCCCGATCTCGTCGAGAATGCTGAGGACTTCTTCGATGCCGCGCTGTGCCGACGGAAGCCGGCGGGTTCTGTCGGTGAGTTTGCGCGGCCATCGGTCGAGGTACGTCCGGGCCTGCCAGACCAGGGTCTCGGCCCGCCCAGCGAGGGTGCCTCCGTGCAGGCTGGCCTCGACGGCTAGTTCCGCCCAGGCAAAGCACTCGTCGTCGTCATCTCGTTCTTCGGCTGTCCGACTGAGGCTGATCATGCCGGCCAGCACGTCGTCGTTGATGCCGGAGGACAGCCGAACGAGAGCCGCGGCGCGGTCCGGCGAGCGTTCCAGAATCCGGAGGACCCCTTCGACTCGCCGTTCCCCGAACCACTTCCGCACGCCGTGTGTCTTTGCCATCAGACGGCGTCCAGACACTGTCGTACCGCTTGGTGCAGGCGAGACGGGGGCTGACGTCGCTCGACCGCCACGAGATGACGCTGCAGGGCCTGGAGCAGGCGCTGGTGTTCTTCCGCCGTCATCCCCGTCGGGCTTGTGAGTGCCTGACGACCGGCAACCCCGTAGAAGTCGGGCCCCCGTAGTTGTTCCTTGAGGAGGCGGTCGGCACGCGCCGTCAGCTGCTCTTCCGAGACCTTCCGCGCGAGACGTGCGCGAACGAGTTCCAGCAGAGCATCGCGCAGCGCCTCCGCCCGTCGGCGCGCCCTGGCGTACGAGGGCTCAGCCGAGGCGAAGTACACCAGAAACAGCACCACGAACCCGAGCGCAGCGATCCATCCCCGAGTCAAGAAGAGGACCACGGCACTGCCGAGGCCCAGGGCGAGGCTCAGCACGAGGAGCGTGGTGATGATCGGTCCGGCGTGGTGGGACTCGCGGAAGAGCGCGGCCGAACGGTTCACCGCGACGCATAGCGCCAGAGCCAGGGCCACGCTCAGGGTGGAGCCCACGCCGTCGGCCAAGGCCAGGACGAGCAGTCCAGCCAGCACCAGAAGAACATGACGAATCGCTTGCACGGGGGCTCCTCAGGCCAAACGGTAGGTCTGGTCGATCTCGGCGCGTTTGCGCAGCAGCGGGATCAGCTGCGCGGCTCCGTCGACGGTCACGGTCGCCGTGAGGTTGAACCGGGCCAGGAGTGGTGCCCCGGCCGGGGCATCCACCAGCAGCCGCATCTCGCGGTCCGGTTGCAGAGGGCCGCCGCTGGAGCGGAAGTCCCAGAACGCTCGGGAGAATCCCTTGCCCGAAGTGACGACGGTGGGCTCGTGAACATTGCGCGTACTGGCCCGTTCACGACGGGTGTCGATCTCCAGCACTGAGGGGATTACAGCAAACTTCAGGCCGGCCTCGACCGTGGTGGTGATCTCCAGTGGCTGGTCGCCGTGGACCTCGCGCGGGGACATGTCGCGCACGACAGCGGACACCGTGGGACGCAGGTCGACCGTCAGCCGCGCCCGGCGGAACGCGCAACCAGGGCTCGGATGAAGAACACACAGCAAAGGTACGTCCCAGCGTGCGAAGCCCGGGTCCAGCTCCGAAACTGGGGCGTCGATCACACGCTCGATCGGTCCCAACGCGAGCGCCACGCGGTTGCGGTGGCGCAGCAACGCCACGTCGTGGTCTTCGACGACGACCTCGCCGCGACGCACCATCGCTTTCAAGTCCGCCTCGTCGACTTCGAGTTCCGAGTCGAAAAGCACCCGGTACGTCGCATCGGCTGTCATGAGGTCGCTCCCTGCTCTCGGTCAGAGCCAGTCGCCGATCAGCGTGAACGGCGCCCAGTGGTAGAGGGAGTCCCAGCCGGGCTCCCTCATCGTCTCCAGCACGGCGGTCCTCAGTGCGTCGGCTTTGGCAAGACCAGGACGGCTGAGGAGATGGTCGTAGAACCGGCGCATGAAGAACGCCGTTGAGTCGTCCGCGACGGACCATAGGCTCACCAGTAGGGAGGAGGTCCGCGCGTACAGGAACGCGCGAGTGAGGCCGATCAGTTCGTCGCCCGATTGATGGAGATTGATTCCCGTCTCGCACCCGCTCAGCGTGACCAGCGAGGCGCGCATGCGTGGCATGCCGAAGATCTCGCCTGCGGTCAGTACGTCACTGCCGTGCAGTTCGAGGCCAGACTGCAGCGGATCCCGCTGGTCGAAGGCGGCGTGTCCTGCTATGTGCACCAAATCGGCCTGGGTCAGGGCCTGCTGGAGGTTCTCACGGGTGACGGCCGCACCGAGCCGGACCTCGGCGCCGAACTGGTCGCCGAGCATGGTTGCTTCGGCTGCTGCGTCCGGCAGGTTCTGCCGCGAGTCACCGAAGACGGCCATCGTCTCCGGCTGTTCGGGTGCAGCGCGGTTGCGGCCGGTTCGGCTGTGGCGCAACACCGACACGCTCGGTGCATAGACGACCGGATTGCGCTCGATCAGGTACCGCTCACCGACGCGCAGCGCGTGCAGGGGCATGCGGTGCAGAGCGCCGTGAGGGACGAGGCAGACGACATCGCCCGGTTCGCTCCATTCAGCCAGGGGGCGCACAATATCGTCGTACTGGTGCAGGAGTTCGGGCATCTCTGCGAGGTCACGGACGCTGCGGTAAGAGTCGAGGTTCGCCGAGACGAACAGCGAGAGTTCCTCGTGGTTGACGTCAAGCAGCGCCGCTTTCGGCTGGTCCCAATCAGCCCGCACGCCAAACACCGCCAGTTGGCCGACCGCGCTGACGTACTCCAGCAAGACAACGCGGCGGCCGTCTTCCCTCATGGAAGGGCCCCCGTTCCCTTGAGCTCACCACCCCACAGCTTCCGCTGATGACGAAGGTAGAGCATGGCCCGACCACGCGGGCGCTGAACCCGTTCAATTACTACGACTTGGTCAGCCGCACACATTTGTCATCGATCCATTCCCGTCATCTGCGGAAGCCGCCCCGCGAGGAGCACCGTCCGCAGAGCGAACAGCTACTACTGTCCTGCGCCAGTAGTCGATCGTTACTGCTGGATTCCTCTTTCGGTGGGTATAGCTGCTGGTAGCGGGGCGATTGCGGGTACTCGGGGGCGGGTGCTGGGTCATGGTGCTGAAGGCACGGC
>NZ_JBSFUY010000077.1:0-11462 GCF_053592055.1 Streptomyces sp. NPDC002817
ACACCCACACCCTCGGACCAGCCCGTGCCATCAGCCGCCGCCGCGAACGACTTGCACCGACCATCCGGAGCCAACCCCCGCTGCCGACTGAACTCCATGAACATGGCGGGTGTGGGCATGATGGCGGCGCCGCCGGCGAGGGCCAGGTCGCTCTCGCCGCTCCGCAGCGACTGGGCCGCCAGGTGCAGGGCCACCAGAGAGGACGAGCAAGCGGTGTCCACGGTGATGGCGGGGCCTTCGAGGCCGAGAGTGAAAGCGACCCTCCCGGAGGCGACGCTGATCGTGGTGCCGGTGAGGGCGTATCCCTCCGCGGGACCCGTGACTTCGTGCAGACGCGGGCCGTAGTCGAGGAAGGTGGCGCCGGTGAAGACGCCGGTGGGCGTGTTGCGCAGGGAGCGGGCAGGTATGCCCGCCCGCTCGAGCGCTTCCCAGGAGACCTCCAGCAGCAGTCGCTGCTGCGGGTCCATGGCAAGGGCCTCGCGCGGGGATATGTCGAAGAACTCCGCGTCGAACTCGGCCGCGTCGTGGAGGAAGCCGCCCGAGCGGGTGTAGGAACCGTTGCGCCGTTCGGGGTCCGGGTCGTAAAGGTGCGTGAGGTCCCAGCCGCGGTCAACGGGGAAGCCGGAAATAGCGTCGCCACCGGAATCCACCAACTCCCACAGCGCCTCTGGCGAGTCGACCCCGCCCGGATACCGGCACGCCATACCGACGATCGCGATCGGCTCGTCAGCACCGGCCGCAGGCGCCGCCGGCACGGACTTCGGGGCGGGCGTGCCGGCTATCAGGCCGGCCAAGTGGTCCGCCAGGGCGGCCGGGGTCGGGTGGTCGTACAGAACGCCCGCCCCGAGGTCGCACCCTGTAGCGGCGGCGAGGCGGTCGCGCAGTTCGAGCGCGCCGATCGAGTCGAAGCCGAGGTCCCTGAAGGTCCAGCCCGTTTCAATGCCGTCAGCGGAGCCGTGGCCAAGAACGGCAGCGATCTGGCCGCGTACCAGGTCGTCCAGGGCTCGGCCACGTTCTCCCTCGGACAGCCGGGACCAGGACGCGCGTGGCCCGCCGGCAGCGGCGGCGACCTGCTCCTGCTGTGGGTTCCGGGGTGATGTGGCGATCGCGGGCACGGGCCTGTTCGGTGTGTCGAGGGTTTGCGGCTCCAGCCAATGGCGCTGTCGCTGGAAGGCGTAGGTGGGCAAGGCGACACGGCGGGGTGTGGAACCGATGAATGTGCGGCTCCAGTCCGCAGACGCGCCGTTGACGTGCAGCGTGCTGAGGGCCGTGAGTAGCGTGCGCTCCTCTGAGTGATCGCCCCGGAGCGCGGTGACGAACGTGGCCCCCTCGACGCAGCCCCGACCGAGAGTGCACAGCACCCCGTCAGGTCCCAACTCGGCGTAGGTGGTGACCTTCTGCTCCTCCAGGGCCCGCATACCGTCGGCGAACTGCACGGCGTTGCGAAGGTGCCGTACCCAGTGTTCAGGGCTGCCGAGATCCGAGGCGTCGGCGAGGCGGCCAGTGAGCGTCGACACGATCGGTATGCGCGGCGCGCGGTAGGACAAACTCTCCAGCACCATGCGGAATTCGTCGAGAACGGGGTCCATGTGCGGGGAGTGCGAGGCACAGCTGACCGCGAGTCGCTTCGTGCGGTGGCCGTCCGCACGCAGCCGCGCGGCGATGCCCAGGGCTGCGTCCTGGTCTCCGGAGATGACGACAGCGCGCGGTCCGTTGACGGCCGCCACGGACACTCGCCCGGCCACGCCGTCGAGCAGTGGCTGTACGTCCTCCTCGGTGGCCTCCAGCGCCACCATCACGCCATCACCGGCGGAGCACGACTGCATCAGGCCGCCGCGGGCAGCCACCAGGGAGCATGCGTCAGCCAGCGACAGCACTCCGGACACATGCGCGGCTGCGACTTCGCCGATGGAGTGGCCCATCAGGAGGTCGGGCCGTACCCCCCACTGCTCGAACAAGCGGAACAGCGCCACCTCGAGGGCAAACAGCGCGCCCTGGGTGTAGACGGTCTCGTCCAACAGCGCGCGCTGTTCAGGGGTGCTGGCAAACACCACGTCCCGCAGCGGCTGCTCGACGTATTCAGCCAGCCGGTCGTCCAGAAGCCCACACGTCTGGTCGAAGGAGGCAGCGAAGTCGGGGTACCGCAGGTGGAGCTCGCGCCCCATGCCGACGCGCTGGCTGCCCTGGCCGGTGAAGAGGAACGCCAGTTTGCCGCTTCCGACCGCGCCGCGCACGACGCCGGGTGCGCCCAGGAAAGGTTCGCGTGCCAGGGCTGACAACCCGTCGGCCGCCTGGATTCTGGTCCCGGCCAACACCACGCCCCGGTACTCAAAGGACGTTCGGGTGGTGTGGAGGGAGTGGGCAAGGTCGATCAGGGGAAGCTCGGGATGGGCGTCGAGATGAGAGCGAAGGTGTGCGGCCTGTGCGGCAAGCGCGGCAGGGCTGCGGCCGGACACGGGGAGAGCCAGGGTCCGGCCGGGGTCCTGGGCCGGCTCGCCTTCCTCCGCAGGTGCTGCCGTCCCCTCGGACAGCACGACATGGCAGTTGGTGCCTCCCATGCCGAAGCTGTTGACGCCGGCAATCAGCGGCCGGTCTGTGGAGGGCCAGGGCTCCCTTTCGGTCTGGACACGCAACCGCAGCTCGTCGAAGGCGATGCGGGGATTGGGAGTGGCATGGTTGAGACTCGGCGGCAGCTCGCGGTGATGCAGTGCCACAAGCGCCTTGACCAGACCGGCGATACCGGAAGCGCCTTCCAGGTGGCCGATGTTGGTCTTGACCGAGCCGACCCGCAGCGGCGATTGTCCTGGCCGTTGGCAGCCCAGGACCGCGCCGAGCGCCGCTGCCTCGACCGGGTCCCCGGCCACGCTCGCCGCACCGTGCAGTTCGACGTACTGCACGGCCGTCGGGGCGAGGCCGGCGCGCTCGTAAGCCGCACGCAGGACGCCTTCCTGGGCGGCCTGACCGGGTGCGATCAAGCCATCAGTGGCGCCGTCATTGTTGACGGCGGTGGCCCGGATCACGCCGTACACGGTGTCGCCGTCGGCATGGGCCTGCGAGAGCCTTTTGAGGACGACGACAGCACCGCCCTCGCCTCGTACGAAGCCGTTGGCACGGGCATCGAAGGTGAAGCAGCGGCCATCGGGAGACAGTCCGCCCAACCTGGACATCACAACTGCGTTCTCGCGCAGCAAGTTGAGGTGGACACCACCGGCCAACGCGAGCGTCGACTCCCCGTCGAGCAAACTGCGTACCGCCAGGTGGACCGCCACCAGTGAAGACGACTGCGCGGTGTCGACAGTGACACTGGGCCCGCCTAGGCCGAGAACGTAGGACACTCGGTTGGCAATTACGGCGCGGCTCAGTCCGGCAGCGGTCTGCTGTGTGATCACGCCTGTGCCGTGCCGGTCGGTGAGCTTGGCGTAGTCATCGGCGAAGGCACCGACGAACACCCCGGTCGAGGTCTGCTTCAAGGTGGCGGGAACGATGCCCGCGTCCTCCAGAGCCTCCCAAGCGAGTTCGAGCATCAGGCGCTGCTGCGGGTCCATGACGGCGGCCTCGCGGGGCGAGATGCCGAAGAACGCAGCGTCGAATCCGTCGATTCGGTCCAGTGAGCCAGCCCATCGGATGCCGGTGGGCTCGAGGGAGGCAGGGTCCGACGCGGTGTCCCCGCCTTCTTCGTCCCGGGGCCAGGAGCGTTGCTCGATGCTGTCGACACCGTCGCGCAGCAGCTCCCAGAAGCGCGCCGGGCCGCTTGCGCCGGGAAAACGGCAGCCCACCCCGACCACCGCAATGTGTCCGATGTCGGCCGACGACGAGAACTCAGGCGATAACCCAGTCAAAGCGACCCCATTATCAGCGAATACGCCAGAAGACGGTTCCTCACCCTGACACGCCCACCAGTCGACACCAAGAAGATCGCGAGTGACTCGGGGTGGCGACACGGGGATACAGGGGCCCCTATTGGGCCTGGCACCCCTACGCCCTCGAAGGGGTTCAGTGAACAACGCTGTCGAATTACATTGACACCACGCGCGAGGGAAATGAGGAAGCGTCGAATGGCCGAAACCCTGCCCGAGCCCAAGCCCTTACCTATCGACCGGCCCCATCCGTTGTCGGTCCCAGAGGAACTGCTCCGTCTGCAGCGCGAGACGCCGATCAGCCGACTGACCTACGCCGACGGGACAGTCGGGTGGCTGGTGACCGGTCATACGCAAGCCAGATCGGTGCTCGGCGATCCACGCTTCAGCTCCCGCAGCGATCTGCGGCGCGCCCCGATCCCGGTCTGGGCCATGGGGCCGCAGCCGATCCAGCCGGGCTTCTTCATCACGATGGACCCGCCCGACCATACGCGTCTTCGCAAGCTTCTGACCGGCCAGTTCACCGTCAAACGCATCCGGGCGATCGAGGCTCGCATCGCAGAGGTCGCCGAGGAATACCTCAACGAGATGGAACGCCACGGCTCGCCGGTGGATCTGCTGCCAGCCTTCGCCATGCCGCTGCCTGCTCTGGTCCTGTGCGAGATACTCGGGGTGCCCTTCGACGAGCGCAGCCGCTTCACCCAGTACCTGACGGCTCTGGTCGACATCACCAGCAGCCCGGAACAAGTCGGCATCGCCTACAACATGTTGGGCGAGTACACGCATGAGCTCGTTCGCCGCAAACGCACCAGGCCGACCGACGACATGCTCAGCGGACTGGCCGCCAGCGAGTCCGTCACTGAGCAGGAGGCTGCCGGCGTGGCTGGACTGCTATTGACGGCAGGCTTCGAATCGACCGCGTACATGATCGCCACCGGCGCATACGCGCTGCTTCAGAAGCCCGCCCAGCTCGCTCTCCTACAAGCCGATCCGACGCTGATCGAGGGTGCAGTCGAGGAGTTGTTGCGATACCTGACCCCCCTACAGGCCGGGCCGGTGCGAGCCGCGCTGGAGGACGTCGAGATCGATGGGCATCGCATCGCCGCAGGCGAGGCGGTCACCGTCTCACTGCCGACCGTGAACCGGGATCCGCAGCGCTTCGACGATCCCGAAACTCTCGACGTCCAACGCAGTGCGCGCGGGCACATGGCATTCGGGCACGGGGTACATCAGTGCCTCGGCCAACAACTCGCGCGCTGCTCGCTGCGTGTGGGCTACACCGCACTGTTCCGACGTTTTCCCACGTTGCGCCTGGCAGTCCCAGTGGAGGAGGTCCCCATGCGTCGCGAGATGCCGGTCTACGGAGTGAACTCCCTGCCGGTGAGCTGGTAGCGGGCGGGGGGATCGTGGAAATCACTGTGGACACCGGACGCTGCTGTTCCTCCGGGGTGTGCGCGTTAACCGCTCCTGACGTCTTCGATCAGTCCGACGAGGACGGCACGGTGGTGTTGCTGACGGCGCGGCCACTTGTCTCGGACCACGTCGCCGTCCGGGAAGCAGCGGAACTGTGCCCGTCCGGAGCCATCGAACTTCAGGAGTGTTCATGAACCTTCATCAGCACATCCCGCGGAACGGCGGGTCTCCCGAGTACCGGCACGACGAAGCCACGCTCAAGGGACTGTTGGAGGAACACTGCCGCCGGATGAACACCGGCGACGTCGAGCACATGCTGGATCTCTACACCGAGGATATACGCGCTGAAGACCCGGTCGGCTCGCCACCGATGATCGGCCACGACGCGCTTCGCGCACACTTTTCCCGCGCCGCCGCGTCATCGACTTACGACATGCCCGGAACGCCGGTGGCAGCGCAAGACGGCAGGCATGCGGCCATTCCGGTCTCCGTCCAGATGACCTATCTGCCCTTGGGACCGACCCTAGTGAGGCACGAAGCACTTCAGGCACCAGCGCGCCCGCGCCACACCCTCCTCACCCTGGAAGTCGTCGGGGTCATCCGCGCCAGCGTGGATGCTCGCATCGAGGCATTGTGGATCTACTGGGGGCGTTCGGACGTCGGACTCATCGACGCGGCAGCTGGACATCGGCTGCGGCGGTGACCCCGCCACCTTCAAAGGTGTAGCAAACCGACCGACATGGAAGTAGGGACGCATTGTGCGGCCCTACTTCCATGTCCACCGCCACAGCATTCACGGACTGCCCACTCCGGCGGTGATCTGATTGAATTTGGCGGGCAGATCTCCTCTTCCGCCCACTTCCAATTTTCGGTAGACACGGGTGAGATGCTGCTCGACGGTGCTCACTGTGATGAAAAGCCGTCGCGCAATCTCCCGATTGGTGTCCCCGCGAGCAGCCAAATTGGCTACGCGCCACTCCGCCTCACTGAGCTCGGTGAATCCCTCGCTCTCTTTGGCTGTCTCGTTGTCACGCGCGGGATCAGTAACTTTCCCAATCAGCGAGTCCAGCAACGGTCGCGCCCTGCACTCTCTCGCAACCTGAGCGGCCAACTTCGAGGTCATCCTCGCATGGTCGAGCTGACCGAGCTCGTGTTGAGCATGGGCCAGATCCGCCAACGCATGCGCCATCTCCACTCGGTCCCCGCTCTGTTGCAAGTGGTCGATGGACTCCCGCAGCATCATGGGCCGAGACTTGAGATCACCAGCCGCCGCCAGAACGCGCAGGGCACCACCTTTGGGTCGGGGCTGATGGGCGCCAGGCCGCTGCATCTGGTCCATCACCAGTTGGCGCGCCGGCCCGGGTTTGCCGACTCGCAGGCACGCCGCCGCGGCGTCAGCGCGCCATGGGATGAACCCCGGCAGGTCCATCTCCCATGCCTGCATCAGGTCGCCACAGGCCAGAAAGTCGTCGAGAGCAGCACGGAATCGTTTCATTGTGAAGTGCAGGCGCCCTCGCGAATAGAGATAGCCGAGACCGTAACGACTCTTGAGCAGGGCGTCCGGAGTCGGTTCGTTGAGTACCGCCTCGGCCTCTGTGTAACGCCCCATCACCGACAGTGCCTGAACACGAACGGACAAGCATAGCCCCACGGCCACACCCCAGGCTGTCGGTGACATCCGCCGGAGCGCTGATGATGCTAGAACCTCCGCGCTGCCTGGGTCCCCGCGGCGCATCGCGATCTCAGCGCGTACAGCACCGAGCATCGCTGTCCAACAGGTCGCCTCACGTTCCCTGGCTGTCTGGAACAGCCTTTCGCACCAACGGCTCGCCACGTCCAGCCGGTCGGCATAGACGAGCGTGAGAAGGGCAAGGGTGATGGGTTCCAAAGTAACGTCGTCCAGCCGTGCCGATTCGAGAACCTGCTCAGCCCGGCTCACACCATCATCGGTGTTTCCGCCACCCAGAACCGTCGTGAGGGCCGTCGCAGCAGTAGTGTCCGGCCCGCCTGTCACCAGAACCGACGGCCCCGGCCCTGGCGTTCCCGCCACCTTCTCGGAGCTTTCACGTGCGGGCGGAAAGCAGGCAGCCAGCCAACGCCCGACCGTTTCCCGCGTGCCCACGTCGTCGATCCCGTCCGTCCGGTGGAGAAGGTCGACGACCTCCTCCACACGGCCGTGCCACAAGAGGGCCCGTAACGCCAGTACCGCGTGCTGGTCGCGCAATGTCCCGGCACGCAGCGCTGCAGCAATGGCGGGAAGGCGGGACATGGACCGGCTTGGATCGACACGCCATTCCGCCATGGCAGCCGCCACCTGGAGGACCGCGCGGTCCGCTGGTTCGGTCGCCACTTTGTGAGCCAGCTCCAGACACCGGACAGCTACTTCCACCTGGTCGTGAACCAGCGTAGAGCGAGCAGCTTCTCGCAGTACCTGGAGGCTCCAGGCCGGAGGCGTGCGCTCGCTGGCGACGAAATGACCCGCCACGGTCACCGCTGCCGCACCGGCGTCATGGAGGAGCTGTCCAGCATCCAGGTGCAGACGCGCCCGCCTCTCGGGTTCCACATCGGACAGGACGGCGGTGCGGACGTGCGGGTGCCTGAAGCGCCCCCCAGCGAGCAAGCCGGCTTCGTTCAAGGCATGGATGTGCAATCCGGCAGTCACGGGGTCCATGCCGACCAAGGACGCCACCAGGGCAGTAGGCGCAGCTTCGTTGAATATCGCGATCCCGTGCAGTACCGCACGGGTCTCTGGAGCACACCTCTCCAGACAACTCAGCACCGCCTGACGGAACGTCGGGCCGATCACGGTCTCACCCTGCTCGCGCTCCACTGTGGAATGGATCCGCTGGTCCTCCGCCAAGGCTCGCAGCAGCAGCGGGTTGCCCCCGGTCAGGTTGTGCCAGATGTGCGCGAACCGTTCCGCGTCAACGGGTCCGAGTTCGTCGCGCAGCCCTCGGGCGACACCGCGCTCCGATAAGAGAGGCAGCCGTATGCGGTGGCAGTGCGGAAGGCCCAGAAGCTCGCGAAGCTCCAGCGAACGGTCCAGACGGGGCGACTCGGTACCGGTCAGGACCACCAGAACCGGTGTGGACCTGATGCGGCGCACGCAGTAGAGCAGGCACTTCAGTGACAGGGGGTCGATGTACTCAGCATCGTCCACCTCTATGACCATGGGGTGATCACCCGCTACCCGGAGGAGCGCCTCACGCAGGGTTTCCATCGCCTGCGCGCTCTGCCATCCCCCGGCCTCCAGAGCCGCACTCAAAGCCACATGGCCCTGCTCGCCGAAGGCCGGGGGCAGGATCTCCCCCTGCATCGGCGCGTTGTGCAGAAGCTGTCCGAGCAACCCGAGCGGCAGGGAGCTCTCGGCATAAGAACCTGTGGCCGACACCACCACTGCGCCCGTTTTCAGGGCCTCTTGTGCGAGTGCGTGCAACAGTCGACTCTTCCCCGCCGCGATGGGGGATGTGACGACCGCCACCGCGCCCTCTCCGCGCCGACAGGATTCAAGAAGTCCGGTTAACTGCGACAGCTGGGATTCGCATTCTACGAATTTCATAGGCGATCCCCACACGAGGGCGCTACGGGGAAATTCCCTTGACCCCTCCCCTGACAGGACGGTACTACGCACGTGTTTCCCACTGCGCGACAACTCCCTGGACATCGGTTGCGACTTGATCGCTGTTCAGTCGATCCGATCACGACATTCTCGGCACACTAATCAACGGCCCGTAAGGAAAATCTGGCATCGTTTTCCCAATGAGGCAGATTTGGCGATTACGCGCGTGTGCCATCAAACCAGCGGGGTGGTCGGCAGAACTGTCGTTTGCTTCACCGAAGCTCATCAGCGATTTTCTGCCACTCCTTGGAACAGTTCAGTGCGATTGCCGCCACGACATCCGCCCAGTGGGCCGGAACGGCCTCCACCAACTGCTTCCACTCGTCCGCCTCGATGGCATGTACATCGAGCCAGCGCAAGAGCGCACGACCTGACTCGGAGTACTTCAGCGCAGGGTCGTTTCTCAACCTCTGACGCGCAGAACCCCAGGCGGCATCATCACCGCCGCGCGCCCGCCCATCACGGTCGACACCCGCTGAAGGGGCAGCTGTTCCAACGGACCCCTCGAACTCCGTGGAGTCGGCCAGCGACACGCCACTCTCTGAGACCGCGGAAGCATCATCTTGCTCGGCGAGCGCGGTCCGCACCCGATGCGCCGTGGACACCGAGACTCCCGCCTTCCTCGCGATGACACGCAGCGATGCTTGGGGGTGCTCAGAGAGGGCCGCGATCGTCCGCCGCCTCCCTTCCTCGCCGCTGACCGGCCGAGCGCGTCCATCGCGACCGACCCGCGTGTTCGACTGCTCAGGATGCGCAGTCGAACACTGTCGAAGCCTGCGCACCGTTCCCGCTGCAATCCCAGAAGCCTTAGCGATCGCCCTGTCCGACCACCAAGGGTTCACGGCCAAAATACGCTGGGCCGCTGCCTCCCTGTCAGACAATGACAACGGAAGACCATGCGAAATATTTTCCCGGACAGCCAGCAGGAAGAGCTCTTCATCGCTACCGTCAACGAAACACACGGAGATCATGTCTTCCCCGCGCAGTTTCGCAGCCTGTACACGGTGCACACCATCCACAACCCGCATTGTGGAACGATCCACGAGGATAGGCGGAAGGCCTTCTTCGACCTGAGCCAAAAGCCGAGTGTGGCTCGCATTTTCACCATCGAGACGAGGAGATTCCGCAAGCACCAGATCACTCAACGGGACGACTTCTAAGTACTCATGTATGACGACAGATTTTACTCCACCTTCGGCCACAACTTCCCCCGCTTCAACTGGAAATGCCAACCTCTTATCGTGACTCGACTCGGGAACGAGACACACCAAAAAGTGGTGCATGAAATTGCGACTCAAGCTAAAAGGGCGCAATTCCGCTCGCAGACAGTGGTTACTCAATCAACATTGCTCACTTTGATGATAGACACCCCCAAAGGAAGGGTCCAGACAACGTGATCGCACCCTTCGGAACACCTTACATACGGGCACTTACGGGGCATCTGCCCCCTTTGCGGATAGCGCTCTTCCGCCGGCTGCCGCTCGGGACGACCACAGCGAGGGCATACGCAAGCGGCACTCCGCGCAAACACCCCATGGCTTGCCATGACGATGTACAGCCGACCTCAGCAAAGCGCCCCGAACTCTGCCAAGCGCTCACGACGCTCACGGTTTGCCAGGAGGCGCACGGGCAGTCTGCGCCGAGGGTTCCTCGATGAAACAGTCGGAAACCGCTGAACAGAGAGTTCTGCACGCGAGATCACCAACGCGCAAGCACCTCATCCGGCTCGAAAGCACAGAATCGGTGAGTAATTGGCAGTCGGCGTCATCCGCCGGAGACGGCGCAAGCGTGGTCAGAATTCCTCGCCCTGCTCCCGGGTGCCCACCTCGCCTAGGACGTACCTCGTCAACGCCCGCCAGAGGCTGAGGCCGCCGACAGCGAGGAGTCCTTCTGCCAGAGAGAGTGCCGGTCACCCCCGCGCAGCGAGGCCTCGTGGTCAGGAATCTGAGCCGTCGGGGAAACGTCGCCCGCGTGGTGTGCAGACCTTGCCCCGCTCGGAACGAAGAGATCATCCCGGCGAACAGCGGAAGCCAACCCGCCAGTGCCGTCGATGTGCCAGCAGGCATCGAAGGTGGCGAGCCCTGCAGAGACACGAATGGCGAGGAATGTATCGAGAGGGCACCGGCGAGGTACGCGGTGGTCACCGGAAGACCTCCTGACGTCGGCGAGAATGCATCAAAGGACGCTTCGCCGACCAGACTTCCCGGCACACCACTCACGACAGTACGGCAAAGTTCCACCGCTGAGAGGCCAGGATTGAGTCAAGGGTCTGGCGACATATGTGTTCTCGAAGCGGAAGAGGTGTGCTCCACTCACCGACATCCGCAGGCACCGCGCCACCGCCGGAAAGCACTACGCAGCAGCGTACGCCCGGAGAGTAGGACAACAGCCTGACTCTGCGGGTGATCTTGTCGGGGTGGTGACGACGGTCGCTGACAGTGGTGAACCGCCCCGGCTTTGATCGAGACTCCGGACTGCCCCGAGTTGGGTGGAGTCGAGTTGCTTGGTTTCAGGCTACTGGCGGGGTGCGGAGTTCGTACTCCACCGGGCTGAGCATGCCCAGCGCGGAGTGC
>NZ_JBSFUY010000078.1:0-11448 GCF_053592055.1 Streptomyces sp. NPDC002817
GGCCGCACCAGCCCCGACTCGTACGCGAACACCGCCGCCTGGGTGCGGTCCCGCAGTCCCAGCTTCACCAGGATCCGCCCCACATGGGTCTTCACGCGGCCCGCATCAGCGGGCCGCCCCTCCGTCATGCATCGCGTAGCGATGCCATCGCCGATCCTGCCCGGGTGCGGAGCGCCCCGGGGTGTGTCCGCCGCGTAGCGGCGGCGCGTCGCGTCTGCGGAGCAGAGCGCGCGCAAAAATCCAGGGGATTGTGGCGGGGCGCTTTTGGTGGCGTGTTTCGCTGCGCCCTCTTCTTTTTGCTGGCTTTAGTCTGCTGGCGGGGAGTAACGAATCCGGTGGGTCGGCAAACCCGAGCCAGATTTCCCCGCCAGCAGTGCCCTCTCAAACAGGCTCTTCCATCGTAGGTGATGTCTTCCCTGCACAGGGATGGTGCGCACCTTGATCGCGCTGGGTGATCTGCCGGGGCTGTGCTGCGGGGGCGGGGTGCCGGCCGCGCGCTGTGCCCCGCTGCTCCCACACTCGGTCTGCTGCGTCGGCTGTGTCCGGCGCCCGGAGCGCGGAGGCCCCGCCGACGCGCAAGCAGAGGAGGACGGCGCCCCGATCCTCCGATGTGCTCCCGTACCCGTCCCCGCCCTTCCCTTTCCCTTCTTCTTCTTGTCTGGGGTGCGTGGGGGTGTGCAGAGGGGGATGTCAGCAGGCGTACCAGGCTTGAGTGTTGGGGTGAGCAGGGATGATGTGGAGAGGCTCCATGGGGGTGCGCAACCTCCAGCGCAACACCTTGGCGCAACCTCCAGCGCAACACCCTGGCGCAACCTCCAGCGCAACCCGCAGCGCAACAGGGGTTCCACCCGAACAACGTAGACACTATTATTTGAAGTGCAGGGAGAGGTGGCCCCCGGGAACCGCAATGGATCAACGAAGGGGAAAGACGTGGAACTGACGATCAGTGACGGGATCGTGCGCGGGGTGCGCGGCGCGGACGCTCCCATGACCGAGCTCGCGGTTCGTGCCCGCACGATCGCGAACCTGTTGCCGCTGCTGTGTGCGCGGGCAGGGGTGAAGATCGTGCACAACTCCGACCGGAACTACACCGGAATTCGGTTCGAGACCACGGCTGCTGGTCCGGTCGTCCTGGAAATCCCGATGGGTGACGATCCTTACCGCCTGGTTCAGGAGTTCATCGACCCGGACAAGGCGGGCCGCACGGAAGTGGAGTTGCGGCGATTCCCTCAGATCTACAAGCCTCATGGAGTCGCGTACATCGCGGCCGATTTCCTCCGGTCGAACGGGTTCCTGAAGTAGTCCGCACGGGGGCACCCCGGTTGGAGTGCCCCCTCCCCCGGCATCACCGAAAAGGAGAAAAGACGCCATGGAAAGCACGCGGATTCCAGAGCAGGCCCGGGAAATCGGAGCGCCGCTCACGGACGCCGAAAAGGAGCAGGCTCGTTATGCGCTGCGGGAGTTGGCGCGCAGTGAGCGGGACCCGGACGCCATGCGGGTGTCGCACGAGCAGCTGGAGGTGGTCCGGTCGTTCTTCGAGTTGGGTTGGGCGATGGGTGTGCGCACCGGTCACACGGGCCCGGCCATGGCTGATGTGCCGGTCGACCGGGGGACGGTTGACCGGGCGTTCGTCGACCTGCTGTTGTCCGAGCGGGTGGCGAATCAGCTTGCGCTCGCGGTGGCGCGCAGCCTCGACCCGCAGGACTGTGGGCCGGTGCTGTGGCAGAAGGTCAGGTATCACGGCAGCGTGACGCGGCGTCACGGCGTCTACTGGGTGCAGGCGATCACGGCGCAGGCCGGACCGGTCGTCGGGGCGGTTCCCCGCGTCCGCTATGACCTGTGCGAGGTGATCGGCGGTATGCCGGTGTCCGCTGTCACGCGCGTACGGCGGCAGAGTCTGACGCCGCTTCCGGATTTCCGCGCCCCGCTGGTGTAAGTGTGCAGGTCAGGGGTGGGTTCACCCACCCCTGAAACACACTATTATTGGAATTGGTCGGGGGGCGGTTACTCCGCCCCCCGACCCGCAGAGACCAACAGCGAAGGGGAAAACCGCATGACTCAGCAGTTCGCCGAGCGCGCTACGAACGTCGCCCCCACCGGCGCCCGCAACGCCGACCTGTCCGACCTGGTCCGCATCCTGGAGGACGGGCAGCGCCGGAAGCTGGACGTCATCGCCACCGCGTCCGCACTGCGGATGCACGAGGGAAACGTGCACGTCGAAGGCGTCGAGGCCCAACTCAGCGCGCGCGGCGTCACGGCCGTTGACGGCATCTACCGCCCCACCGCCGTTGCCGACGAGGGGATCGCAGACAAGCTCCGCATCCCGCTGGCCTACCTGCGCCGCATGCGCACGGAGAACGTCCCGCTGCTGGACGACAACGTCAACGCGTGGATGCAGCAGGAGCCGGAGCGCCGTTTCATGCTCCGCGCGTTCCGCGGCGAGAACGGCCCCGGCATGCCCGGCGAGGGCGTGGCCCGCGCACTGCTGTCCGACAGCTACAAGCTGATGGACAACCTCGACATGCTGCTCGCCGCCCTGGACGGCGTGCACAAGTCCGGGCACCCCACCCAGATCACAGGGTGCGACCTCACCGACCGGCGCATGTACGTGCGCGTCGAGTCCGAAGCCGTCGCCGTCCAGGCCCGCAACCTGCTGCGCGGCTACCGCTCCCCGTTCGACGGCCGCAGCGGTGACGAACTCCCGATGATCTCGGCCGGGTTCGTCATCACCAACAGCGAGGTCGGCGCGGGGGCGTACACCATCACCCCGCGCGCGGTCATCCAGGTCTGCCGCAACGGCCTGACCCAGACCAAGGACGTCATGCGCGCCGTGCACCTGGGAGGCAGGCAGGACGAGGGCGTTGTGTCCTGGTCCGGCCAGACCCAGCGCAAGACGCTGGAGCTCATCACGTCCAAGACCACCGACGCCGTACGCACCTTCCTGTCACGGGAGTACGTCGAAGCGAAGGTCTACGAGATGGAGGCCGCCGCCAGTAAGACGCTGGACGAGCCGACGAAGACCATCGAGCACGTCACCAAGTCGCTCAGCATCGGCACCGAGACGAAGGACCGCATCCTTTCCCACTTCATCCGGGGTGGTCAGATGACGGCCGGGGGCGTGATGCAGGCCATCACGTCGACCGCCCAGACCCTCACCGACGCCGACCAGGCCGCCGCCCTGGAAGCGCTCGCGCTGCCCGCCCTCACGGCCGCCGCCGCGCACGGCTGACAGACCCCCGTGCGGGCCGGGCAACTCCCCCAGCCCGGCCCGCACGGGCCCGATCTATCCGCACGGGCCCGACCGATCCGAGAGCGCGCAGCGCGCCACCCGGCCCCGCAGGGAGCGCGGAGCGCACCCGCCCCACCTCTTGGCGCGTGGCGGCAGCGCGACGCGCCGGCGGAGCCGACCGCGCGCCACAACATCCGTTGTGCCCAGGGGCACAGTTCGGCCGCCGGCCTGTGATGCCCACCGCCCACCGCCCCGTCTCGTAAGGAGTCCTCATGTCCACACACCCGGAGCTCGCCCACCCCGGCGACCACGCCATCGCGGCCGCCATGAGCCGCACTCTCACCGCCCTGTCCGCCGTGGTCCAGGCACTCGGAGACGGTGAGCACACGCTGAACCTCGTGGCCCAGCGGACCGACCACGCGTTCGTCACGGGCCGAACCGATCTCTCCATCGGCATGGACCCGCTGCGCCTGGCCGTCCTGGACGAAGACGAGTTCTGCGCCCTGCGCATGCTGCTGGTGTTCGCGCTGGAGGGCAGCACGATGCGCAGCGCCGTCCTGATCGCCACCACGGCCGCCGAGCCCCACCCCCGCGCGTGCGGGTGGTCCCTGCGTGACAGGTGGCTGCACCCGCTGGACACAGACACCCTCCAGGCCGCCGTCATCCCGTGCCCCGACGTGACCGCCTTACTCCGGCAGGTCTACCCCGCCCCCGTTCTCCCCCAGCTCCCCGACTTTGACGAGAAGGCCCCGCATGCCTGAGCCCGAGCTCCCCCGCCCCGACGACGACGCCACGGCGTTGGCCATGGGCCGCGCCCTGCACGCGCTGACCGCGCTGCTCCCGGCCCTCGGCGAGGGCAGCCACGCGCTGAACCTCAACGCCGAGCAGACGGACGGCACGGAGATGAGCGCCGACCTGCACGTGTCCGTCGAGCCGGATTCGTGGCGCGTGGATCACTCCGCCGAGGAGTACGGGCAGTTCTTCGTCCTGCTGACGTTCGCCCTGGAAAACAGCACCGTGCGTGACGCCGTCCTGATCGCCACGACCACCGACGCGGACCCACGTGTGTGCGGGTGGGAGGTGCGGGACGGATGGCTGCACCCCATGGACACGGCCGAACTCCACCAAACCGTCACCTCCATGCCCGCAGACGACACCGCGCCGTTCGTGGCCTGTCACGCCCCCGCACTGCACCGCCCCCACGAGACCGCGAAGGAGCGCTCATGAGCGAGAAACCCGCCGTCACCGCGGACGGCTACTGCACCAACACCAAGCCGGTGCCCGGCACCACCGGACAGGTCAACGGCCACGCCCTCGGCGGGAAGTTCGTCAAGATGCACGGCCGCCGTCCCAGCCTGACCGACCGGGGCAACCTGCGCCGACACAAGCCGCCCAAGGCGTAGCCCCCGCAGTCGCCGTCCACTCCGGCCAGCGCGCCACTGGCCGAGTGCCGCCCTGCGCCCGCACCCTGCCCCTTCGGCGAGCGCGGGGCGGCACGCCCCCAGCCCACCGGTCACGCCCCCAACCCGCCCGGTCGAGTTCTGAGGAGTCGCAGCCCATGTCCAGCCTGATCCTGACCATCGACACGCCCGCCGGCCCCCACCGCTGGGACCAGTTCACCGCCGTACCAGCCCGTCTCGGCCCGGTGAACGCCTACAACACGACCACCGCCCCCGACGAGGACCTCCCGCGGCTCGCCCGCAGCCGCACCGGCTACCGGGGCAGTCTGACCCTCTACCGCGACCACACCGACCGCCCCCAGGTCTCGGTCTATCCGATCCTGTCCGCCGCTGATCACCCGCCGTCGGAGAAAACGGCTGGGGTACTCACCGCCGTCCTGCGCGGGTGCGCGGAGCACGTCGCGCAGCGCGCCGACCTGCCCGCGATCCTGGAGGCCTCCCGCCAGCGCGACACCCCTGGGCTGCTGCGCTCCTGACCTGGTCCGTCTCCTACCACCAGGTCGAAGCCGCCCGCCAGGAGCGCGAAGCCCGTACGGCGCTGCCCGCGCGGAAGGCCGCCGAAGCCGCATGGCGGACCGCCCTGCAGTGGCTCACCCTCTGCCCGCATCCCGTCCTGCTGCTGATGCTGGCCGACCGCCCCGATTCGCTGACGCAGAAGATCAGGGGGTTGCAGTGGTGGGCGCCCTACTGCGTCAGCGCGGCCGCTGAGGAACAGGAGCGCGCCCCCCGCGCCCAGGCGGAAGCCGATTCCCTGCGTGCCCAGTAGTTCAGGCGTCCACGCGGCCGCCGCCCGGCCCTGGTCGGCACCCTCTGACGGCCCGACGAAAGGGCAGGTCAGGGGCGGGTTCACACCACCCGTAGACACACTATTATTGAAGTGCGAGAGGGGGTGCCACTGGTCCTGCCCCGCCCCCTCTCGCACCCGGAGCCGACCGCAAGCCCGAGCCGCCCGGACCACCCTGACCCACCGCCCCTCACCCACACACCCGCCCGCCCGACGAGGGAGATGTTCTGACCATGCGTTGGCTGATGAGCCTCGGTGAGCGCACCCGCCCCGACGCACCGAATTACGCCGAGGACCCCGCCCCCGGCCAGGCGCGCGCCCTGGCCCTGGTCGACGACTTCGCCCACCTCTTCCCCGTCCTGCAGGAATGGCGGCAGGTGTACGGGGAGGAGTTGACCGCATGGGCCGTGCGGGTGGAGGCCGACGACGTCGAGAACCTCCCCGCGGAACTCATCGCGCAGTGGGAATGGGAGGGCGCGCCGGTCCGCCTCGACACCCAACAGGGCGGCTACGTGAAGGTGTCCGACTACCGCGACGTCCCCGAGCGCCCCGGCATCAGCGCCCGCACCACCACCGGCCTCCCCTTGTGGACCGCCGCCCCTGACCTGTCCAGCAGGCCGCCCGCGCTGCTCACTGCCTCTTGGAAGGAGAAGCCGTGTCCGCGCCCTGCCAGAGCTCTCCATGTCCGCCCGAGCCCTGGCCGACCGCATCCGGGAGCTCCCCGCGTGAGCGGCCAGCCGCGCCCGTGGCGCCCGGAGGACTTCGACGACCGGTGCGAGACGTGCGGCGCACCCCCAGGCCAGCTGTGCCGCCCCTGGTGCGACACCGGCTACACCGCCGAGGACGCCCGCCGCGATGCCGAGCTCCGCGACCAGGACGCGAGGAACCCCGAGCCGAGCACACCCTCCAGCCATCCGAAGGAGTGATGATGACCGACACCGAGGTCACCCCGAAGCCCGAGACGCCCGCCACCGTGGCGCCTGCCGTCCTGGACGCCATCGAGGCGCAGCCCCACGTCTTCAGCATGGACCACTGGGCACATCTGCCCGAGGCCCTCCGGCTGACCCCCGAGGAGGCTCCGGCGTGCGGTTCCCGACTGTGCGCGGCCGGATGGGCGGCGCACCTCACCGGCTGGACGCTCGTAGATCTGCCCGACGAGGAGGAGGCGGAGGTCACCGGCACGGACAACGAGGGGGCCGAGTACGAGACGCTCGCAGGCGTGTACGCGGAGCGAGGCGAGGAGCGCCGCCTGATCTGTGACGTTGCCGCCAAGGCACTCAGCCTGAAGCCCAACGAGACATTCTGGTACGACGACGCACCCACCGCCTTGGAGCGGCTGCGCGAGATCGCCGGACGCCGACCCGCCCTCACCCGACCGCCGCACCGGCGGCCCCACGCCTGCGTAGCTCAGCAGTAGAGCGGCTCCACTTGTGAGTGGTCAGGGACGAGATCGAGGACGACTGACCGACCGGGTCTGACGGCGCCGCTCCCGCCAACGGGGCGGCGCCCGCCCACCGCCGATCCCGGCCGGGCTCCTCCCGGCCCGGCCCGCGCATGTGAAAGGCCCGTCATGACCGACCAGCAGCAGGCCCCGTCGCCCGATCCGGACAGCGAGGCCCCCGACCGCCCCCTGACCCTCGCCGTGCTGCGCCACCTGGTCCGCAAGGACTGGAAGGACATGCCCGGAGACACGCTCGTCGTGCTGTCCCGGGACGCCGAGGGCAACCTCTACTCGCCGTTCTCCACCTACAGCTTCTCCCGGTACGCGCCGATCCACGGCGACCTCGTCGGCGACGTCTTCCCGCTGCCGGAGGAGCTCAAGGAGGACCCGTCCTTGCGCGAGCTGTACGCGGACGGCATCCCCGACACCGCCCTCCCGGCGCTGGTGCTCTACCCGCTCGGCTGACGAACGCCTGTAGGCGGGGTGGCCCCCGTCGGCTGCCCCGCCCGCAGGCCACCAACTCCCCACCTTCCCGCGGCCTCTTCCTGGCCACGGTCCTCACGAAAGCGACGTGTCACCGCCATGTCCGCCCCGCCACAAGCCGGTCGGGAGAATCCGCAGGCCCCGGTGCTGGTCATCAGCGACAGCACCGACGCCGATCCGGTCGGCCTGCGCACGAGGCCGGTCCCCCGCCTGCACCTGCCATCGCCGTTGTTCAGCGCCGAGGAGTACCAGCGCGCTCCGCTCGTGCTCCTGGACGACCGCAGCTACAGCGCCTTCACGCTCCGCCATCTGCCGCACCGACGGGGCCTGATCGTCGTCCTGGTCGACCCCGACGACGCAACCATCTACCCCCGGGCCGTCGCCATCGGCGCCGAGGCCGTCATCCGGGCCGGAGACAACCTCAACTGGCTGCACCTACGCCTGCACGACGCCACCGGCTGCCGCTACGCCCACTGGGAAGCACTGCTGGCCGGCGGCCCGGCCGACCCTCCCCCACCGGCCAGCACCTGACATCCGCCAGCACGAACCCCCAGGCACGCTCCCGCGATCCGAAGGAACTCACCCCATGCGCGCGATACCCCAACGCTGTGCCCACCGGCCGCTGGCGGGCGGGCTGGTGGTGCCGTACGTGACCCTGATCCACGACGGTCACGCGGCCTTCGGTGTCCTCGACGCCGACAAGGCCCACGCCGCCTTTAGGCGGCGCCTGTGCCAGATCTGCGGACACCCGCTGGACGAACGCTGCTTCCTGATCGTCCGCCCGGCCGACGTCCTCAAGGGCTGCTCCCCGGAACCGGCACTGCACCCCGAGTGCCTGCCGTACACCGCCGACCATTGCCCGATGTTGTCGGGCACCGCCACGCATTACCGCCGCAGCCCGGTCCTGGCCAGTCACCCCGCCGGACGGCCCTGCACGGACCCGTCCTGTCCCTGCCCGTCCCGTACCAGGGACGAGCATCACGCCGCGCGCAGCGGCAGCCGTGCCGATCGGTACGAGGCCTGGATGATCCACACCCGCAACTACCGGCTGGTCTCGCGGCCCGAGCGGCCCGATGTGCCCTCCGGCATCAGCCTCGATGTGCCTGTCCTGCGCACTCGCGTGCTGCGCACCGCGACTCTCACCCCCGAACAGCAGCACCTGATGGACCTCTTCAACGGCCTGATGAACCAGTCCTGACCCGCACGGAAGGAAACCGTCATGCCGATCACACCGGACCCGGCCACGCTCGCAGGCGCGGCCATCATCGATCTGGCCGACCTGATGGACGGCCTCCAGGAGCGCACCGGCGAATGGCCGGGTGCGGACACTGTCGACATCGTCGAAGGGTGGCTGAGCCGTTTCAGCTTCGCCGTCACCGGCGGCCTCACCCCGCAGACGGCCGGCCGGGCGTGGGTGCTGCGCCAGTGGGACCGGCACCGTGATGACGTGACCCTCTGGTGTGACGAGGCTTCCGCCCTGGCCTCGCTCGCGCAGGAGGTACGCAGCTCCTGGGACGACGTGGGCGGCACGGACGGTTTTCCGTACCGGCCGCCCGCCGACGACCAGAGGGCCGTGGACCTCTACTACGGACCGGATAACAGCCGCGGCGACGCTGGCTACACGCTCTACCCGGCCGACGTCTCCCGCCACGTGCCCGCGCCCCTCAGCCTCAACCTCGCCGACGCCGAGGCCTGCGCGGCGGCGAACAGCTCCGCACTCTTCCACCCGATGGACGGGCCGGAGGATGAGGGCCTGCCCTGCATCGAGATCGCAGGGGTCCTGGTCTTCGCCTACCTCGACGCCGACCGGGAGGCCGTACGGGTCTCCGTCCATCTCGACACCACCGACGAACAGTTGGTCCGGCCCGACGGCACGGTCCCGATGGTGGTGGAGCTCGCGGACACCACGGTGTTCGACAACCTCACCCCACCGCCGGCCCCGGCGCAGCCGACCGGACGGAAGGCCCACCTCCGGCGCCTGGCCGGCCGTACCGCGCGCTCCGGCGGCGGGACGTGCCGACAGGGGGGTTGACCCACCCCTCGCATACACTATTATTTGATGTAGGAGGTGTTCGTATGGCCCCGTCCGTCACGCACGTGAGCGGCACCGTCTCCGGTGGTGTGGAAGTCCGCTTCACCCAAGGCGGCATTGCTGTCTGCCGGTTCCGCCTCACCCAGACCCCCACGCAGTGGGATGCCACCGCGCAGCAGTGGCGTGATCTGGACCCGATTTCCTACATCTGCACCGCCTGGCGGGACTTGGCCACAAACGCCGCCGAATCGCTCGTCGACGGGGTCAGCGTCCTGGTCAAGGGGCGCATCACCGGGGTCAGGGACAACGCCCTGTACCTGAGCGTCGACGACCTCGGCATCAGCCTGCGCAGGCGCATCGCCTACACCGAGACCAGCCTGCCCAGCCCGATCGCCGCCCGCCCCTACACCGCTCCCCCGGCGCCCCGGCCCGCCGCCACCTCCCGCCCGCCTGCCTGGTGGGAGCAGAAGCAGACCGCCGACCGGCCCTAGCCCGACCCCTCCACCCCAGCTGTCGACGGCACTCCCTTTCCCGTCGCCGCTGGCCACGTCCCTCTTCGCCCGCCCCGGCGCGGCACCGGTTCGCCTGCCGGTGCCGCGCCCTGCCTGAAAGGCCTGGCCCTCCATGCCCGCACGCGCCCTGTCCGAACGAGCCGCACGCGCCGCGCTCGCCGCCCACTTCACCCCCGGCCAACTCGCCGCGGACCTCGCCGAGTACACCCCGGCCGAGGTCTGGGAGCGGCGTGTGCGCGACGACGCCAGCAGGCGTCTTTCCTCCTACCGGCCGCGCGAGGAACTCGCCCAAGCAGAGCTGACCTGTTCGTTCGTCATCCCTTCGGACAAGGAGTGGCCCACCGCCCTCGCCGACCTGGGGCCCAACTGCCCGCTGGGCCTGTGGGTCCGCGGCCGCGAGCGACTGCCGCAACTGACCGGCACGGCCGTCGCCGTGACCGGCAACCGGGTCCCCACCGAGCAGGCCGTCACCCACGCGCACGACTTCGCCACCGCCCTTGCCGAGGCCGGTCACACGGTCACCGCCACGCTCGCCTACGGCATCGACTCCACCGCCCACCGGGCAGCCGCCGAAGCGGGCCGGGCCTCCCTCGCCGTCCTGCCGCGCGGCCTGGACGGCGCCCACCCCCACGCGCACGCCCCGCTGCTGCGCACCGTCCTCGACAGCGGCGGCGCAGCGGTCAGTCTCTACCGGCCCGGCACCGCAGCCAGCGGCGCGACACTCAAGGCCAGCGCCGCCCTGCTGGCCGTGCTCGCCCGGGCGGTGATCCTCGTCGAGGCCCTGGACCACGTCGAGGCGATGCACGCGGCCCACACGGCCGTCGACCTCCACCGGCCCCTGCTCGCCGCGCCCGCCACCGGCGATGCCCGCTCCAGCGGCAACGCCCGCCTGCTCGACCGACAGCTCGCCGTGAACAGCCCGGACCCCCATCTCGCACTCGCGCTACCGCACGCACGCGTCGCCCGCGCGGGCGACGTCGCGGACGGCGACCTGCTCCTGGCCACGGTCGGGGAGGAAGAACATCCGGGCCACGATGAACCGGCTCCTGGCCGGCACCCCACTGCGGTCCGACGGATCCCTGACCATCCTCGCGCTAGCCGCCGAGGCAGACGTGAAACGGCACGTTCTCACCCACCGGCACACCGACCTCAAGGACGAGTTCTACGCGAGGGTCCGAGCTCAGAGACAGATCCCCGACAGCGAGCGCAAGCTGCGGGCCGAGCTGAAGAAGACCAAGGAACGGCTGGCCGAGTTGATCGAGGAGAACAAGCGGCAACAGGCCGAGAGCGAGACATTCGCCCGAGTGGTGAATGTCCTCACCGTTGAGAACCACCAGCTCCGCGGCCAGTCGGGGCATAAGCGAGCCCCAGTGGTGGCCTTGCGCCCAGCCCCCCAGCCCGGCTCGTACTTGCACGACGACGGTCTGGGTGTTCTGGCGGAGGATGCCCTGGTAGAGCTGGTAGCCGACGCCGTGGATGTTGAAGATGCGCTCGGTGACGATCGCCC
>NZ_JBSFUY010000079.1:0-9154 GCF_053592055.1 Streptomyces sp. NPDC002817
GCTGAGTTGCCTACGTGTCACACCCAGCGTCCTACCAGGACCCGCCCCCGCACGGGACCAGAACCCAGATTGATCACAACCTCACACAGGCCCTAATGGCGTACACGTTCTGGTCCAGGCCGACACCCCTGTTGTGAGGCAGTTGCGCCAGGATGCGGCGCAGCGCCCGCCCTCAACACCTCCAGTAGGGCGTCGCGCACTGCGCGGAGTGCGGGTACGCCGTCCTGGAGCACGTGCTTCCACACAGGTATTCGGGCTCCAGTGGCACCAGGTGCAGCTGGTGCCGCGCCGCCCAGGTATGAGGGCTGTCCGGCGCACCGCGTACCTTCGGTCTCGCGCGGCTCAGGGGAGGAGGCACGGCTCGGTCCGCGCTGGTGCTCGCGGTCGGGTTGCCGGTGACGGGGCCGGTACGGGCGGAAGACGCCCCGCGCAGATTAGCGTGGTGGTGTGCGTACGATGATCGTCATCCACCGCGCTCCATACCGCCGGCGGAGGAACAACCCCGGCGTGAGGGCGACCCTGTGACGCTGCACGAGCTCTACCTGACCCTACTCATCGGCGGCGCGGTTCTGCTGGCCAGCATCGCCGCCGCCCGTGCGGCCCATCGCGTCGGGCTGCCGAGCCTGCTGCTGTTCCTGGGTGTGGGAGTCCTCGTTGGCGAGGACGTGTTCGGTCTCCGCTTCGATGACGCGCAGCTCGCCCAGGCGCTGGGCACGGCCGCCCTGGCCGTGATCCTTGTTGAGGGCGGTCTGACGTCGAACTGGTCCGATGTCCGGCGTCTGCTGTTGCCTGCCGGTGTGCTGGCCACCGTGGGTGTGGCCGTCTCCATCTCGGTCACCGCGGCCGGCGCCCATTGGCTGCTGGGCATGAACTGGCATTTGGCACTGCTGCTGGGTGCGATCGTCTCATCGACCGACGCCGCCGCGGTGTTCGCCGTGCTGCGGTTGCTGCCGTTGCCGCAGAAGGTCACCGGACTCCTGGAGGCCGAGTCCGGCTTCAACGATGCACCGGCCGTGATCCTGGTTCTGGTCCTCAGCACGGCGACCGCCGACCTGCCAGACCCGGCCCACATTGCGGGCCATCTCGTCTATGAGCTGGCCGTCGGTGGCGTGCTCGGGTTGGCGATCGGGCGCCTGGGCGCGGCTGCCTTGAGAAACATCGCCCTACCCGCTACCGGCCTGTATCCGCTGGCCACCGTCGGCTTCGGTATCGTCGCCTTCGCCGCTGCCGGAGCCGTGCACGCGAGCGGCTATCTCGCCGCCTACCTGGCCGGGCTCGTTTTGGGCAACGCCCATCTGCCGCACCGGGCCGCCACCCGCTCCTTCGCTGAGGGGGTTGGCTGGCTCGCTCAGATCGGTCTGTTCGTCATGCTCGGTCTGTTGGTGGATCCTAGTGAACTCCCCGCCGCGATCGGACCGGCCGTCGCTGTCGGCCTGGTCCTGCTGTTGGCGGCGCGGCCCCTGTCTGTCCTCGTCTGTCTGCTGCCCTTCCGGGTCCCCTGGCGGGAGCAGGGTTTCATCTCCTGGGCGGGGCTGCGCGGCGCCGTGCCGATCGTGCTGGCCACCTTTCCCATTGTCGAAGGTGTCAGCGGTGCCCGGGATCTGCTGAACATCGTGTTCGTCCTGGTCGTCATCTTCACTGTTGTCCAGGGGCCCAGCCTGCCCGCCGTCGCGCGGCTGCTGCATCTGACGAGGGCGGGTGCCCTGCGCGACATCGAGGTCGAGGTCGCCCCGTTGGACACCCTGGAGGCCGACCTGCTCACCGTGAGTATTCCCCCTGGATCACGCCTGCATGGTGTCGCTATCTTCGAACTGCGCCTGCCATCGCCGACTGTGGTCACGCTGATCGTCCGCGATGGTGCAACCACTGTCCCCGGCCACGACACCGTGCTGCGCGCCGGTGACGAACTCCTCCTGATCACCACGCCCAAGGTGCGGCAGGCAGCTGAACGCCGTCTGCGCGCGATCGGCCGACGCGGCAAGCTCGCTCGCTGGCTCGGCGAGCACGGCGGCCCGGAGAGCGGCGAACAAGCCGGCACCTGACAGCCGGGAACATCGAGAACGTCCGGCACCCGGCAACCAAGCCGAGCCGGTCAACCCGCCGCTGGTTGGAGTCGGGCGTCTTGATGCTCCACGACCTCGCGGAGAGCCTCGAAGCCGAGGGGACACGGCTGCGGCTACCCGACGGCCGGCGACTGCCCGAACTGCTCCTTGCCGAGGGAGGCCACCTGCTTCCCGGCGCCCGCTACCACCGGCGGACCGACGACGACAGTGGGCCTGACCTCGATGCGACGGTCGCGATCCTGGCCTGGGACCGCAAACGGAGGACGGCTGTGGAGCTCGTCGTGCTCGACGGCGATCCCGACAGCCCCGGATCTATGACCTGCGCGCTCTGGCTCGCGAGTGGTGAACGGCCGCGTGCGGCAAGCCTGTCGGTCAAGTGGAGGGCAGGCGGTGGGAGATGGACGAGTTACGCTGTCGGCGACGGACGGCTTCACCTCGACCTCGGCGAGTGGTGGTCCTCAGCAGCCGGCGGCGGCCGTCTTGCCGCCGCCCCGCTGACGGGCAGGCTCGACCACGGACTCGCCCGGGCCTCGCTGACCGTCGTGCCGCGTCCTGCCGACGACGGGCGCTGGCGCGTCACCGTCACGGCGCGGGTCAAGGGACGCTCATTCACACGCCCGCTGGTGCCGCTCGCCATGACTGTCGTCGGTCGGCGGGCACACGGGATCTTCGCCAAGGCGCTGGATGACGCGGCCAGGCAGTGGAACAACCGGGTGCCGGAGATGGTCCGTCAGGACACGCAGCAACTGCACTTGAAAATCACCGAGTCGCTGGGCGGCGCCGAAGCGGAACGCGCGGCGCAGGCAGCGGGAGGGACGGAGTGACGGCACGCCGGAGGTTCCTGTCGTGCCGCCCATGTCCTCCTCCGGAAGCGCGTCGGCAGCGCCGCGTGGGCTTGAAACGCCGGTGCAGGTCCGCCCCACCGAGGACGAGTGCCGCGCTTGCGGCTGCGGCTGGCACGGTGGCGTCTGTGCCGGTGTCGGCGAGGCAGGACAGTTCGGGCTGCGGTGAAGATGGGGATCCTGCGTGCGTCCTGGGCAATTTGAGCGGCTCGCCCATGACGGGAGGCTGGCCCTGGTCGACGGAGTCGGGCACAGAGCGATCGAGGTGAGGAGGCTGGTCGGCGGTGCCGTTCGCGGACTCGTTGCCCGAGACCGGGTTGCCGACGCCGACGGCGCTCACCGAGTTGCCGCTGACATTGGCTGGCAGATCCACCGGCGCCTGGATTCCGATCCCGGAAAGGACACCCGGCTAGTGTCCTGCGCCGGAGATCCGTCGGCAGAGGCGGGCGAGGGAGTCGAGGATTTCTTCGGCTGTTTTGGTCCAGATGAACGGCTTGGGGTCTTCGTTCCAATGCTTGACCCAGGTCCGGATGTCGGCTTCGAGGGCCTGGATGTTCTTGTGTGCGCCGCGGCGGATCATCTGGTGGGCGAGGTAGCCGAACCACCGCTCGACCTGGTTGATCCAGGAGGAGCCGGTCGGGGTGAAGTGCAGCTCGAACCGCGGGTGTTTGGCCAGCCAGGCCTTGATCGCCGGTGTTTTGTGGGTGCCGTAGTTGTCGACGATCAGGTGGACCTGCAGGTGCGCGGGCACTTCCTTGTCGATGCGGATCAGGAACTTCTTGAACTCCACGGCCCGGTGGCGTCGGTGCAGGGCCGTGATGACCTCGCCGGTGGCGACGTCGAACGCGGCGAACAAGGTGGTGAGACCGTTGCGGACGTAGTCGTGGGTGCGCCGCTCGGGCATGCCCGGCATTATCGGCAGCACCGGCTGGGACCGGTCCAGGGCCTGGATCTGCGACTTCTCGTCCACCGAGAGCACCACCGCACCCTCGGGCGGGTTGAAGTAGAGGCCGACGACGTCGTAGACCTTCTCGATGAACAACGGGTCCGTCGACAGCTTGAAGGTGTCCGCCAGATGCGGCTTGAGCTGGAACTGCCGCCAGATCCGGCCCACGGTGGACTTCGACAGTCCGCTGTGCTCGGCCATCGATTTCCGCGACCAGTGGGTGGCGTTCTTCGGGATCTCCTCCAGCGTCGTGACCACGACCGCTTCCACCTGATCGACACTGATGGTGGGCGGCCGGCCCGGCCTGGGCTCGTCGGCCAGACCGTCCAGCCGCTGGGCCAGGAAGCGCCGCCGCCACTTGCGCACGGTGTCCGCAGTCACCCCAAGATCCCGGGCGACCGCGACAATCGGCGGCACGTCCGGCCCCGCGCACGCCAGCACAATCCGCGCTCGCAGGGCCAGGGCCTGGGCCGATGTCGCCCGACGCGTCCACCGCTCCAACTCCGCCCGCTCCTCAACGGACAGCAGCAACGGCTCCAACTTGGGGCCCCGACGAGGAACTGACGCACCAGCAGCAGAAGACATACAACTTCTAACGATCAACTACTGGTGCAGGACACTAGTCCTGCGCATCGACCGTCGACATGGCCTCGCCGGACTCTCCAGCCTGGTCCTGCTCGGAGTCTTCCTGGGCGCAGTAGTTGCCCGCTGCAGGATTGAGCAGCCCTGCGACGCTTACGGTATTCCCGCAGGCGTTCACCGGAACGCTCACCGGCAGCTGCAGGGTGTTGCCGGCGATCAGTCCGGGCGAGTCCGCCGCGGACGCGTCGGCCGCGGAGTCGGCCTAGGCCGAAGCCGCGCCCGCCATCGCGCCGGAGACGGTGGCGAGGGCGATCACACCATTCCGGGCGGCCCGTCTCATAGGTTCCCTGCCTTCCAGATCGGATACGGGCAGACGCCCGCACCAGTGAAACGCGAGGAAAGCAATCAAGTTATGGCATATCAACCTTTCGCGGCATGAGGCGGGTGGGGCGACGCCATGTACTGCGTTGCGGTCTCCTGGCGTGCCGTCAGGGGCTGGTCACGTCGAAGCTGTAACGGAGAGGCTCGTCGCTCACCCCGTGGACGCGGCGGTACAGGTACAGGGCTTCCACGCGCGTTCCGTCGGCAGGATCTTCGACTTCGCATGGGGAGGTCACCTGGATCAGCCGCGGCCGGTCGGTGACACGCACCTTCATGCCATCAGCCGGTCCTCCGTCGAGGACCGCTATCTCGCCTGCGCTCGCCCCACCGGTGCCCATGGCGACATTCTAAGGACTGTGCGGCCCTGGCTTCACCGTCGGGTGCTGTTTTGCGAGGCGGACGGCCCGCGGGCTGCGCCGGCTTAGACCTGGGATTCCTGTATATGGGCAGAGGAGGATTCGGTGCCGGTACTTCCGTAGCCCGGCACCGGGCTTGCTCCGTCCCTGCCCACTGCATCGTGGCAGTCGTCCGGTCGGCTTCGCATTGCCGTGCACCGGCAAACCTGCTGCGCGTTTCATGCCGGATTCCCGCACCACCGTGGGGGTCTGCCACTCTTTACCCTCATGCATTAGGCATACGACAGCAGTGCGTTACAACCGAAGGGGGCCGGGTGACCGGGCGCGAGGTACCCGACGAGTATCTGGAGGGCTACGCCCGGATACTGGCTGAGGCATGTGGGACAGGCCGCCGCCTCACGAGGGGGGAGCTGGATACTCTCCGCATCCGGGGAGAACGTGCCGCTGAGGCCGGCCTCGGGCTGCGGAACCTGGTGCGCCGGCACCTGTCTGTCACCCGGGAAACCTGGCCCACGCTCGCGTCCCCGGACGTCGATGGCGTGCTTGCCGTCGTCGAGCAGGCGATCGATGCCTTCGCCGAGGGCTACGAGCGGGCGCAGAGGCTCGCCGTACGGCAGGAGGAAGGGGTGCGCCGGGAGTTCATCGACGACCTGTTGTACGGCCGTAGCGACCTGGGGCGCCTGTCGGAGCGTGCCGAACGCTTCGGGCTCCTCCTTTCCCGGGCCCACGCCGTCGCCGTCGCCCAGGGCGGCAAGCCGGTGGAGGACATGCATCCGATCACCCGGCAGGTGGAGCGAGCCCTGATCAGCAGGTTCGGGGAGCGGCGCATCCTGATCACGACGAAGGACGGGCGACTGGTCTGTATCGCTCCTGGAGAGCAGGACGAGGTCCTGGCGTTCTTCGCCAAGCAGGCACATGCGGCCACCGACGGGGGGCAGGTCGGCATCGGGCGCCCCCATCCGGGTGCTGGGGGAGTCGTCCACTCCTACGAAGAGGCTCTCAACGCTCTCGATCTGGCTGAGCGGCTGCACCTGGACGAGCCGGTGCTGCGCCACGCCGACCTGCTCGTCTACCCGGTCCTGACCCGCGACCGGTCGGCCATGGCTGACCTGGTGCGCAACACCTTGGGCCCGTTGCAGTCCGCGCGCGGGGGCGCTGGGCCGCTCGTCGAGACGTTGACCGCGTACTTCGACTCGGGGTGTGTCGCGGCCGAGGCGGCCCGCCGCCTGAGTTTGAGTGTGCGGGCCTTCACCTACCGTCTGGAGCGCATCCACAAGCTCACCGGTGCCAACCCGGCCGACTCGGTGCACCGGTACACCCTGCAGACGGCGGTGATCGGTGCCCGGCTGCTTGGCTGGCCGGACAATGACGTGTGACCAGCACAGTCGGACCCCTCGAGTGCCTCTGGCGAAACCGCACACTCGCGCATAACGTCAGGGTTCTTGAGGAACAAGAGTGAACCGGGCACGGAGTGAGGGAGCCGGAGTTGTCCTTCTTGAAGTTCGCGAGCGATGAAGTGCTCGCGATGGCGGGCACCTTGGAGACCAGTGGCGGTCAGATGAAGTCCGCGTCCAAGGAAATGAAGCACGCCGATTCCGCGCAGTTCGGGCACAGGGGTCTCGAGTCCGCCTGCGACGACTTTGCGGATTCCTGGGACTACGGCTTCGGGCAGCTGTCGAAGCTCACCAAGGGAGTGTCGAAGTTCGCCAAGAAGGCGTCCGAGGAGTTCGCCAAGCTCGATCAGACGCTGTATGACGAGCTGAAGAAGAAGCAGGGTGAGGGCAAGAGGTAGATCTGCGGCTCAGGGGCCCTGCTCCGGCACGTCGAAGGTGAACGTGCGACCGATCTGCGCCAGGCGTCCGCAGTAGGAATCGAGCAGGAACACCGAGGGCGTGGAGATCGTCGCATACACGCAGTAGTCGCGGGGTGTGGGGACGATCAACTGGAGCGAGGCCATCGGCAGCGTCGGCCGAACTGTCTCTCCTGTGCCGGCCACGTCCGCGATTCCGGTCTCGGCGGCGAAGCGTGCGGGCAGCGTCAGCAGTCTCAGTGATGCGGACATCACCCCGGGGCCTGACGGCAGCTTGGCCGCCAGCAGCATGTCCTGCCGGCCCTGCACTCCTTTGCCCAGCGGAAAGTCCAGCTCGTGCAAGTCGTGCTCATTCGCGAAGAACTTCTGCTCCTTGGCCCGGTAGATGCCCTCGGCGGCCAGCAGTCGGTCCCGGTGCCCGCTCGGCTTCACGGTGACCGCGAGCAGGCCCATGGACAGTCGCTCGTCGCCGGCCACGTCCTCGGTGCCCAGACATATCGCGGTGAGTACGACGGTCTCTTCACCGCCTGCGGACAGTCCGGGCAAGGTTGCCCGCAACTGATCGGTGGCGGAGGCAAGTTGATCCTCGTCGGCGTCGGGCATGAGCTGGGCCAGCGACTCGCCCCAGCCCTTGTCGGCGGCCGGATCGGGCAGGCGGACGAACTCGTCGGGGACGGTGTACTGGAAGGCGTACGGTATCTCGCGCGCGGCGGCGGCCTCGATGGGGCTGGATGTCATGCGGCGGTCCCGAAGTTCGAGGGCTGCAGGCCCTTGGCGAAGCTCTCTCCGGCCGAGGTGAGTGTCGCGCCCGTGTCGAACTGCGGGCCCAACGGCCCAGGGGCCATGGTCTTGGGCTCGTTGTCCGGGGCGTCGTAGTCGACGAAGCCCGCCACCGGGCCGACCACCGGGATGTCCGAGATGTTCCAGTCGTCGTCCAGCCAGCGGCCCTCGTTCGTGTTGGAGCCGAGCGCGAAGCCCGCGCCGGTGACCGTGCCGACGATGTCGAGCGTCCTGCCCGTGGCCACGTGGACCCAGCCCTGGCCGGCCATGGAGAAGCCGCGCAGTGAGTTGGCCATGCCACTGGGGATCTTCGCGATGTTCCCCCAGGTGCCGGGACCGATCCTGCCGAGCGTCGCCATGAAGCCCTCGGAGGCTCGCAACGCCCGCCCTGACTGCACCATCAGCCGGCCGGCCTGCGCGAGCTTGGCACCTGCGAGGCCCGCACCACCCGCCACCACGCCGAGTGCGTCCCAGGCGAGGGTCTGCCAGGTCACTCCCTCCGCGCCGCCGATCATCGCGGCACTGTGCGCGGCCAGAGCGCCCACGCCGACGATGAACCCGATCAGCCCGAGGGCACCCACGCCGGTGCCGAGCATCAGGGCGACCAGGCAGATCACGCCGATGACCATGGCGATGTCGGCGAGGAGGTCACCGACCAGCTTCCAGAAGTTGGGATCCGACAGGACATTCCAGGCATCGGCCAGGAAGTCCGTGAACCCGTCGACCAGGTCGTCGAACCAGCCCGGCTCCGGCGGGGCGTCGTCCGCGGCCTCCTTGACAGTGCGCGCCGTCGCGTCGGCCGCGGTGGTGTACTCCGTGTGCAGGGTGCGGGCCCGTGCCCGTACGGCCTCCAGCTCGCCGTTCGCGGTGTCGTAGGCCTTCTGCTTGCCCTTCTTGTCCTTGGCGTGTTCGTCCTGCTCCTTTTCGGACATCGACGCGGTGTCGTCCGGCAATCCGTTCAGGGCGCCCTTGGCCGCACCCACCTTCTGGGAGGCCGCAGCTGCCTCCGCCTCCAGCTTGCGGGCACGGGTCTGGAAGCCGTCCAGGCTGGTCTCCCAGTTCGACAGGGCGCGGTGCGCGGAGCTGACCGAGTCGAGTGCCCGTTTCAGATACGGCGGAATCTTCTCGACGGACTTCGTGAACGTGTCCGCGGTCTTGCCCGCCCAGATCCCGTCCGATGTGCCGATTTTGGCGAGCTGAGTCTGCGCCGTACGGCTCTCCCGGTTGACCCGTCCGATCGCGGAGACCATCAACCGCACCGTCTCCAGATCGCCGGGTGCCGGATCGAAGCCGAGATTGGGGGCTTGACCCGGAATCTTGGACACGGGCTATGCGGCTTGGGCCAGGGTAGTTGATGTTGTGTCGAGTGCCGTCTCGTAGGCGATGGGACTGCG
>NZ_JBSFUY010000080.1:0-9057 GCF_053592055.1 Streptomyces sp. NPDC002817
AGATCCTCACACGCCCCGAGCATCCATCGACGAGTGACGGAGCGTCACGAGCGCACAGAAGCATCGACCGGCTTCACGAGAATCTTGGATGAGCCGAACGACATGGCCGTTGACACACGTCCAGGAACTCAGTTCACGATCCGGCGAGCCGAGCAGCACACGTGCTGAGGGGTGTGCCGCAGAGGCGGCCCGCCACCACCTGCCGGGCGCGGGCAACGGCACCGTACAGCACGGCAAGTGGACGACAGGCCCTCGATACACGCCAGTTGACGGAAGACCATGGTGCTCCTGAGGGCGGGGCGGACCAGGCGGAGAGGGCACTCGTTGAGGGGCGACGTGAGACCACGGGTGTACCGGATGGCGCCGCACCGCAAGCGGGCGTTCCTGGCGGTGGTCGGGGTGGGCACTCTCAGGGTGCTGGCGGTGGTGCTGTCGGCGGACGATCTGCCCGCCATGGCGCGGTACTTGTTCCTGATCGTGTGGGCGGTGCTGATGGGGTGGCTGTTCTACGCCACGCTGCGCTGTGCCACGTCCTTCGACGTCAAGGCGCCGATCCGCTCAGGGCGAGCTGGATCAAGCGACATCGGCTTCTCGCCTCCTCGGTTTGGTGGGGCTGGCTGTGTCACTCGTCGTGGCCGTGGTTTCGACGTGAGTCCGGGAGTCACTCGGCGACTGTTTTCTTGATCAATGTAAGTCGGTTCTGATGTCACCCAGCTTGATGTTGAATGGACGCGTGCCGGTTTGGACCTCGCGGCAGCGTGACCAGCAGGCGTCTGTGTGCCGCGTAGTGTCGGGAAGCGAGCTGGCCCCGGAAGCGAAGGATGCGCGGATCATCATGGAGTACCTGCAGCAAGTCCTTGAGGGGAACCCGTATCCAGGCCGAGGCGTTCTGTGGGCTCGGACGGGTAGCGGCGCCCTGTGCGGGGGGTACTTCCTCACCGGCCGCAGTCCTGCTTCACGTTCCAGAGTTCTGCTCCGCCGTAAAGGGGAACTCACTGTCGCGCCCACTGGCCCAGCGGAACAGGACGCCCTTCGGTACTATTCCGCCGCTCGCGAAGGGACGGACTGGCTTGTCTTCGGCAACGGCGAGCAAGTGGCGACTATCGCGGAGCGCCTCACTGACGGGGCTTTGCCGACGGCGGCCCTGGATCAGCTGGACTATGAGCCGGACCCGCCGATTTTCACTCCCCGCATCAGTGTGGTCGTTGGCCTGGGCGGGCCTGGAACAGCTTGGTTCGGTGCAGCTCGCCGTAGCTTGAGTGGGCGGTCCGCGAGTAATCGGCTGACGGTTGCGGTGACGGAACTGGAACCGGGTGACTGTGTGCTCATGACGACCTATGTTTCAGACGGTCGCGAGATCGTCACCGGTGCTCCCTTCATCGAAGCCCGGACTGCGGCTGGTGACAGGGACGAATTCGTGGACGAGGTCTGGAACGCCCTCAACCCTGAACTCCGTGTGGCGGCTGCGGCCTTCGAACCGGGACAGATCGAGGCCGCTGTCATCCGGCAAGTCAACTCCGTTGCCGATGCCGGTTGAGTTGATCAGGCGCCATTGCGCAGCTGCCGGGCAACTTCGAACGGCGCTGAGGGACACCGCGTGAGTGGGCTGGTCACTGCGTGACGTGGCACCAGCACCACGTCCTGAACCGGGCGAGCGGCACACCGTAGCGGGCCAACCGCAGCGGCACTCGTTTCAGATCTGTCCCGTTTGCTTCTGAGAGGACGACGCGGTCGGCTTCGCGGGGTCGTACGCGGCCGTTCACGAGTACGCGGCGAGGGCGGCAGCATCGGGGTGCGCCGCACCACCATGGTGCACATGACAGAGTGTCATGTGTTCGCTGCCCAGTTCCTTGGCCTCGGCCCAGCCCTGGACAGGTCGAGCACCTGGCGCGGGCGAGCGTGTTGCGAAAGCCCCGTATCTCTCTCGCTGCCCTCTGGGCGACGACGAGAACTGTCGGGCAGGCCCTAGCATCTGCGCATGCCATCACGTCGCAGTCATGACAACTTAGCCGCTCTGCCACGCGATCCCCGGGCCGACCAGTATCCGATGCCGACCATGCCGTACGGCTGGTACGCGGTGCTGCGCAGCCGCGAACTGCGGCCGGGCAAGGTCGTCAGCCTGCACTACTTCGGGCGGGCGCTCATCGCCTTCCGGGGAGCCGACGGCCGGGCAGCTGTACGGGACGCGTACTGCCCGCACTACGGCGCGCATCTCGGCGCGGGCGGGAGGGTCGTGGACGGCACGGTGGAGTGCCCGTTCCACGGGTGGCGGTTCGGTGTCGACGGCCGGTGCGTGGAGGCTCCGTTCGCGGTGCGCACTCCCAAGGTCTCCCTCGACGGGTTCCCGGTCCGTGAGCACAGCGGGCTCGTGTTCGTCCACGCCGGGCCGGGCGAGCCGTCGTGGGAGGTGCCGGAGATACCCGAGACAGGATCGAAAGAATTCGCCGCGCCCATCGACGACACCTGCCGGGCTCGCGTCCACATCCAGGAGATGCGCGAGAACATCGTCGACGAGTCCCACTTCCACTTCATCCACGGCCAGAGTGAACCCCCTGTCCAGGACTGGCGGGCGGACGGCCCGTTCGCCGAGGCGCGCGGCCGCATTTCCCGCCGCGTCCTGGGCCGGGTCATCGACAACACCTTCGACGCGTTCATGTACGGGCCCGGCGTCATGGTGGTGCGTACCCACGGCCCCGTACTGTCGGTGACCGCCGTCGCACTCAGTACTCCCGTGGACGACCGCACCAGCGAACTGCGGATGCTGTACTACATCCGCAAACCGGCCTGGCTGCCGTTTCTGACCCCCCTGGCCAAGCTCGTCTTCCGCATGGCGGCTTTGGACGAGGTGCGCAAGGAGGTCGGGATCTGGGACCACAAGATCTATCAGGCGCATCCCGTCCTGCTTCCGCACGAGAAGGGCATCAAAGCGCTGCGCCGCTGGTACGCGCAGTTCTATCCGGTCGACTGACAGCTCGGTCGATCGACGAGGGGCGACGCGCCGGCCACGCGGTTCGGCACTTCGCCTCTTTGTCCTCTTTGTGCTCATCGCACGGCAAGATCTGCCGCGATAGTGGATCTTGATCGTGGATGATCACGCTTCGTGAGGCGTGACGATCTGAGGAAGAGCCAGTGAGCCCGGCTGGAACCGTTGTTACCGCAGGGCTTCAAGCCGGGCCGTCCGCTGGTGTGGACGCGGCGGAGCTGATCGACGGTACGTGGTGCGGACCAGGTGCGCCTGGTGGCAGCTACCGCAGGACTTGCTGCCGCCCTGGCAAACGGTGTACTGGTACTTCACCTGGTGGCACGACGACGGCACCCTCGAGCGCGTCCACGACGCACTGAGGGACAGGGTGCGCGAGGCTGACGGCCGCAATACCGAGCCGAGTACCTGCCCGATCGACTCGCGGTCCATCCGCACCGCTGACACCGTCCCCGCCACAACCAGGGGCTTCGACGCCGGCCAGAAGGCCAAGGGTCGCAAGCGGTTCCTGGTCACCGACACCCTAGGCCTGCTCATTACGGTCCACGTGGTTGCCGCGAGCGTCCAGGACCGCGACGCCGCCCGCCGACCGCTCTTGCGGGCCCGGCTCGACCACCCGCGGATCCATGAGTTCTGGGCGGACCAGGGCTTTGCTGGCCGCCTGGTCGAATGGACCGCTCAGATCCTCGGCTGCTAGTTGCTGCTGGCGGGTCGCCCCTGCGGCGGCAGTGACGTGGTCGATCGGGGCCTGGGCTGCTGATTCCCGGGAGCGGTGCAGGAACGTCTGCCCGAGCAGCCGACCCGCCGCAGGCGGGCACTCGCCGGTGCGAAATACTCTCCCGATGAGATCACGCACTTCCCCGGTCAGTCAGCCGGTCACGATACGGAGGGCCGTCGCGCGGGATGCCAAACGGCTCACGCGGCTTGTGCGTGGCTCAGGCGCCTACGAGGGCAAATACGCGGCCGCAGTCGCGGGCTACCGGGTCGGCCCTGATTACATCGAGGCCCACCGCGCCTTTGTGGCCGTCGGCGACGACGAGGACGGAGGCCGGGTCCTCGGGTTCTACTCGCTCATCCTCGCGCCACCGGAGCTCGATCTGCTGTTCGTCGCCGACGAAGCGCAAGGACGGGGTATTGGGCGGCAGCTCGTGGCGCACATGCAGTCCGAGGCCCGTGCCGCTGGGATCGACCGTCTCAAGGTCGTGTCGCATCTACCCGCCGAGGACTTCTATCACCGCGTGGGTGCGGTGCGGACCGGGACCGCGTGGGCGAACCCGCCCGCCGTGCCGTGGGACCGTCCTGAATTCGAGTTTCGCATTCCTTCGGAATGACGTGGTGTGCCGGTTGGCGGGGCACAGGCTTCGCCTGCATGGTGGCCGGCACGCAGGAGTCGCTGGACGCCGCGTACTCCGTGTGGGCCGTCGCCGCTGCCCATTCCCTTCGGAGCCGGTATGACTCGTTGCCCCGGTCCTTGACGGGCCGAGCAACGACTTCACATCGGTCGATGTGTTCTGGGCCCTGGAAGTGGGCAGGTCCGCCCATCACGGCACGGCGCCGCTGGCCGACGGCTGTACGGTCTTCGACAAGCCGCTGCCCTACGGCGAGCCCAGCTGCGGGAGCTGTTCGCACGCCTGGGCCCGCCAGGGGAAAGTCGTGGTCGACCAGCCCGCGTCCGTGGGGACCTCGGGGGTGGCCGTGGCCCGCGCCGGCGGATGCGAGGTGGCCTACCTGCCCGGCCTGTCCATGCGCCGCCTGGCGTCGAGGGCCACGCTTCGACCCCGGGTCCACCCTCTGACCACGCGTGATCAAACTTCCCTACGTTTCTCACCGGGACAGGGCGAGCCCTCCGTATGGGTGCTCCCACCCAGGGGCGTCGGGTGTGGCTTTCACGCTTCTGCCGCTCGTGGCTTTCGTCGATTGGCCGCCGGGTGCCCCAAGACGACTCGGCTGCCAATCATGAATTGCGAATGATCGCTCCGTAGGGAGTCGAAGCGAGGTCGTCCATGGGAGGCACCAGCAACACCACCGCACCGAGGCACCACATGGCGGCGATCTGCGCCGGCATCGACGCAGGCAAAGCCCGCCATCACTGACTGCGTCGCGATCGACGAGAGCGGCCGCCGGCGGCTGTCGCGACGCGTCGCCAACGACGAACCCGAACTGCTCGAACTCCACGCCGATGACCTGGCCCTGGGGGACGAAGTGACCTGGGGTATCGACCTGGCCGACGGCGAGGCCGCCCTGGCCATCGCGCTCCTGGTCAACCACGACCAGCCGCTCCACTACATCTCCGGCCGTGCCATTCACCGCGCCTCCGAGCCACCGCGGCGAGGGCAAGACCGACGCCAAGGATGCCGCCTTCGCAGACCAGGTCCGCGTCCGCCGGGACCTGAACCCCTTACGCACCGGTGACGACACCTCATCGATCTCAAGATCCTCACCGGCCGTCGCATGCGCCTGGTCGCCGACCGCACCCGTACCGTCAACCGTCTCCGTGCCCAACCCACCGGAATCTTCCCCGGCCTGGAGCGGGCCCTGGACCTCACCAACACCGGCCCCCTCACCTCGATCACCGCTATCAGATCCCTGTGGCCGTCCGCCGGATCGGCGTCAAGCGGTTGGACGTTCCGCTGGCAGCACGGCCAGAAGCACTACTCGGGCACGTACTGGTCCTCCACGATGCGCGAGCATGCCGGCTACGAGTCACGGCTTGAGCTGCGCGCCTGCTCTGCGTCGGCTTCGACCAGGTGGTTACGGCGGTCTTCGCCCAGCCGTTCCCGCGTGAGGGTGCGTGTCACCCGTAGAGGTTCGAGGCGACGGTCAGGAAGACGAGGAGGTTCGGCACGGTCTCGACCTTGGCGAGCGCCCAGGCCTTGGGCTGTCCGTGCTGCCGGACGGCCACGAAGCCCCCGCCGACATCGATCGTCGCGACGGCCGACCAGGGCAGGACCCCTTCGCGTTCGGTGGAGATACCGGTGGCGTCCACGCTGAACGGGCCGTGGCTCATCTTGTGACCTGCACGGACCGCCTCCCACACCTTTTGGGCCTGGGCGCGGGCGATGGCCTCGGAGATCAGGGGCAGCCAGGTCTCGAAGTCGGTGAAGCGGGACGAGATCTCCGCTCTGGTGCCGTTGGGCGCTACCAGGGTGGAGGTGTGCGTGGTGTTGAAAGGGGTCTTCGTACCCTTGTAGATGATCACTTCCTGGACGGTTTCCTGGTAATGGACCGCCTGGTCCCAGCGAACCGCGAACAACTGCCCGGCGCCCCTGTCCACGAGCAGACCCCTCTCGAAGAGGTACAGGCGCTGACTGCCGAGCTTCTTCCGGAAGTTGGGGCTGTTGAGCAGGGCACCTATGCTCAGCGCGGAGAAGAACAGGGGGTACCACCCCACCCACCAGCTTATGTAGACCCACAACAGGATGCCTCCCGTCGCCAGGCCGGCGATGCCGGTCAGGGAAGCGGCGATGAACAGTCCCCGGTACTTCTCCCGCACGTTGACCTCCTTCCTCGGCAGGAAGGTGTGCTCGAGTCGGCCGAAGCCTCTACGGGAAGCCAGTTGGGCGATTTCAGGGGACGGGGAACCCGGCACGTTCATACAGGGGCCTCGGTTTCGTTTCGGAGCGGCACTTGTCAAGGCCGCTTCAGCTGGTCACGTGGTCAATGAGTCGAGCGAGCAGACGAGTGCGGGGGACCATCTGGGCGATCTCGACGTACTCGGTGTCCGCGTGCGCGCCACCGCCCACGGCGCCCAGGCCGTCCAGCGTCGGACAGCCCGCCGCCGCGGTGTAGTTGCCGTCCGATGCGCCGCCGACGGCGATCCCCCGCAGCGGTTCCTGGCCCAATTCCGCGGCGATTCGGGAGGCGAGGGCGAACAGTTCGGCGGAGGACTCCGGTTCCATCGGCGGCCTTCTCGTGCCGCCCAGTACCTCCAGTCGGGCTCCGGGCAGCCGGGCGACGAGCCCCCGCATGAACTGGTCTATCCGGTCCTGCGCCGCCAGGGTCGGCACGCGCACATCCACCGACACCTTCGCCAGTCCGGGCACGGTGTTGAGCGTGGTACCGGCCGTCAGCAGGGTGGGCGTGACGGTCGCCACCCCCAGGGCGGGGCAGGGGGCTCCGATGGCACCCATTGAGCCTGCGAGGTCGGCGACGGCCAGGACCTGGTGGGCGGCCTCGACAGCGGCGTTGACCCCCTTGTGCGGTTCCGAGCCCGCGTGTGCGGCACGGCCGTGCACGACGACCTCGTACCGTGACGTGCCCTTGCGGGCGGTCTTGAGCGCGCCTTCCTCGTCGGCGGAGGCCTCCAGCACCAAGGCGGCCGCGCACCCCCGCACGGATTCCTCGATCAGCTGCCGGGAGGTCGCGGAGCCGACTTCCTCGTCCCCGTTGACCACAACGCACACCCCCTCCGGGGAGGGCAGGGAGGCCAGCGCGTGGAACATCTGCACCAGGCCCGCCTTCATGTCCAGGACCCCGGGGCCGCGAGCGATCCCGTCGGTCACCGACCAGGGGTGGTTCTGAAGAGAGCCCATGGACCACACCGTGTCGTGGTGTCCCACCAGCAGGATCCGCGGAGTGCCGAAGCGCCACCGCAGATGGGTCACACCATCGATCACGATCACCTCCGGCCCGGCCCCCAACAGCCTGGCTCCCAGGGCACCGACCACCTCGGCGCTGCGCGCCACTGCCGCGTGGTCCGCCGAGAAGGACTCGCACAGTACGAGGTCCTCCAGGTCGGCCAGCATCGCCGGCAACGCGAGCGGGGCCCCGCGGGTCATCGGTCCTACCCCGTCCCAACTCCCTTTCGCACCCACACACTTCTCCCTCGGATTTCGCGGGCCATTGGAGAGCGGCGGCGCTTGTCCCCCTCGAAGCACCGCCGCGCGAACGACGTTAGGGCGGGGCATGGCATTCCACCAGCGACTGGATTGCATAGCATCCATGCACCTGAGGAATGCATTGGCGCAAGATGGTGAGGGCCGGAGGGGAGGACCTCGCAGGAGGGAGGAACGTGTTCGACACCGACGCGCTGCGGCTGCTCGTGGCCGTGGCCGAGACCGGATCGTTCACGAAGGCGGCGGCCCGGCTCAACTACACGCAGTCCGCGGTGTCCCGGCGGATCGCCGCTCTGGAACAGCGGGCGGGTGGGCCGCTGTTGGAACGGCTCCCTCGGGGCGTACGGCTGAATCCCGCAGGCCGTTCCCTGCATCGGCACGCCATGGAGGTGCTCGACCGGCTGTCGCGGGCGGAGCGGGAACTGGCCGTGCTGCACGCGGGCCACGGCGGGCTGCTGCACATCGGCGCGTTCGCCACCGCCAACATCTCGCTGGTGCCCACCGCCCTGCGGACACTCCAGGACGCCAGGCCGGATGTCGAGGTCGTCGCGGTCGAAGGCCCGACCGACACGCTGATGGCGCGCCTCTCGGACGGGGTGCTGGACCTCGCCATCGTCAGCGACTACCCGTCCGGTCTGCCGTCGGCCGACGGCGTCACGACGACCGCGTTGTGCGAGGACGAGTTGTTCGTCGCTCTCCCACGGGGGCACCGCCTGGCCGGAGCCGGGACGATCGACCTGCGTGAACTGCGCGACGAAGCCTGGCTCCAGAACGCCTACGGTGACCGTCCCACGATGCTCGCCGACGCCTTCGCCAGGGCGGCCTTCACCCCCAGGAAGATCATCCGGATCGCGGAGTGGTCCGGGAAGTTCGGCTACGTGGCCGCCGGGCTGGGGGTGGCGCTGGTCCCCTCGCTGGCCGCCTGGGCGGTCCCCGACGAACTCGTCCTGCGCAGCCTCACCGACCCGGCCCTGCGCCGGACCGTACATGTGGCGCTGCCTGCCGTCCCGCTACCGGCGGCACTGAAACTGCGGGATCTGCTGCGCGACGCCGTTGGCTGAGCCCTTCTCCGGAGCATCCAGCCGGTATGCAAGGTGAGTGTGAGTACAAGGCATCGAGTGTGCTGGCCAGTGTCGAAGGCACCTCCTGAGTGGACGTTAAGTCCGTTTCTGGTAGCGGCCTCGTCCGGGTTGGGTGAGGAAGCCTTGGCGGACGAGGCGTCCGAGACGAGCACGGGTGACG
>NZ_JBSFUY010000081.1:0-8913 GCF_053592055.1 Streptomyces sp. NPDC002817
GGGCCGCTTCCTCGAGGTTGGGCCGGGGGGTGTGTTGACCGCGTTGGTGCGTGAGGCCTGCGGTGACGACGTCACGGCCGTACCAACCCTGCGCAGGAACCGGACCGAGCGCGACAGCGTGCTGGCCGGGCTGGGGGAGTTGTGGGTGAGCGGTGCCTCGGTGGACTGGCGTGCCGTCGTCGGTGAGCCGGCGGCGGCCGTGGACCTGCCGACGTATCCCTTCCAGCGCAGCCGATACTGGCTGAACCCCGTCTCCGACGAGGGCGCGGACAACGACGAGAGCCGCTTCTGGCAGGCCGTCACGGACCAGGACGCCGGCGCGCTCGCTGAAACGCTCCAGGCCCCGAGGACCGCCCTCGAAGCGGTTCTGCCCTCGCTGGCCGCCTGGCGGCGAGGACGCCAGGAGCAAGCGGAACTCGACCGGCTGCGCTATCGCGTTCAGTGGGAAGCCGCGACCGGTCGGTCCGGCAGCACACCGAACGGTGCCTGGCTGGTGGTCGTGGCCGAGGGGATGCGCGACGACTCCTGGGTGCGGGCCTGTTTGAGCGTCCTGTCCGACGCCGACGTCGTGTGTCGCGAAGGGCACGACCCGGATCTCCGGGGTCTGCCCGCGCTGACCGGGGTGCTCTCCTTGCTGGCGGTCGATGAGCGCCCGCACCCCGAACACCCGGGCGTGTCGCGCGGGTTGGCCGGGACGGTGTCCTTGGTACAAGCCCTCGGAACAGTGGGAGTCGATGCCCCGCTGTGGTGTGCGACCCGCGGGGCTGTGTCCACCGGACCCGGCGATCCGGTCTCACGGACCGTGCAGGCACAGACCTGGGGCGTGGGCCGTGCCGCATGTCTGGAACACCCGGACCGGTGGGGCGGCCTGATCGACCTGCCGGAGGAGCCGGGAGCGGAGGAACTGGCCGCGTTCGGCGCCGTCCTCGCCGATCCCAGCGGGGAGGACCAGATCGCCGTACGGTCGTCCGGGACGTATCTGCGCCGGCTCACCCGTGCGCCCGGCGCGTCCGGGGCGCTCGTCTTGAGCGGCACGTCGTGGCGGCCCCACGGGACTGTCCTCATCACCGGCGGCACCGGAGCTCTGGGATCGCTGCTGGCCCGGTGGCTGGCGCGCAAGGGTGCGGAGCGACTCGTGCTCACCAGCAGGCGCGGACCGGACGCGCCAGGCGTCGATGACCTTCGACGAGAACTGGCGGGGCTCGGTGTCCCCGTCACGGTGACGGCCTGTGACGTCGGGGACCGGGACGCGCTGGCCCGGCTCGTGGACGGCGTGCACCGCGAGCACGGGCTGACGGCCGTCGTCCACGCGGCGGGCGTCTCCGACGACGGACAGGTGGCGGACATCTCCGCCGAACACCTGGAGGACGTGCTCGGCCCCAAGGCCAACGCCGCGCTGCACCTGCACGAACTGACCCGGGACATGGGCCTGTCCGACTTCGTGCTGTTCTCGTCCAGCGCCGGAGTGTGGGGAAGCGGCCGCCAAGGCGCTTACGCGGCCGCCAACGCCACGCTCGACGCGCTGGCGCAGTTGCGACACGCCGAGGGGTTGCCCGCCACCTCGATCGCATGGGGCCCCTGGGCCGGTACCGGGATGGTCGCCGACGAAGACCTGGCCGAGCATCTGCGCCGACGCGGTCTGGGCGCCGTACCGCCCGAGACGGCGCTCAGGTCCCTGGAACTGGCGCTGGAACAGGGCGAGACCTGCCTCACGGTGGCCGAGGTGGACTGGGGGCTGTTCGCCCGCACGTTCACGGGCCTGCGCCCGAGCCCGCTCATTGCGGACCTGGCCGACGTACAGGACGCGGCGGCGGCCGCCACCACGGCACCTCCGGAGGAACCCGGTTCCGACCGAGGCGCCGAACTGCGCAGGGAACTGGCCGCGCTCGCCGACCATGAACAGGCCGAACTCCTGGAGCGGCTGGTCTGCACGCGGACCGCCGCCGTCCTGGGACATGCGGCGGCCGACTCGGTGCCCCCGGGGCGCTCGTTCAAGGACCTCGGTTTCGACTCGTTGTCCGCGGTTGAGCTGCGCAACCAGCTCAACCGCGCCACCGGCCTCGACCTGCCGCCGACGCTGGTGTTCGACCACCCCACTCCACGGGCCCTGGCCGAACACCTGCGGGGGGAACTGGGCGGGGATGTCGTGCACGAGGCCGACGTGCTCGCCCAACTGGACCGTATCGACGCCGATTTGACGGGTGCCGGACTGCACGGTCCTGCCCAGCGGCGGATCGCCGGCCGACTTCGAGTGCTCGCCGCCAGGTGGGCCGATCCCGGGACGGCGTCCGACGCCGTCGGTGACGACGACCTGGCGTCCGCGGGCGTCGACCAGATGCTGCATCTCATCCGTGAGGAGTTCGGGAAGCTGTGAGCGCCGGGCCGGTGACCAACGAGTACGAAGTCCTCGACCATCTGAAGTGGATGACGGGTGAACTGCGTCAGGCGCGGCGCCGCCTGACGGAGGCGGAGGAGTCCGCGCACGAACCGATCGCGATCGTGGGCATGGCCTGCCGGTTCCCGGGCGGAGTACGACGGCCGGAGGACCTGTGGCAGCTGGTGGTGGAGGAACGCGACGCGATCGCGCCCTTTCCGTCCGACCGCGGCTGGGAATCCGACCTCTATCACCCCGACCCCGACCGGCCCGGCAAGACCTATCAGCGCGAGGGCGGCTTCGTCGACGACGCGGCGTGCTTCGACGCGGACTTCTTCGGGATCTCTCCCCGGGAGGCCGCCACCGTCGACCCGCAGCAACGGCTCCTGCTGCACACCTCGTGGGAGGCGATGGAACGGGCCGGCATCGACCCCGAGACCCTGCGCGGCAGCCTGACCGGGGTGTTCGTCGGTACCACCTACTCGGAGTACGGCGCGGACCCGCGGATCCCCGCCGCCGACGTCGAGGGATACGTCGTCACCGGCATGGTGCCCGCCGCGGCGTCCGGGCGGGTCTCTTACACGTTCGGCCTGGAGGGCCCGGCGATCAGCGTCGACACCGCCTGTTCGTCGTCCCTGGTCGCGCTGCACCTGGCCTGCCAGGCGCTGCGGCGCGGTGAGTGCACCCTCGCGCTGGCGGGCGGCGCACAGATCATGGCCACGCCCCGCGTGTTCGTGGAGTTCAGCCGTCAGCGAGGACTCGCCCCCGACGGCCGGTGCAAGGCGTTCGCCGCGGCCGCCGACGGCACCGGCTGGGCCGAGGGCGTCGGTGTGCTGATGCTGGAACGGCTCTCGGACGCCGTGCGCCACGGACGCCGGGTACTGGCGGTGGTGCGGGGCTCGGCGGTCAACCAGGACGGTGCCTCCAACGGACTCACCGCCCCCAACGGGCCCTCGCAGGAACGCGTCATCCGAGCCGCCTTGGGGGACGCCCGGCTGGGACCGGCCGAGGTGGACGCGGTGGAGGCGCACGGCACTGGTACAGCGCTCGGGGACCCCATCGAGGCACGGGCACTGCTGGCGACGTACGGCAGGGCCCACGCCGATCGCACACCGCTGTGGCTCGGGTCGGTGAAGTCGAACATCGGCCATGCCCAGGCGGCGGCCGGGATGGCCGCGGTCATCAAGACGGTGCAGGCCATCCAGCAGGCCACGCTGCCACGCACGCTGCACATCGACGAGCCGACGCCCCATGTCGACTGGGCGCGGGGCGGAGTGAAACTACTCACCGAGACCCGGCCCTGGCCAGCGACCGGACAGCCCCGTCGGGCGGGTGTGTCCGCGTTCGGCGCCAGCGGCACCAACGCGCACGTGATCCTCGAACAGGCCCCGGACCTTGGGCCCTCGGTCGACGGTTCCGGCCCGTCACCCGCCGTGAGCGGCGCGCCGACGCCTTTGCCGCTCTCGGCCCGCGCCCCGGCGGTCCTGCGCGGCCAGGCGTCCCGACTCGCCGACCACCTGCGTCGACACCCGGACCTCACCGCTGCGGCGCACACGCTGCACGCCAGGTCCGCCTTCGGCCACCGGCTCCTCCTGCTCGCCTCCGACGCCGGGCAGGCGGTGGACGACCTGGAAGCCTTCGCCTGCGGGGAACTGCCCGCCACCGCTTTCCCGGGGTTCGCCGAGACACAGCCCAAGATCGTATGGGTGTTCGCCGGTCAGGGCCCCCAGTGGTCCGGGATGGCCCTGGACCTGTGGGACGCCTCGCCGGCCTTCGCCCATCGCATGACGGAGTGTCAGCAGGCTCTCCAGCCCTACGTCGACTGGTCGTTGCGGGACGTCCTCGCCGGCGACCTCGAACGGGTAGAGGTGGTCCAGCCGGCGCTGTGGGCGGTCATGGTCTCCCTCGCCCATCTGTGGGCCTCGTGCGGGGTGCGCCCGGACGCCGTCATCGGTCACTCCCAGGGCGAGATCGCCGCGGCCGTCGTGGCCGGAGGGCTCTCCCTCGACGACGCTGCCAAGGTCGTCGCGCTGCGCAGCCGCGCCCTGGTCCGCCTGCGCGGAACCGGCGCGATGGCCGCCGTGACCGCATCCGCCGAACGCACCGGCGAGCTGATCCGGCCATGGCACGGACGGCTCTCCGTCGCCGCGGTCAACGGCCCCTCCGCCACCGTGTTGTCGGGCGACACCGAAGCGGTCGAGGAACTCCTCGCGCACCTGCCCGAGGCCCGCCGCATCCAGGTCGACTACGCCTCCCACTCACCCCACGTCGACGTGATCGCGGACGAGGTTCGCGCCGCGCTCGCCGATCTGCGACCCGCCACCGGACAGGTGCCTTTCATCTCCTCCGTCACCGGGCACCTCCACGACACCTCCGGACTGGATGCCGACTACTGGCTGACCAACCTGCGCCGGACCGTACGGTTCGACGAGGCCGTACGCACGGCCGCGGACCGCGGACGCCGGGCGTTCATCGAGATCACCCCGCACCCTGTCCTGACCGTCGGCATCGAGGACGTTCTGCGCACCGCGGGCGTGGACGGCTCGGTCAGCGGCACCCTTCGCCGGGGCGACGGCGGCCCGGCCCGCCTCCTGGCCTCGCTCGCCGAGGCGTACGTCCACGGCGTACCGGTCGACTGGACCCGCACCCTGCCCCCGCCCACCGACAGCCACCCCGACGCCGACCCGCCGACGTACGCCTTCCAGTACCGGCCCTACTGGCTGCGCCCCGCCCTCACCGACGGCTCCGGCACCGACGAGGAGCAGAGCCGCTTCTGGGCGGCCGTACAGGAGCAGGACACGCACGCTGTGGCACGGCTCCTCGACACCGACGACCACGCCGCCCTGGCCCCTGCCCTGCCGGCACTGTCCGCCTGGTGGCACGGTCGGCGAGCCCGCCAGAAGAGCGACTCGCTGCGCTACCGGGTGAGCTGGCGTCCCGTCACCGTTCCGGCCAGTGGCCCCGACGGAACCTGGGTGATCGTGACGCCGGGCGGCGACGAGAAGGCGGCCGACGCGGCCGTGTCCTGCGCGCGGATGCTTGCCGAGCACGGCGCCATCCCCGTCCACATCACCCTCGACGCCGCCCGCGCCGACCGCGGCACAGTCGCCGAACGCCTCGCCAGGACGCTCGCCGAGTCCCCGGCACCGACCAGAGTGGTCTCCCTGCTCGCCTGGGACGAGAGCCCGCATCCCGAGCACGGACGCGCCACCGCCGGACTGACCGCCACCCTCGCCCTCCTCCAAGCCCTCGGTGACCTCGCCTGCGACGCACCTCTGTGGTGCCTGACCACCGGAGCGGCCTCCGTCACCGACAGCGACACACCACACCGCCCCCGCCAGGCCGCCGTCTGGGGCCTCGGCCGGGTCGCCGCCGTGGAACACCCGCACCGCTGGGGCGGCCTCGCCGACCTGCCCGAGGACCCCGACCAGCGCACCTGGCAGCGCCTCGCCGCCGTCCTCGGCGACAGCGCGGGCGAGGACCACATCGCGGTCCGCCCCTCGGGCACCTTCTGCCAACGCCTGGTCAGAGCCCCCGCCGACGGCCCGCCCCCACCCCCGTGGCAACCCTCCGGAGACGTCCTCGTCGCCGGGGACAACGGGCCCCTCGTCCACGCCGTGTCCACGTGGCTCGACGACCACGGCGCCCGCGCGACCACAGACCCGGCGAACGGCCCCTTCCGTACGATCTTCCACACCCCCGGAGCCACCGAACTCACCCCCCTGGACGCCCTGACCCCCGCCGACCTGGCCCGCGTCTTCGCCGGACGCACCGCGACGACGGAGGACCTTCTGGAGACACCGCCAGGCGACGACCTCGACGCGTTCGTGGTCTCCACCTCCGCCGTCTCCACGTTCGGCGGAGCAGCCCACGGCGCGTGCGCCGCAGCCGACGCCTACCTGGAGGCGCTCGCCCACCGACGAGGTCTGCCGGTACGGGTGATCGGCTGGGGTCTCTGGCGCCTCCACGAGACGGACGACGACCCGGCCGGTGAGCGATCCGCCCGCAACGGACTGCCCCCGTTGCCCTCGTCGACCGCACTGGACTGCCTGCGCCGGATCGTGGCCGACGGCGAGACCGGTCTGCTGGTCGCCGACGTGGACTGGGACCGCTTCGTGCCCCTGTACACCGCCGTGCGTCCCACCCGGCTCCTCGACGACCTGCTCGCGGCACATCCGCTCACCGGCGAGACCGACGACGCGCACCTAGCCAGTGAGACCGCTGTCGCGCTGCGCGACCGGCTGGCCGCGATGCCGGCCGACCAGCAGCAGCGCACCCTGCTCGCCGAGGTCCGCAGACAGGTCGCCGCAGTCCTCGGACACCATTCCGCCGAGGACGTCGAACCCGGACGGGCCTTCAAGGAACTCGGCTTCGACTCCATGACAGCCGTCACCCTGCGCAACCGGCTCACCGCCGCGACCGGTCTCGACCTGCCCGCCACGCTGGTCTTCGACCACCCGACCGCCGCCGACCTGGCAGAGCGCCTGCGCACGACCCTGGCCGACATTCTGGGCACCGGAGCCGACCCCGTTCCCACGACCGCGGCCGCCGCACGCACCGCACTCGAACGCGTCGAGCTGGCGACCAGCCGCCTCGACCTCGACGGCGACGAACTGGCCGACCTCACCGCCCAGGTGGCCGGCTTCCTGTCCAGGCTCCGCGACCGACGGACTCCTCCTGAGACCTCCGCGCCGCAGACCACCGACCTGGACACCGCAACCGACGACGAGGTTCTCGATTTTGTCCGGAGGGAGTTCGGCCGTGGCTGACGAGCGGGAACTGCGCGACTATCTGCGCCAGGTGACCAAGGCTCTGCACGAGACCAGTACCCGCCTGCGCGAGGCCGAGGCGGCCGAACGCGAACCCGTCGCGATCGTGGGGATGGCCTGTCGCTACCCGGGTGGAGTGCGCTCGCCCGAGGACCTGTGGGACCTCGTCCGCACCGGCCGAGACGCCATCGGCGACTTCCCCGACGACCGGGGCTGGGATCTGGAGGACCTGTACGACCCCGAGCCCGACCGGCCCGGAAAGACCTACACGCGCCGCGGCGGCTTCCTGCGTGACGCGGCCGAGTTCGACCCGGAGTTCTTCGGCATCTCGCCACGCGAGGCCCTCGCGATGGACCCCCAGCAACGCCTGGCCCTGGAGACCTCCTGGGAGGCGGTAGAACGCGCCGGACTCGCTGGCGCCCTCAAAGGCACCCGAACCGGCGTCTTCGTCGGCTGCTACGGACTCGACTACTGCTGGTCCCTCGACCGGGTCCCCGAAGGCTACGAGGGGCACCTCACCACCGGCGCCTCCGCCAGCGTCGTCTCCGGCAGGATCGCCTACGCGCTGGGCCTGACCGGACCGGCCGTCTCCGTCGACACGGCGTGCTCGTCCTCCCTCGTCGCCCTGCACCTGGCTGCCCGGTCTCTCCGCTCCGGCGAGTGCTCCCTGGCGCTCGCCGGTGGTGTGTCGGTGATGTCGACCCCGGTCCAGTTCCTGGGCTTCAGCAATCAGCGTGGCCTCGCTCCGGACGGCCAATGCAAACCGTTCGCGGCAGCGGCCGACGGAATGAGCCTGGCCGAGGGCGTCGGCGTGCTCGTACTGGAGAGGCTGTCGGACGCGCTGGCCAAGGGACATCGGGTGCTGGCCGTGGTACGGGGCTCGGCCGTCAACCAGGACGGCGCCTCCAACGGCATGACCGCGCCCAACGGCCCCTCCCAGGAACGCGTCATCCGCGGCGCCTTGACGAGCGCCCGGCTCACTCCGGCCGACGTCGACGCGGTCGAGGCTCATGGAACGGGCACCACCCTGGGCGACCCGATCGAGGCCCAGGCACTGCTCGCCACGTACGGCCGCGGCCGAGCCGACGACGAACCGCTGTGGCTGGGCTCGGTGAAATCCAACCTGGGGCACACCCAGGCGGCGGCGGGTGTGGCGGGTGTGATCAAGATGGTGATGGCGATGCGGCATGAGACGTTGCCGCGTACGTTGCATGTGGATGCGCCGTCGCCGCATGTGGACTGGTCGTCGGGTGCGGTGTCCTTGCTGACCGAGTCGCGGCCGTGGGAGGCGGGGGAGCGTCCGCGGCGGGCGGGTGTGTCGTCATTCGGGATCAGCGGCACCAACGCCCACATCATCCTGGAGCAGGCGCCCGTAGCTCAACACCCCGAACCCGTCACGGACTTCCCGACGGTTCTGCCCTACCCCCTGTCCGCCAGGAACACCGAGGCACGCCGTGCCCAGGCCGCCGCCCTGACGGAACACCTGCGCGACCACCCGCAACTCCAACAGGCCGCGCTGTCCCACTCCTTGGCCACGACGCGCGCCCAACTGGAGAACCGCGCCGTCGTGATCGCCGAGAGCCGGGACGAGATCGCACAGGCCTTGGAAGCGCTGGCCACCGGCACCGAGCACGCGTCCCTGATCACTGGCATCGCTGACTTGCCACAAAGCCCCGTGTTGGTGTTTCCGGGGCAGGGGGCGCAGTGGGTGGGGATGGGGGTTGAGTTGTGGGATGCGTTGCCGGTGTTCGGTGAGCGGATGGCGGAGTG
>NZ_JBSFUY010000082.1:0-7325 GCF_053592055.1 Streptomyces sp. NPDC002817
GTCGCGGCGATGCGGGAGTTGGGGGCGGGCCGCTTCCTCGAGGTTGGGCCGGGGGGTGTGTTGACCGCGTTGGTGCGTGAGGCCTGCGGTGACGATGTCACGGCCGTACCAACCCTGCGCAAAGATCACCTCGAACCCGAGGCGCTGCTGAACGCCCTGGGCACGCTGTGGAGCTCCGGCGCCTCCGTGGACTGGAATGCGCTGCTGCCTCCCGCCCCGGCCGTGGATCTGCCGACGTATCCCTTCCAGCACAGCCGGTACTGGCTGGAGGACAGGCAGAGGGCGGCAGACATCGCGACCGTCACCATGGCGCATTCCGACGAGGTGGTCCTTGACACGGAAGTCTCCCTGCGCACCCACCCCTGGCTCGCCGATCATGTGGTGCTCGGGACGACACTGCTGCCGGCCACCGCATTCGTCGACTTCGCGTTGCGGGCCGGCGCGCAGGTCGACTGCGCCACACTCGGCGAACTCACCCTGGAGACTCCGCTGGTGATCCCCGAGGAGGGAACCATCCAGCTCCAGGTCTGGGCCGGTACCCCCGACGAGCGAGGGCGGCGCCCGGTCACCGTGCATTCGCGCGACGACGACACGGCTCCCTGGGTTCGGCATGCGACCGGAGAACTCCAACCCACTGCCCAGGAGCCGGAGGTCGCGGTGGAGTCCTGGCCGCCGCCTGGCGCGGAACCGGTCGACCTGGACGGCTTCTACGAGGACATCGCCGAGTCCGGTTACGAGCACGGCCCGGCCTTCCAGGGGCTCACCGCCGCTTGGAGGCGCCCTGGTGAGATATGCGCCGAGGTCCAGGCGCCCCCCGGAGCCGCCCTCGACGTCGACGGGCGCGGGATCCACCCAGCCCTGCTGGACGCCGCCTTGCAGAGCGCGCTCCTGGGACCGGTGGGCCACGGCGAGCACGGGGCACCCCTGCCGGTGATGTGGCGCGGCCTCACACTGCATGGCCCCGGCGCCGGACCGCTGCGTGTCAGGGTGCTCGCCGCCGGACCGGACGTGACGGCGCTGGCCATCACCGATGCCCAGAACCGCCCGGTTGCCTCACTGGAGGCGCTGACCTGGCGGTCCGCCTCTACCGCGCAACTCACCGCTGCCCGTACGGCGGTCCGGGACATGCTCCATCGCCTGGACTGGACGCCGCTGCCCACGCAGCAGGCGGACGCTGCCGCGCCGGGGACCTGGGCCGTGATCGGCGACGAGCCGGTCGAGGGCCTGACCGCGGATCAGCACACCGACATCGCCGCTCTCGCCGCCTCCGTCGAGGCGGGCGCGCAAGCCCCGGACGTGATCGTGCTCCCCATGCGGCCCACGGCCGAAGGGCACGAGATCGCGGCGGCGGCACGCATCGCGCTGGACCGCGTGCTGGAGACCGTGCGCACCTGGCTGGCCGACCGGCGTCTCCAGGGCTCCCGGCTGCTGATCGCCACACGCGGCGCGGTCGTCACAGGACCCGACGACATCCTGCCCGACCTGACCTTGGCACCTGTGTGGGGACTGGTGCGGTCGGTCCAGTCGGAGCATCCCGGCCGTCTCATGCTCGTGGACCTCGACGCGGCCGGGAACGGTTCGCACCTGACGGCGGCGGCTGCGACAGGAGAGGAACAACTCGCAGTCCGCGACGGCGTACCCCTGGTGCCCAGGCTGGTACGCGCAACGCGTTCCGATCCGGCGGCACAACCGCCCTTCGGTCCGGACAGCACCGTGCTGATCACCGGAGGCACCGGCGCGCTCGGCGGCCTGATCGCCCGTCACCTGGTCACCACCCACGGCGTACGACGACTCGTACTCGCCGGGACCCGAGGCGAGGCAGCGCCCGGGACCGGCGAGCTGCGCGACGCGCTCAGCGCGTTGGGCGCCGAGGTCTCCGTCGTCGCCTGTGACGCCGCCGACCGTGAACAGCTCGCCGCGGTGCTGGACCGCCACAAGCCGACGGCCGTCGTCCACGCCGCCGGAGTCAACGACGACGGCATCGTGGAGTCGCTCACCCCTGAGCGGCTCGACCGTGTGCTCCGTCCCAAGCTCGACGCCGCCCTGCACCTGCACGAACTGACCCGCGAGCATCGGCTCACCGCTTTCGTGCTGTTTTCCTCGGTGATGGGTGTCCTCGGAGGCCCCGGACAGGCCAACTACGCGGCCGCCAACACCTTCCTCGACGCCCTGGCCCAGCACAGGCGCGCCGAAGGGCTTCCCGCCGTCTCCCTCGCCTGGGGAACGTGGGCGCCGACCGGTGGCGGCATGAGCGAACGCATCGAAGAGCGCGACCTGGCCCGCATGGCCCGGGCCGGCCTCCTGCCGCTGCCCGCCGAGTCGGGCGGGGCCCTATTCGACGCCGCCCTCGCCCTGGACGAGGCGCTTGCTGTGCCCGCCCGCCTGGACCTGGGCGCGCTGCGCCGCAAGGCCGACACCGTCGTACCGCCCCTGCTGCGCGCCCTGGCCGGAACCCGGCTCGCGACAGGGGCGCGTACAGCGGGGTCCGTGCGGTCGTTGGCACGGCGGCTGGCCGCGCTCGCCGAGGACGACCGGTCCGAGCTGCTGCGCGACTTGGTGCGTACGCACGTTGCGGCCGTGCTCGGGCACGCCTCACCGGCAACGATCGACGGCGGGCTGGCCTTCAAGGAGATCGGCTTCGACTCGCTGACCGCGCTGGAACTGCGCAACCGGCTGAACGCGGCGACGGGACTGCGCCTGCCCGCCACGATGATTTTCGATCACCCGACGCCGGACTCCCTGGTACAGCTGCTGCATACCCAGCTGCTCGGAGCCGCTTCGGCGACCGCCGAGCCCCGCACCGTCGTGGCCGCGTCGGCGGACGAGCCCATCGCCATCGTGGCCATGGCCTGCCGCTACCCCGGCGGCGTCGCCTCCCCCGAGGACCTGTGGCGACTCGTCGCGACCGGCGGCGACGCCATCGGCACGTTTCCCGCCGACCGCGGATGGGACCTGGCGCGGCTGTACGACCCCGACCCCGAGCGCTCCGGGACCTCGTACACCAGGGAAGGCGGATTCCTGTACGACGCCGCCGACTTCGACGCCGGATTCTTCGGCATCTCGCCGCGTGAGGCGCTAGCGATGGACCCCCAGCAGCGGCTGATGCTGGAGATCTCCTGGGAGGTCCTCGAACGGGCCGGGATCGACCCGGCCGGGTTGCGCGGCGAACGGGTCGGCGTGTTCGCAGGGATCATGCACCACGACTACGGCACCGCTCTGTCCCGCACCCCGGCCGAGGTGGAGGGCTACACGGTGACCGGCACCCAGGGCAGCGTCGTCTGCGGCCGCGTCGCCTACACCTTCGGCTTTGAGGGCCCCGCCGTCACGGTGGACACCGCGTGCTCGTCCTCCCTGGTCGCTCTGCACCTGGCCGCGCAGGCGGTGCGCGCCGGGGAGTGCTCGATGGCGCTGGCGGGCGGAGTGACCGTGATGGCCACCCCGCACGTCTTCGTGGAGTTCAGCCGCCAGCGCGGGCTGGCCCCGGACGGGCGATGCAAGCCGTTCGCGGCGGCCGCCGACGGCACCGCCTGGGCCGAGGGAGCCGGCGTGCTGCTGGTGGAACGGCTGTCGGACGCCCTGCGCAACGGACATCCCGTCCTCGGCGTCGTACGCGGTACGGCGGTCAACCAGGACGGTGCCTCCAACGGTCTGACCGCTCCCAACGGCCCCTCGCAGCAGCGGGTCATCCGTGCCGCGCTGGCCGCCGCAGGGCTGCGTCCGGCCGAGGTGGACGCCGTGGAGGGCCACGGTACGGGCACCGCCCTCGGCGATCCCATCGAGGCACAAGCGCTGCTCGCCACCTATGGCGCCGACCGGCCCGCCGACCGTCCCCTGTGGCTGGGCTCCCTCAAGTCGAACATCGGGCACACCCAGACGGCCGCCGGTGTCGCGGGTGTGATCAAGATGGTCATGGCGATGCGGCACGACGAACTGCCCGCCACGCTGCACCTGGACGAGCCGACCCCACACGTCGACTGGGAGGCCGGCGCGATCGCGCTGCTCGACCGCGCCAGGCCATGGCCGCGACGGGGCGGGCCGCGGCGCGCGGCCGTCTCCTCCTTCGGCATCAGCGGCACCAACGCCCACGTCGTCCTGGAAGAACCTCCGACGGCCCCCGCTTCCTCCACGGCGGCGGACGTACCGCCGCCCGCCGGAGAGCTCCCCCTCCTGCTCTCGGCCAAATCCACCGAAGCCCTGGCCGGCCAGGCGGAACGGCTTCGGACGTGGCTCACAGACCGGCCCGCCGAGCCCTTCACCGACGTGGCGCGTGCGACGGCGTCGGCTCGGGCGGCCTTGGAGCACCGAGGCGTCGTCATCGCCGCGGGCCATTCCGAAGCCGTCGCCGGACTGGCCGCGCTGGCGCAAGGAGGCGAGACCGTCGGAGTCGAGACCGGCACGCTCGACGGACCGGCGCCCCGGCTCGCCGTGCTATTCAGCGGCCAGGGAGCGCAACGCGTCGGCATGGGCCGCGAACTCCACGAGGCACACCCCGTATTCGCGGAGGCCTTCGACGAGGCGTGCGCGGCCTTCGACGCCCACCTGGACCATCCCCTCAAGCAGGTCATCGAGGGCTCCCCGGACGACCTGCTCGACCAGACGCTCTATACCCAGTGCGCCCTGTTCACCGTCGAACGCGCCCTGTACCGGCTGGCCGAGTCCTTCGGACTACGGCCCGAGTTCGTCGCGGGCCACTCCATCGGTGAGATCGTGGCCGCCCACGTGGCGGGCGTGTTCTCGCTGCCAGACGCGGTGACGCTCGTCGTCGCACGCGGCCGACTCATGCAGGCCCTGCCCACCGGCGGCGTCATGGTCTCCGTGGAGGCCACCGAGGAGGAGATCCTTCCCTTGATCGCGCCGCACACCCACACCGTCGGCCTGGCCGCGGTCAACGGCCCGACCTCGGTCACGATCTCCGGCACCGCCGACGAAGTGCGCCGCGTCGCGGACCACTTCGCCACGCTCGGGCGCAGGACCCGCCGACTGAAGGTGTCGCACGCCTTCCACTCCCCGCTGATGGACCCCATGCTCGCCGACTTCAAGCGGACCGTCGCGGGCCTGTCCTACGGCACCCCTCGCATACCAGTGATTTCAAACGTCACCGGAGCGCCCCTGGGCGAGGAACGCCTGGCCGGCCCGGAATACTGGGCCGACCACGTGCGGCGGACGGTGCGTTTCGCCGACGTCGTCGCCGCACTGCGGGAGCGGGGCATCGGCGCCTTCCTCGAACTCGGCCCCCGCCCCGTGCTCGCCCCGCTCGTCGACGACTGCCTGGCCGCGCTGCGCGGCGATCCCGCCGTGGTGGCCACCGCCGCACCGCGCGCAGACGGCACGGAGACCCGCGCCCTGCTCACCGCGCTCGCCCGCCTGTGGACCAAGGGCACCTCCGTCACCTGGGCCGCTGTCCTGCCGGCCACCCCCCACGGACACGCTGACCTGCCGACGTACCCCTTCCAGCGGCAGCGGTACTGGCTCGAGGGCACGTCGGGCGTCGGAGACGTCGATGCGGCCGGGCTGCGCGCCGCCGACCACCCGCTGCTCGGCGCAGCCGTACAGGTCGCCCATGCCGACGAGTACGTACTCACGGGCCGGCTGTCCGTCGCCGCCCAGCCCTGGCTCGCCGACCACATGGTGGGCGGAACGGTCCTGCTGCCCGGTACGGCCTTCGTCGAGACCGCCCTGCGCGCCGCCCACGAAGTGGGCTGCGACCGCCTCACCGACCTCATACTGGCCTCGCCGCTGATCCTGGACGAGGCGACCGCCGTCACCTTCCAGGTATGGGTCGGCGAACCCGACGAGAGCGGCAGGCGGCCGCTGGCTGTGCACTCGCGTCCCGATCGCGCGCCCACGGATCAGCCCTGGACCCAGCACGCCACCGGCGAGATCGCCCCGGCCGTGCCCTCGGACCGCGACTCCGGCCTGACCGCGTGGCCGCCTACGGACGCCGAACCCGTCGACATCGCAGCGTTCTATGACGGTGCCGCTGACGCGGGTTATGGATACGGGCCCACGTTCCGGACCGTGCGCGCTGCCTGGCGGCGCGGGGACGAACTCCTCGCCGAGATCGAGCTCCCCGAGGCGCAGCACACCACGGCCGCCCAATTCGGCTTGCACCCCGCAGCACTGGACGGCGCACTCCAGATCAGTCGGTTCGTCGGACTGGAGGAGGGAGAGGGGACGCTGCTGCCGTTCGGCTGGACCGGCGTCACCCTCCACGCGGTCGGCGCAACGGCGTTGCGCGTGCGGCTGACCCGTACCGGCCCCTCGACGGTGTCGCTCACCGCGGCCGATTCCCTCGGCGCACCCGTGATCGATGTCGAGGAACTCCAACTGAGGGCCGTCGCACCTGAGATGTTTGCCGCGCTGCGGGCGGCGGCCGGGGAACCGGCAGACGACGAGGCGCTGTTCCGACTGGACTGGGTGCCCTTCGAACCGACGTGCCCCTCGAGCCGGTCACTGCCCGTCGTCGTGGGCACGGACCTTGGCCCCGACCCGGGCGAGGCGTTCCGCACGGTCGGCGACTGGGACGAGCTGCGGCAGACGCACGAAGATGCCTTCCCCGAAGCAGTCGTACTGCCTTGTGTCGCGCCGCCCGACGACGAGGACTCGCCCGCGTCCGCCCTATCCCGGCTCACTGCGGTGCTGCACACGGTCCAGGAGTGGCTGGCCGACCCGCGCAGCGAGAATTCCCGCCTCGTCATCGTGACACGTATGGCTGTCACCACAGGCCCGGACGAGACTCCGGCGCGCCCGGACTGGGCCCCGGTCTGGGGACTACTGCGCTCGGCGCAGACCGAGAACCCCGGACGGATCGCCCTCATCGACCTCGACCACGCCGACAGTCCGTCCCTCACCGCGGCGATCGACTCCGCCGCACCTCAGACCGCCGTCCGCGGCGGGGTACTGCACGCACCCCGCCTGACCCGACCGCACAGCGGCACCCTCACGATGCCGGCCGAGTCGGGCTGGCGGCTGCACAGCACCGGCGGGGGCACCCTCCAAGGCCTGGCACTCGCCCCCTCCTACGACGCTGTTCGCCCCCTGGGACCGGGCGAGGTGCGGGTCGAGGTCCATGCCGGCGGCCTGAACTTCCGCGATGTGCTGATCGCCCTCGGCATGTACCCAGGCCGCGCCCAACTCGGCAGCGAGGCGGCGGGTGTGGTGGTTGAGGTGGGCCCTGGTGTGTCGGGTCTGGGTGTGGGTGATCGGGTGATGGGTCTGGTGTCGGGTGCGTTCGGTGATGTGGTGGTGGTGGATGGGCGGTTGGTGGTTGGTGTTCCTGTGGGGTGGTCGTTTGCGGGGGCGGCGTCGGTGCCGGTTGCGTTTTT
>NZ_JBSFUY010000083.1:0-6222 GCF_053592055.1 Streptomyces sp. NPDC002817
AGCTACCTCGCCGGCCTCCACCTCCGTGCCTCGATGATCTGGATCAACGACCTGCTGAAGGCAACTGGCTGATCACAACGTCACACAGGCCCTAGAGGGCGTCTGAAAAGCCTGTCAGCGGGCAAGTCGCCTGGTAGCGGGGCGGTGACGCGCTTTCGGGGGCTGGGGTGTGCGGGCTGCGTACCCGTTACTCGACGGATCTGTCCGATGCGGAGTGGGCGATTCTCTGTCCGCTGGTTCCGGGAGTCAGGCCCGGCGGACGGCCGGCAAAACACACACGACGGGAGATCCTCAACGCACTGGTGTACTGGCTGCGGGCCGGCTGCGCCTGGAGACTGCTGCCGCATGACCTGCCGCCGTGGCAGACGGTCTACCACTACTGGCGGCGGTGGCAGCAAGAGGGCGTGTGGGAACGGATGTTGACGGCTCTGCGGGAACGTGAGCGGGCACAGCTCGGCCGTGATCCCACTCCCAGTGCGGCCGTCGTGGACAGCCAGAGCGTGCGGGCCAGTGAGCGCGGTGGCCTGCACGGCTACGACGGCGGAAAGAAGGTCAGCGGCATCAAACGCCACTTGCTCGTCGATACCCGCGGCACCGTCCTGGTCAGGGCCTTTGAGAAGTGATCTTGTGTCCGGGTTCGTCATGTCAGGCCGAGGGCGGTGAGGGGCCGCAGGTGGTTTCGGGCGGTGTGGCGGAGGGCGGCTGCGATGTTGGTGTGGCCGTCCTGACGGTGGACGCCGATGGCGAGGTTGCGCAGTCCGGCCATGACGCGGGGTAGGTGGCGGGTGCGGATATGCGAGGCGTCCTCGTGGAAGGTGCGGTCGCGGACGTGGTGCAGCTGGTTCTCGATGCGCCAGTGGCCGCGGATCCAGGCCGCGAGTTCGCTGCCGTCGGCCGCGCCGGGCGGCAGGCTTGTGACCAGGTAGATCCGTTCGATCGTCAGCTTGCCCGTGCCCATGTCCCGTCTCCAGCGCACGACTTGGAGGGCCTGGCGTGCGTGGGGATAGTCGATGTGGGCGAACACGGCGGTCTTCAAGCGGCGGATCTCGTCGCGGTGGTGGGCCCGGGTGCGCTCGACGTGGTCCAGGCGGATGTCGCGCCAGGGAAGACGGCGGACCCGCTCATGCAGTCCGGGATGGTTCCGCTTGATGACGGCCAGGTAGTGAGCCCGGCGTTCGTGCAGGTAGGAGGCGTGGTCGTGCTGGGTGTGCAGGGCGTCGGCGGTGATCACGGCATCGGTCAGGTCAATGCCGTCCAGGAGCGGGGCGAAGGCCGGGATCTCGTTGCTCTTCCTGTCGATCTGCCGTTGGGCGAGGACCTGGCCGCTGTGGGTCATGGCGGCGATCAGGGCGGTGGCCGTCCGCTTGGCGCTGCGGGAGCCGCGGAGTGTCTTGCCGTCGACGGCGATGACCTTTCGTCCCGGGGCCGGGGCCTGGCGTTCCTGGAGGAAGTCGCCGATGGCGCGGTCGAGGGCGTCGCCGTCCGCGGTGGCCAGGACGAGGCGGATGGTCGTGGCATGGGGCGGGCGGATCAGGCCGGTCAGCGGGTCGGGTCGGAACCCGAGCAGGGCCAGGACGTGTTGCGGCGCGTCGGCCACCCACTCGCCGATCGCTGAGATCGAGGCGGCGCCGGCCAGAACGGCGGCGGCCGCAGAGGTGAGCAGGGCCGTCCATGGGTGACGGATGCCGCGACGGGCCCGCGGGTCAGGCACCGTGGCCAGATAACTCCGCAGGTCAGCGGCTGTCTTCAGCAGAGCTGGGCCGGAGGCTTCCCCCAGCTGCTGGAGGCATGACGGCATGCGGGAAGATGGGCGCGCAGGCATGGACTCGCTCGGTGCTCATACGGACTCGACACCCACATGATCACCAGCAGCCATGCCTGTCCTGTCTCCAGGGTCGCCGCCGACAGAAGCCGACAAGCCGTCACATCCGGTTCTCAGCAGGCGAACCGCCCACCTCGGCACTTCTCAAAGACCCTGCCGTCCTGGTGGCCTGTGTAAGCCCGGCGAGCGTCGGCGATCGGGATGGCGCCGTTGTGTTGTTCTCCCGGGCCGCCGATACCTTTCCGCGTCTGCGGCATGTGTGGGCGGACCAGGGTTACCGCGGCGCCGACTTCCATGCCTGGGCCCGGGAGACCACCGCTCGGGAGTCAGTGTCCCCCAGCGCTCAGCCGCTATCGCGGCCACGCCGAACACCTCCTGCGCGCTGTCGGGGTGAAAGTCCGGCAGCGGATCGAGGGGGCGCTGCAACTCCCGGGCCACATGGGCGTGCAGATCGTCCGGGGTGAACCGGACCACCCCTTCACCGGGCCTGGAGCCGGCCAGTAGTTCTTCGACGCTGGGCAGGGACCGAAGGCGGCTGTTGCCGTCTGCCGCTTCCTGGTCGCCGTTCTCGTCCTCCGACTTGGTGGGCATGACGTCGATTCCGATTTGTGTCTCGAACCAGACTTTGCCCGCTCCCACGAAGTGGTACTTCGCCCCCGCTGCCCGGACCTGGTTCTGGTACGGCACCACCTCGCCGTATGCCCCGTCCCGAATCCGCTCGGCCGCGCTCCGAAAGCGACGCGGCACCTCGGCTCCCCATGTCGTGCTGTCCCCAACGTGCATCAACTCATGGAGCCTCCGCTGAGCCAGCATCCGATCCGCATAGAACGCTGCCCAGAGCCCCAACAGAGCAACCACCGGCGCTAAATAGGCGAATGGAGTCAGCATCCAAGGCCCACCGGCCACGCAACCGAGAGCAATAATGGCCCGGCGCAGCCACAACAGACGCTCCGCTTGAGCACACGCAATCAGCACGGCCTCAAGGTCGAATCCCTGGGACGGCACCGGCCGCCCGTCCCCTGCTATCCGGCTGCGTATCCAGCGTGCGTACTCGTGGCCGACAAGCACCCGCGGCTGCTTGGGATCAGGGGGCGTCTCGTCGTCCCACGCCCGCTCCAACTCGTCCTTATCACCTTCGAGCGCTCGCTTCGCCGCCTGCTCCAAACGTCGCAGGCGGATCTTCTTCGGGGTGAGCTTGTCAACGAGTTCCGTGGCTTGCTTCTTCCGCCACTTCCTGAGCTTCTCGGCGAACTCCTCAGCTCTATCCGGCCGCAGATGTGCAGCCGCGCACAGTAATCGCGTGGGCTCTGTCAGCCCGTCCGAGCCAGCCCCGACCCGATGAGCGCCTTCTACCCCGAACACCGGCACGGCCGGCGTCGTTAGTAATGACGCAGCACCGCCCAACCGCCCGTCAGCCGATCCTGCGGACTTCCTTGCCATACATCCCGCCTCCCCCTTGGCATGAACGATCGTGCCGCATACGGAGCAGCTCTGCCTACTACGCCCGACCACCGCATTCAGGCCTAATTCAGCGCTACGTAGCGGGAGTTGGCAGGAGCGGGCGAGAGCCGGGCGTGCGTGGCTCAGGAACCCGCCGGACGGGCCCGGCTCCGCGAGTGAGTGCCCAGAAGTTCGGCCAAGCCCTGTCTGGTGGCGGCCAGCACCACGCGGTCCTGCGGGCGCAGCACATGGCCGGGATGCAGATCCCACACGAGACCGCTCGGGTGCTCGGTGCCGTCGTACGACGGTGAGGCCGAAAGGTCGGGCAGGCGTTCGCCCGGGTCGGCGGAGTCGATGGCCAGGACCCGCCACATGCCGGGCCGGAACGACTCGGCGACCGTACGGCCCTCCAACTGCGGGTGTCCTGCCACGTCGAGCGCGGCGATCACAAGGACTCGGCGCTCGACGGGAATCGCACCGAGGATCCGCCGGCCCATCATCGCCCCGGCGAAAGCGGGAGCGGCGAGGGTGGACACGCTGCGGGTGAAGGCGTGGGGGTGGGCGGCGCGCAGGGTGCGGTAGACGGCGAGGGCGAAGGCGTCGTCGTACAGCCGCAGCGACACCCTCAGGCCTGGCTCCACCGAGCGGGCGTACAGGGCGGCTTCCAGGTTGGTGGTATCGCTGCTGGTCACGGCGAGCAGCGCGTGCGCGCGGTGGATCTTCGCGGCCTCCAGCACGCCTTCCTGGGTGACGTCACCGATCACTGTGGGTACGCGCAGGCGGCGCGCCAGGGGGATGCCGCGGGCCTCCGGATCCTCCTCCACGCACACCACCGGGATGCCGAGTTCGCACAGCCGGGCCAGGACACGGGTACCGACCTTGCCCAGGCCGAGCAGGACGACGTGGCCGGACAGCCCGCGGGGCGGCCGGCGCAGCGCGGAGGCGGTGCGGAAGGTGCCCAGTCCTTCGAGTACGGCGGCGAGCAGCACGGGCAGCAGGAGCAGTCCCGTCAGCCCGGACAGCAGTTGGATGACCTGGCGGGCGGTGGGTTCACCCAGGGCGGGGTCGCCGATGGCGAAGATGTCGAGGAGGGTGAGGTAGGCGGCGTGGAGGGGGTGGTCGCCGGTGGTCAGCCAGGACGCCACCGCCAGGCCCACGACGCTCAGGACGAGTCCGGCCAGGGACCAGCGCAGGCGGCGCGAGAAGAGCGAGCCGAACGGCAGGCCGCGTGCGAGGGCCCGCTCGGGACCGTCGTGGGTGACGGTCTCCAGGACGACGGTGCCGCGGCCGACCGCGGCGGCGACGGTGCGGTCGTCCGGCAGCAGCTGCGGTCCGTCCTGACCGCTGGCGTCCGAACCCTCCGTTCCCGCTGGGTCGTTGGCGGTGGAGGACAGCAGGGCGAGCGTGCACAGCCCTGGGTCGGCCACCGCGCCGTGGCCCGGCGGAGTGCGCTCCACGGCCCGCAGGAGCAGGCCGTCGGCCTGTACGACCTTGCTGGTGCCCGTCACGGCCGTCGCCGCGAGGGCCGGGGCCGCGGTGTCAGCGTCGGACAGGACGGTGGTCGAGGTGTCCAACGCGGCCGGATCGAGACCCGGTGACGCGACGACCGCCGCCTGGTCGAGCAACTCAGCAAGGTGCTGGCCAAGTTTGCGGTCATATAGCCGGATGACCAGGCGCAGGCGGGGATTGAGGCGACGGGCAGCGAGCGCGGCGCGGATGTTGGTCTCGTCGTCGCCGTGGACGAGGGCTAGCGCATCGGCCTGCATGACGCCGGCCTCCGCGAGCACCTCCTCGTCCAGAACCGGCGCCTGCACCACGCGGACGTCCGGCGCGGACTCGGAGTCGGCGGCCCGGTTGACGACTGCCTGCATCCGGGCGAGCAACGCGAGGGCCCGCGTCCGTCCGTCCGACCCCGCCCCGGCATCAGCGGTACTGGGCAGTGACGGTACGACGACGGTGACCCGCATCCGGTACAGCTCGCGCAGTTCGGCGGCCAGGCGCTCGGCGAGGGCATCGTCGCCGCACACCACCATGTGTCCCGGCAGGGCCGGGTGCCGGACCTGACCGGGCAGCGAGGGTACGCACCTCATCGTGCGCCGCACCCCCTCGTAGCGATGCCGGCCCGACCGCACCGGCCTTGGCGCGGGCCTGCGCACACCCCACGGTGGACTGCCCGGCAGCCGTGGCCCACGACCGCGCGCACGAGTCGCCGCATGCTTGTCCTTCCCCCGATGGCGATACCCACGAGACAGCCATGGCGAAGCGCCTGCCCCCATGACCAGAACTGATCATGTCGCATGAGCCGAGCCGTATACGCCCGAACAACCGTCTCCTCGGCATCATGTCCGCCGCTCTCTCGGCTCGGGACGCCGTCGGCCGCACGGGTACGTGTGTCCGGCATCAAGAGGACGTCAAGACTGCCGGAACACGGCAATGCGGTGAAGAGCCATGTCGCTCCACAATGGCCTCGGTCGAAACACGGCCGCGTCCTCGTGCCTGAATCCGGCAGCGGCCGAGGGTACCTGGACGCCAACGGGACAGGGGGGTGAAGGATGTTGGATGTCATCGACGCCGCCGCCGGCTTCCCCACTGTCTTCTTCACCTCGGCCCTGGTGGTCTCCTTCGCTTTCTGGTTCCGGGTCCTGCTGGGCCGGGCGGGCGTGCGCGACTTCGATGGCGATGCTCCGGTACTGGCCAGGATGCTCGGAGGAGCGCCGGTCGCCGTCTCCGCCTCGGTCGTGGCAGCGAGCGGCTGGCTCGTCAGCTTCGCCGGCATCGTCGTACTGGACCGGGTCGGCTGGACGGGCATCGGCTCCGCCCTGGCCCACGCCCTTGTCTTCGCGCTGTCCGCGTTTGTCGCCTGGCCGGTGACCCGCGGCCTCGCCGCTCCGCTCACCAGGCTGTGCGGCCGCGAACGTGAGCCGCGACAACGGGACTTGGCGAGCGGCGCACCGGTCGAT
>NZ_JBSFUY010000084.1:0-6201 GCF_053592055.1 Streptomyces sp. NPDC002817
TCGCCGGTGTCCTGGGCAGCCCCGGACAGGGCAACTACGCGGCCGCCAACGCCTACTTGGACGCCCTGGCAGCACATCGGCGCGCGGAGGGTCTGTCCGCGGTATCCCTGGCGTGGGGGCACTGGGCGGAGACGAGTGAGATGACGTCCGCGTCGGACGAGGGACGGCTGCGGCGGCTCGGGGTGGTCGCCCTGGACAGTGACCGTGCGCTGGCGCTGATGGATCGGGCGCTGGAGGCGGGCGCCGCTGTGATGGTGCCGGCGGCGTTCGACCGGCAGGTGCTGCGTGAGCAGGGGGCGCAGGACGCGGGGCCCGTGGTCCTGCGCGGGCTGGTCGGTGGCAGGGGAGCGCGGGCGGTCGCGCACGCCACCCCCGGGAGCGGGGACGGGCGTACGCCGGTGTCGCTGGGCGAACGGCTGGCCGCGTTCGGAGAAGCGGACCGCGAGCGCCTGCTGCTGGACCTGGTCCGGACGCACACAGCCACCGTCCTCGGACACAGCACGCCGGACACCATCGACCCCGACCGGGGTTTCACGCACCTGGGACTGGACTCCCTGAGCGCGGTGGAACTGCGCAATCGGCTGGGCGCGGCCACCGGGCTGCGCCTGCCCACGACCGTGATCTTCGAGCACCCGGCCCCTGCCGAGCTCGCCCGCCACCTTGGCGCTCTGCTTCCGCACGGCGCCGACATGCCCGTCGCCGACCCGCTTGACGAACTGGTCGCCGCCGTCCAGCAGTTCGCGGGGGACAACGGCGGCCGGGACAGGACGGTCAAGCGCCTCAGGACACTGCTGTGGAGCCTTGAGGAACCGGACGCCCCGAGCGACGACGCCGACGACCTGGCGGCGGCCTCGGACGACGAGATGTTCGATCTGATCGACAGGGAGCTGGGCCTCAATTGAGCGCATCCCGAGCCAACGAGGAGAAGCTTCGGGAGTACCTGAAGCTCGTCACCGCGGACCTGCGCAAGGCCAGGCAACAGGTCCGCACACTGGAGGAGGCGAACGGCGAACCGGTGGCCGTGGTGGGCATGGCCTGCCGCTATCCCGGTGGAGTGTCGTCACCTGAGGACCTGTGGGACCTGGTCGTCCGGGAGGGCGACGCCATCACCGAGTTCCCGACCGACCGCAACTGGGACCTGACCGGTCTCTACGACCCCGATCCCGACCGCGCCGGACACTGCTATGTGCGCGAGGGCGGCTTCCTCGACGGCGCCGGCGACTTCGACGCGGAGTTCTTCGGCATCTCGCCCCGTGAAGCCCTAGCCATGGATCCTCAGCAGCGGCTCATGCTGGAGGTGTCCTGGGAGGCCCTCGAACGCGCGGGCCTGAACCCGTCCGTGCTGCGGGGCAGCCGTACGGGCGTGTTCGTGGGTGCGACACAGCCGGACTACCTGACGCCGGGAGGAGAGGTTCCCGAGGCGGCCGAGGGCTACTCCCTGACCGGCAATCTGGCAAGCGTCACCTCGGGGCGCGTCGCCCACGTCCTGGGCCTGGAAGGCCCCACCCTCACTGTCGACACGGCGTGCTCCTCGTCGCTGGTCGCCCTGCATCTGGCGGTACGAGCCCTGCGCGGACAGGAGTGCGGGCTCTCCCTGGTCGGCGGTGTCACCGTGATGGCGACTCCCGGTGTCTTCGTGGACTTCAGCAGGCAGCGCGGACTGGCCCCCGACGGACGCTGCAAGGCGTTCGCCGCCGAAGCCGACGGCACGGCCTGGGCGGAAGGTGCCGGCGTTCTGATCCTGCAGCGGCTGTCGGATGCGGTGCGCGACGGCCGCCGTATTTGGGCGGTGATCCGTGGAACGGCCGTCAATCAGGACGGCGCCAGTAGCGGGCTCACCGTCCCGAACGGGTCGGCGCAGCGGCGCGTGATCGAGGACGCGCTGGCCGACGCCCGGCTCGGCCCCGACGAGGTCGACGCCGTCGAGGCCCATGGCACCGGTACCCGGCTCGGCGACGTGATTGAGGCCCGCGCCCTTCAGGAGGCATACGGCCGGGCACGGGTCGAAGGCGAAGCCACGAGCTTGGACCACGACGAGCCCACAACGCCCCGGGCCCCCGGCGGACCGAATGCACCGGACAGCGGTGACCCGACGACCGGTGAGCCGCTGTGGATCGGCTCGGTGAAGTCGAACATCGGGCACTCCGCGGCCGCGGCGGGTGTCGCGGGCGTGATCAAGATGGCGATGTCCATGCGCCACGGGACGCTCCCGCGCACCCTGCACGTCGACGAGCCCACCCCCCAAGTGGAGTGGGAGTCCGGCGGGGTCGCGGTACTCAGGGCGCCCCGGCCGTGGCCGTCGACGGGCCGTCCCCGTCGGGCAGGTGTGTCCTCGTTCGGGATCAGCGGAACCAACGCCCACGTCGTTCTGGAGCAGCCTCCGGCCGACGAGGCGCCTGCGGAGACACCCCCCGGGCCGTCCGCCCTGCCTGTCCCTCTGCTGTTCTCCAGCCGTTCCGCCCAGGGGCTGGCCGCCCAGGCCGAGCGCGTCCGCGCCCATGTCGCCGCCCATCCCGGCCAGACGCTCACCGACATCGGCCGCGCTCTCCTCACCACCCGCGCCACACTGGACCACCGTGCGGTGGTGCTCGCCCATGACTCCGTCGAGGCACTGGCCGCTCTCGAGGAGGCAGCCACGGGCGGGTTCGAGCCGACCGGCCGGGCGAGGCCCGGTGCGCGCACCGCCGTGCTGTTCAGCGGCCAGGGCGCACAGTACCCGGGAATGGGACGGGAGTTGTATGCCGCGTTCCCGGTGTTCGCGGCAGCGTTCGACGAGGTGTGCGCGGCCTTCGACGGGCTGCTCGGGCGTTCTCTGCGGGACCTGGTGTGGCAGGCGCCGGACGATGTGCTGGACCGTACCGAGTTCGCACAGTGTGCTCTCTTCGCGGTCGAGGTGGCCCTGTTCCGGTTGGCCGAGTCGCTGGGCGTGCGCGCCGACGCGGTGGCGGGCCACTCGGTCGGTGAGATCACCGCCGCACATGTCGCGGGCGTGCTGTCACTGCACGACGCGGCCGCTTTCGTTGTGGCACGCGGCCGACTCATGCAGGCGTTGCCGGACGGCGGGGCGATGACCGCGATCCAAGCCGCCGAGGCGGAAGTGACGCCGCTCCTCACGGACGCCATAAGCATTGCCGCCGTCAACGGCCCGTCCTCGGTGGTTGTCTCGGGGGCGGCGGACGAGGTGGCGCGCATCGCCCACCACTTCAGCACCGTCGGACGCCGGACCCGGCGGCTGCGCGTCTCGCACGCCTTCCACTCACCGCTGATGGAACCGATGCTCGCCGACTTTGAGGACACCATCGAGGACCTGACGTTCCAGCGGCCCACCCTCCCCGTGCTCTCCAACGTGACAGGCCAAGTGGCCACCGGCGACGACCTGCGCACACCTGCCTACTGGCTGCGCCACATCCGGCGCCCGGTGCGTTTCGCCGACACGGTCGCCGCCCTGCGCACCCGAGGCGTCACCTCCTTCCTGGAACTGGGCCCGCAGCCGGTGCTGGTCCCCATGGTCGAGGAGTGCCTGGCTGCCGAACTGTCCGACGAACAGCCGGCGGTGGTCGGGGCGCTCAGAGCCGGCCGGCCCGAACCCCGAACCTTGTTGGCCGCGCTGGGGCAGCTGTGGTCGCGCGGCGTCCCCGTCGACTGGGCGGTCGTCTTCGGGCCCGGCGGACAGCCCGTCGACCTGCCCACCTACGCCTTCCAGCACCAGCGGTACTGGTGGCAGCCCACGGCCGACGGGACCGCGCCCGCCGGTGCGCCCGCCTCCGAGGCGGAGGCACGGTTCTGGCAGGCCGTCGACGCCGACGACCTCTCCAGGCTGACCGCCGAACTCGACGTCCCCGACACAGATCTGCCCGTCGTGCGCGCAGCCCTGCCCGTACTGGCGGACTGGCGGAGTCGCCAACGCCGTACGACCCATGCGGCGACGCTGTGCTACGAGGAGGCCTGGCGGCCCGTCACCACCGGCTCGGACCGGCCCCTGCGCGGCACGTGGCTCACCGTCCTCGCGGACGACCCCGAGTCCCGTGCATGGCTGGACACTTTGGCGGACGCGAACGCCGAGGCCCGGATCGTCCCGCTGTACGTCGGCCCGGACGACGACCGGGAACGACTCGCCGCCATCCTGCGCGAGTCCACCGGACAGCAGCCCGCAGGCGTACTGTCCCTGCTCGCGATCGGTGACCCCGGGTCCCTGCCACAGGCGCTGTCCCTGCTCCAGGCGTCGGGCGACGCGGGTCTCACCGCTCCCTTGTGGTGCCTGACCCGGGGAGCGGTCGCCACCCAGGACGCCGACCCGGGCCCGGACAGCCGCCAGGCCGCGCTGTGGGGGCTGGGCAGGGTCGCCGCCCTGGAGCACCCCGACCGTTGGGGTGGCCTGTTCGACCTGCCCCCGACCGTGGACAGCGCCGAGGGCCGACGCTTGGGTGCCTTCCTCGCCGCACCCGGCGGAGAACACGAGGTCGCGCTCCGCGCCTCGGCCGTTCACGCGCGTCGGCTCGTCCGGTCCACCGCCGCGCCCTCCCCGCTGGGCCGGGACACCTGGCAGGCACCGTCCACGGTCGTGACGACCGGTGGACTCGGCACGGCGTTCTCCCCAATCGCCGAGCGGTTACGGCAACGCGGTGCCCAGCGGATCGTCGAAGTCGGCCCGCACCGCGACGCCGTACGGCTGGAAGACCTGACCGCCGCGCACCTCGCGGCCTTTCTCGACGAGCAGGACGCGGCGCTGCGAGAGCTCGACGCGACCGGCACCGAGCTGGTCCTGTCCCCGGCCACGGGCTGGCTGGGAGCCGTCGGCCACATCGCCGAGGCCGTGGCCGACGCGTGCACCGCGGCCCTGTGCCGGGCGCGGTCCGCGGCCCATCTCCGCTGGGGCGCCTGGGCCGCCCACGACGACGCCGACGCCGTACGCCACGGAGCCCGCCCGCTCGACGCCGAGACCGGGATCAGCGCCCTCGGTCTGCTCCTGGGACGGGGGCGTTCGGACGCCGCTGTCATGGACCTCGACTGGAAACGCTTCACGCCCCTATTCACGGGAGCCCGGCCGACCCGGTTACTCGTCGAGATCCCCGAAGCCCGCCGACCCTCCGCACCGGCCGACGGCGAACACTCCGAAGCACGCGCAGCACTGCGCCGACGCCTGGCCGACCTGCCCGAACGCGCCCGCCGCCGCACCCTGCTCGACCTGGTCACCGGTCATGCCGCCGCCGTTCTCGGCCACTCCGACACGGGCGCCGTCGACCCCGCACGGCCCTTTCAGGACGCGGGCTTCGACTCCATGGCGGCGGTGGAACTGCGCCGACGGCTCACGGCGGCCACCGGGGTCCCCCTGCCCACTACCGTCGTCTTCGATCACCCGACTCCGAGGGCTGTCGCGGACCTGCTGCTCGCCGAACTCGATGAATTCGCCGAACTCGTCGAGGGGACCGACGTCACTCCCGCGACCGTGCCGGCGGCGCCTGCGGCCGATGCTGACGAGCCGATCGCGATCGTCGGTATGGCGTGCCGGTATCCGGGCGGGGTCGACTCGCCAGAGGCGCTGTGGGAGTTGGTGGATTCCGGTGGCGACGCCATTTCCGGCTTCCCCGTCGACCGCGGCTGGGACCTCGCCCGGCTCTACCACCCCGATCCCGACCGGCCCGGCACGTCGTACACCCGACACGGTGGCTTCCTCCACGACGCGGCGGAGTTCGACGCGGAGTTCTTCGGGATTTCGCCGCGCGAGGCCGTCGCCATGGACCCGCAGCAGCGACTGATGCTGGAAACCGCCTGGGAGGCGTTCGAACGGGCCGGCATCGACGCCGCGTCCGTTCGCGGCAGCCGCACCGGGACCTTTGTCGGAGCCACCCAGCCGGACTACCTCGGCGGTGGCAGGCGCGCTCCGCAGAGTGCCGAGGGCTACCTGCTGACCGGCAACGTGGCCGCGGTCACCTCCGGACGCCTCGCCTACACCTTCGGCCTCGAAGGCCCGGCGGTGACCGTGGACACCGCTTGCTCGTCCTCTCTGGTGGCCCTGCACCTGGCGGCCCAGTCGCTGCGGAGCGGCGAGAGCGACCTGGCCCTCGCCGGTGGCGTCACCGTCATGGCCGACTCGACGATCTTCGCTGAGTTCAGTCGGCAGCGGGGGTTGGCTCCGGATGGTCGGTGCAAGTCGTTCGCGGCGGCGGCTGATGGCACGGGCTGGTCCGAGGGTGTGGGTGT
>NZ_JBSFUY010000085.1:0-5645 GCF_053592055.1 Streptomyces sp. NPDC002817
CCCGTTCATCTCCAGTGTCACTGGGGAGGTGTTGGACACGGCCGGGCTGGATCCGGAGTACTGGGTGAGCAACCTGCGTCGGACGGTGCGTTTCCAGGACGCGATCGGCACCGCGCTGGGGCGGGGGAACAGGGTGTTCACGGAGGTGAGCCCGCATCCGGTGTTGACGGTGGGGGTGGAGGAGACGGCCGGGCTGTCGGATGTGGTGGTGACCGGGACTCTGCGCCGGGGTGACGGTGGTGTCTCTCGCTTGTTGACCTCGTTGGCCGAGGTGTTCGTGCGGGGCGTGGACGTGGACTGGTCTCCTGTGTTCGAGGGCACAGGCGCGCGGGCGGTGGATCTGCCCACATACGCCTTCCAGCACCGCCACTACTGGCTGGAGGGCGGCATCGGCAGCGTCCCCACCGACTGGGTGGGCGCCGCGGGCGTGCGCGGGGCTCACCATCCTCTGCTCGGCGCCGCGATCCGGCTGGCCGACACCGACGAGTACGTCATGACCGGGCGGCTCTCCCGCTACAGCCACTCATGGCTCGCCGACCACGCGGTGCTCGACAAGGCGCTGTTGCCCGGTGCGGCCTTTCTCGAGATGGCGCTGCGCGCCGCCGAGGAGGTCGGCTGCGCGCAGGTCGAGGAACTGGCCCTGCAACAACCCCTGGTACTGCCCGATCACGGCTGCGCTTTCGTCCAGGTACGCATCGGCGCGAGGGACGAGGACGGTCGACGCACGCTGACCGTGTCCGCCTGCTCCGACGACGCTCTGGGGGAGACCTGGCACCGGCACGCGGTCGGCGTCCTGACCGAAGAGCCGCCAGACAGCCCGCCGGGACTGGAGACCTGGCCCCCGCCGGACGCCACGCCGATCGACCTGGACGACTTCTACGCCCGTACAGCGGAGGCGGGATACACATACGGCCCCGCCTTCCAGGGGCTGCGTGCGGCCTGGCGCCATGACGACGCGGTGTACGCCGAAGTCGCACTGGGCGAGGAACAGCTCCTACTAGCATCCCGGTTCGGAGTGCACCCCGCACTGCTGGACGCCGCGCTCCAGGCGAGCGGGTTCGGCGGCTTCTTCGGCGACGACGGCCGGGTCCGGCTGCCGTTCTCCTGGAACGGCGTGGCGCTCCACGCGGCAGGCGCGGCAGCGCTGAGGGTGCGTGTCGCGGAGTGCGGCGACGCCACCGACGGCGCGATCTCCGTTCTGGTGACCGACTTGTCCGGCCGTCCGGTCGCCTCGGTGGAGAAGGTCGTGGTCCGGCCGGTGACCGCTGGTTCCCTCGTGGCCGACCGCGACGACGAGAACCTTTTCCGTCTGGACTGGGAGCCGGTCGGACAGGTCGACTCAGCCACCGCTACCGATACTTGGACCACCCTCGGCGGCGACGAGCTGCACCTGGGCTGTAGCGTGGCCGCATCCCTGGCCGATGTGCCGGCATCGGCGGAGCTCGTCGTCGCGGCGTGCGTCGACCGCCGACCGGTCGGCGCGGCGCGCGCACTCCTCGCCGACGCGGTGGAGCTGGTCCGCGCGTGGACCGCCGATGACGCGAGGACCGCGGCACGCCTGGTCGTCGTGACACGCTCGGCGGTGGCGGCCGGACCGGGCGACGACGTGGCGGACCTCGCGCACGCCCCCGTCTGGGGCCTGCTGCGCAGCGCGCAGTCCGAACACCCGGGCCGGATCGTCCTGGTCGACCTCGACGAGGACAGCCACCACGGGCACGCCGCCTCGCTTGCCGCCGCGGTTGCCTCAGGGGAGCGGCAGATCGCCGTCCGGGCCGGCACACTCCTGACGCCGCGCCTGCGCCGAGCCCGCGCCGGCGGTGGCCTCGCGCTGCCAGCACACGACGGCTGGGAGTTGTCCACCCGAAGTGCCGACACGCTGACGAGCCTGGCGCTCCTCTCCACGTCCGAGGAACAGCACGAGCCCCTCGGCCCCGGCCAGGTCAGCGTCGCGGTGCGGGCCGCAGGACTGAACTTCCGCGACGTACTGCTGGCGTTGGGCATGTACCCCGGTGGCGGACGCATGGGCAGCGAGGCTGCCGGCGTGGTGACCGCCGTGGGACAGGGCGTCGAAGGGATCGCGGTCGGCGACCGGGTGCTCGGACTGATGCCGACGGCCTTCGCCGACCGAACCGTCACCGACCACCGCCTGCTCACCCTCATCCCGGACGGCTGGTCGTTCGAACGCGCCGCCTCGGTCCCGGTCGCGTACCTGACCGCCTGGTACGGCCTGGTCGACCTGGGAGGACTCGCCGCCGGAAGCAAGGTGCTGGTGCACGCCGCCGCCGGCGGAGTCGGTACGGCTGCCGTCCGCATCGCCCGTCACCTGGGCGCCGAGGTATACGGCACGGCCGGCGAAGGGAAATGGGACGCGCTGCGGGCCCTGGGCCTCGACGACGACCACATCGCTTCGTCCCGCACGACCGCGTTCGCCGACCGCTTCCCGACCATTGACATCGTGCTCAACTCCCTGACGGGGGAGTACATCGAGTCGTCCCTGCGGCTGCTGTCGCACGGCGGCACGTTCGTGGAGATGGGCAAGACCGACCTGCGTGACGCCGACCAGATCGCCGCTGCCCACCCCGGCGTGCGGTACCGGGCGTTCGACCTGATGGCTGATGCCGGTCCCGACGTTCTCGGCGCCCTGTTACGTCGGATCGTCGGCCTGCTCGAAGCGGGAGAGCTGGAGACCTTGCCCGTGAGCGTCCGCGACATACGCCGGGCGGGGGACGCGTTCCGGGAGATGAGCCAGGCGCAGCACGTCGGCAAGCTCGTGCTGACCGTGCCGCGCCGCCCCTGGACGGACTCGCGCACCGTCCTCGTCACCGGCGGTCTGGGCACGCTCGGCGGCCTGGTCGCCCGGCATCTGGCCGCCCACCACCGCGTACCCCACCTCCTGCTCTGCGGCCGCCAAGGCCTGCGGGCCCCGGGAGCCGCCGAACTCAAGGCCGAGTTGGAAGAGTTGGGAACCCGGGTGACCGTTGCGGAATGCGATGTCGCCGACCGCACCCAGCTCGAAGAGCTCCTGAACGACGTCCCCGCCGACCTGCCGCTGACCGGGGTCGTGCACGCCGCCGGAGTCCTCGACGACGCCACCGTCGCGGCCCTGAACCCTGATCGGATCGACCGCGTGCTGCGCCCCAAGCTGGACGCCGCCGTGCACCTGCACGAAGTCACCCGGGACCGAGGGCTGAGCGAGTTCGTCCTGTATTCGTCGGCCGCCGGCGTGGTCGGCAGCCCCGGCCAGGGGAACTACGCGGCGGCCAACGCGTTCCTGGACGCCCTGGCCGCCCACCGCCGCGCCCAGGGGCTGCCCGCCCTGTCCCTCGCATGGGGTCACTGGCAGCCCGCCAGCGCCCTGACCGGGGCGCTGACCGAGGCTGAGCTGGCCCGGATGTCCCGGGGCGGGCTGCTGCCCTTTTCCGACGACCAGGGCCTGGCCGCCTTCGACGCCGCGTGCCGTACAGACGAGCCGATCCTGGTGCCGGTCCGCCTCGACACGGACGCGGTCGCGAAACAGCCGGAGGGCTCCGCGCTCAGGACGCTGTGCGGGCGCCTGCTGCGGGAACCCGTGCGCCGTGCGGCCGAGCCACGATCCTCCACCGCGGAGACCGGCGGCAACGCGGTACGACGGCTGGCAGGGCTGCCGGAGCACGAGGGGCGTCGGCGCACTCTCGATCTGGTCGTCGGACACATGGTCACGGTGCTCGGCTACACCCCGGGCACGTCCGTTCCCCCCGGCCGTACCTTCCGCGAGGCAGGGTTCGACTCGCTGGCCGCGGTCGAACTGCGCAACCGGCTCTCGGCCGATCTGGGCCGACGGCTGCCGGCCACTCTGGCCTTCGACCATCCCACTCCCGAGGCGCTGGCCAGCCATCTGTGGTCCGAACTGTCCGGTACCACCGCCTCCGCGCCCGACGCGCCCACGACCGGCGCGGCTACCGCGGACGAGGCCGAGCCGATCGCCCTGATCGCGATGGCCTGCCGGTATCCGGGCAGCGTGGACTCGCCGGAGGCACTGTGGGACCTGGTGGTCTCCGGCGGCGACGCCATCACCGAGTTCCCCGCGGACCGCGGCTGGGACCTGGACGCGCTCGGCAGCGGCGGGGCCTCGGTCACCGCGCAAGGCGGGTTTCTGTCCGACATCGCCGACTTCGACGCCGAGTTCTTCGGCATCTCACCACGCGAGGCCCTTGCCATGGACCCGCAGCAGCGGCTGCTGCTGGAAGCAGCCTGGGAACTCGCCGAACGCTCGGGTCTCGGCCCGGACTCCCTGCGCAGCAGCCAGACCGGCATCTTCGTCGGCGCCGTGCCGTCCGGCTACGGGACGCAGGTGCGTGATGTGCCCAAGGACCTGCTCGGCTACATGAGCACCGGCAACACCACCAGTGTCGCCTCGGGCCGACTCGCCTACACGCTGGGCCTGGAGGGCCCAGCGATCACTGTGGACACCGCCTGTTCGTCATCGCTCGTGGCGCTGCACCTGGCCATGCGATCGCTGCGCGCCGGAGAGTGCTCGATGGCCGTCGTGGGGGGAGCGGCCGTCATGCCGACGCCCATCGCCTTCGTCGAGTTCAGCAGGCAGGGCGGTCTCGCCCCGGACGGACGCTGCAAGTCGTTCGCGGCGGCGGCCGACGGCGCGGGCTGGTCCGAGGGCATCGGCCTGGTGCTCGCGGAACGTCTTTCCGACGCGATCGCCAAGGGACACCGGGTGCTGGCGGTGGTACGCGGCTCCGCCGTGAACCAGGACGGCGCCTCCAACGGCATGACCGCGCCCAACGGTCCTGCACAGCAACGCGTCATCCGCGCTGCTCTCACCGACGCACGACTCTCCTACGACGACATCGACGCGGTCGAGGCCCACGGCACTGGGACCGTCCTCGGCGACCCCATCGAGGCCCAGGCACTGCTGGCGACGTACGGGGCCGGTCGCGCCCCCGACCGCCCGCTGTGGCTGGGCTCGGTGAAGTCCAACATCGGCCATGCCGCGGCAGCCGCGGGGATGGCCGGGCTGATCAAGACCGTGATGGCCCTGCGCCACGACATCCTTCCGGCGACACTGCACGTGGACGAGCCGACACCGCACGTCGACTGGGATGCCGGCGCTGTCCGGCTGCTCACCGAGACACGGCCGTGGCGACGCGGCGACCGCGTCCGCCGCGCGGGCGTCTCGTCCTTCGGCATCAGCGGGACGAACGCCCATGTGATCGTGGAGGAAGCACCCCAACAGACGCCACAGGAAAGGGCCCTTGACGGATCCGTTCCCGTCCCGGCATCCGCCGGCCGCCCTCCCGCGCACGCCCTGCCGGTGGTGCTCTCGGCACGATCGGCCCAGGGACTGCGCGATCAGGCTCGCCGCATTGCCGCCTTCCTGTCGGACAAACCCGAGACCGGCCTGCCGGAGCTGGCCGTCTCCTTGACCCGTACCCGCGCCCGCCTGGAACACCGCGCCCTCATCTCCGCCGATGTCATGTCCGAGGCCCTGGCCGGCCTGACAGCCGTGGCGGATGACCGACCCGCCGCAAACGTGGTGACCGGCCGGGTGCGTGAGGGTGTGCGTGTTGGTGTGGTGTTTGGGGGTCAGGGGGCTCAGCGGTTGGGGATGGGTCGGGGGTTGTATGGGGCGTTTCCGGTGTTTGCGGAGGCGT
>NZ_JBSFUY010000086.1:0-5189 GCF_053592055.1 Streptomyces sp. NPDC002817
CCCTCTCGGGCTTTCCTCCGGGCTTTTCCCTTCGGTCTTGCGTTTCCGACTCTATCAGACCGTTTCCGGTTCCGATTTCCTCGGTGCTTTCCAGGCTTCCGCTTTCGCGTTTCCCTTTCCGGCGGCTCCGACTTTATCAGAGATTCTGAGTCGGAATTCCCACCCGCTTCGGGGACTGGTTCCGGCGCACGAAGCGACCGGGTTCCCGTTCAGGCGGAGCCGTAAACGTACTGGAGCGGGGCGCCTCGATGCAAATCGAGGCGCCCCGCTCCAGGTTCACGCGTACGGGTGTCCGACAGACCGTCAGACCTCCACCACCACAGGGAGGATCATCGGCCTGCGGCGATAGGTGTCGGAGACCCACTTGCCGAGGGTCCGCCGCACCAGCTGCTGCATCTGGTGGGGTTCGACCACACCATCCTGGGCCGAGCGCTCGAGGACCTCCGTGATCCTCGGAATGACGTCGGCGAACGCCGAGTCCTCGATACCCGAGCCACGGGCCTGGACGTGCGGTCCGCCCGTGATCTTGCCGGTCGACGAGTCGAGGACCACGAAGACCGAGATGATGCCCTCGTCGCCGAGGATCCTGCGGTCCTTGAGGGCCGGTTCGCCCACGTCGCCGACCGAAAGACCGTCGACGTACACGTAACCCGCCTGGACCTTGCCGGAGATCTTGGCCTTGCCCTCGATGAGGTCGACGACGACGCCGTCCTCCGCGATGACGATCCTGTCGTGCGGGACGCCGGTGAGGGCACCCAGCTCGGCGTTGGCACGCAGGTGGCGCCATTCGCCGTGGACCGGCATCAGGTTCTTCGGGCGGCAGATGTTGTAGAAGTACAGCAGCTCGCCGGCCGAGGCATGGCCCGAGACATGGACCTTGGCGTTCCCCTTGTGGACGACGTTGGCGCCCCAGCGGGTCAGGCCGTTGATCACGCGGTAGACCGCGTTCTCGTTGCCGGGGATCAGGGACGACGCCAGGATCACGGTGTCGCCGTTGACGATCCGGATCTGGTGGTCGCGGTTGGCCATCCGGGAGAGGGCAGCCATCGGTTCGCCCTGGGAGCCCGTGCAGACCAGGACCACCTCGCGGTCGGGAAGGTCGTCGAGCGTCTTGACGTCGACCACCAGGCCCGGCGGGACCTTCAGATAGCCAAGGTCCCTCGCGATGCCCATGTTGCGGACCATCGAGCGGCCGACGAAGGCGACCCTGCGGCCGTACTCGTTGGCCGCGTCCAGGATCTGTTGGATGCGGTGGATGTGGCTGGCGAAGCTCGCCACGATGATCCGCTTGCGGGCGTTCCCGAAGACCTGGTGCAGGACGTTGGAGATATCCCGCTCCGGCGGGACGAACCCCGGTACCTCGGCGTTCGTCGAGTCGGAGAGGAGGAGGTCGATCCCCTCCTCGCTCAGACGTGCGAACGCGTGCAGGTCCGTCAGACGGTTGTCCAGCGGGAGCTGGTCCATCTTGAAGTCGCCGGTGTGGACCACCATGCCCGCAGGGGTGCGGATGGCCACGGCCAGGGCGTCCGGGATGGAGTGGTTGACCGCGACGAACTCGCAGTCGAACGGGCCGATGCGCTCGCGGTTTCCCTCCACCACCTCAAGGGTGTACGGGCGGATGCGGTGCTCCTGGAGCTTCGCCTCGATCAGGGCGAGGGTCAGCTTGGAACCGATCAGCGGGATGTCCGGCTTCTCGCGGAGCAAGAAGGGGACGGCACCGATGTGGTCCTCGTGGCCGTGCGTGAGCACGATGCCCTCGATGTCGTCGAGCCGGTCCCTGATGGACGTGAAGTCCGGCAGGATCAGGTCGATCCCGGGCTGCTCCTCCTCGGGGAAGAGAACGCCGCAGTCGACGATCAGAAGGCGGCCGCCGTACTCGAAGACCGTCATGTTTCGGCCGATCTCGCCGAGACCGCCGAGCGGGGTGACCCGCAGGCCGCCTTCGGGGAGCGGCGGGGGCGAACCGAGTTCAGGATGCGGATGACTCAAAAGACTCTCCTCACCACACGCGCCACGTACCGGTAGGGCACGTGGCGCGCATGACGTTCGTGCTAGTAGCAGTTGTCGTTATGGGTGCAGGCACCACCGGTGGCCTGCTTATTCAGTTGTGAAGTCTGCTGCGCGCCTGGGGCGCGCGAAGTCTGTTGTCAGAGCTGTACCCCGCCGGCGGCAAGATCGATCTTGAGCTGCTCGATCTCTTCGGCCGTGAGCTCCACCATCGGGGCCCGCAGCGGTCCGGCGGGCAGGCCCTGGAGGGCGAGCGCGGCCTTCGTGGTCATGACGCCCTGGGTGCGGAACATGCCCGTGTAGACCGGGAGCAGCTTCTGGTGGATCTCGGTCGCCTTCTGGACGTCGCCGGAGGTGTACGCCTCCACCAGCGCGCGCAGCTCGGGGGTGACCAGGTGGCCGACGACCGAGACGAAGCCGACCGCGCCCACGGAGAGCAGCGGCAGGTTCAGCATGTCGTCACCGGAGTACCAGGCGAGACCGGAGCGGGCGATGGCCCAGCTGGCGCGGCCGAGGTCGCCCTTGGCGTCCTTGTTGGCGACGATGCGCGGGTGCTCGGCCAGGCGGACGAGCGTCTCGGTGCTGATCGGGACGCCGCTGCGGCCGGGAATGTCGTAGAGCATGACCGGCAGCTCGGTGGCGTCGGCAAGGGCCTTGAAGTGCCGGTACAGGCCCTCCTGCGGGGGCTTGTTGTAGTACGGCGTGACGACGAGCAGGCCGTGGGCTCCGGTCTTCTCGGCCGTACGGGCGAGTTCGAGACTGTGGTGGGTGTCGTTGGTGCCGACGCCGGCGACGACGTGGGCGCGGTCGCCGACCGCTTCCAGCACGGCTCGTACGAGGTCCGTTTTCTCCGCGTCGCTGGTGGTGGGGGACTCACCGGTGGTGCCGTTGATGACCAGGCCGTCGTTGCCTGCGTCCACCAGGTGGGTAGCGAGCCGCTGCGCGCCGTCGAGGTCGAGCGCGCCGTCCGCCGTGAAGGGCGTGACCATGGCGGTGAGGACCCTCCCGAAGGGGGTCTGCGGAGTGGAGGTCGGAGCCATGGGTAACACGCTACTCGCTGCTCAAGGCGTGGTCTGCCCTCGGGGGGCTCGAAAAGTCATGACAAAGATGGAGCCCGGCACTGCCTGCTCGGGGGTTCAAGCAGTGCCGGGTCCGTTTGATCAGGCTAGATGAACTTCTCTAAATGCCGCAATACGGACACTTCGCACGGCTGACCCGTACATCTGTGCCCGGAGGGAGAACGCGGGTGCGTTACGGCGCCACACGGCCGTTCGCGTTGAAGGCCGCGTAGGTGAGCGGCATGAGCTTGGCCCACTCCGCCTCCATCTTCTCGCCGACCATCTCGATCTCCCGCTGCGGGAACGACGGGACCTTCGCCAGTTCGTGCTGGGTGCGCAGGCCGAGGAAGTGCATCAGCGAGCGCGCGTTGCACGTGGCGTACATCGAGGAGAACAGGCCGACGGGGAGGACGGCGCGGGCGACCTCGCGGGCGACACCGGCGGCGAGCATCTCCTGGTAGGCCTCGTACGCCTGTCGGTAGGAGTCCTCCATCGCGCGCGTGACCAACTGCTGCTGGGCCTCGGTGCCCTCGACGAAGACGTACTTGCCGGGGCGGCCCTCCTGGACGAGCTTGCGGTCCGCGCCGGGGACGTAGAAGACCGGCTCGAGCTCCCTGTAGCGGCCGGACTCCTCGTTGTACGACCAGCCCACGCGGTGCCGCATGAACTCGCGGAAGACGAGGATCGGGGCGCTGATGAAGAAGGTCATCGAGTTGTGCTCGAAGGGGCTGCCGTGCCGGTCTCTCATCAGGTAGTTGATGAGGCCCTTGGAGCGCTCGGGGTCCTTCTGCAGCTCCTCCAGGGACTGTTCGCCGGCGGTGGAGACGCGGGCGGCCCACAGGACGTCTGAGTCGGCCGCGGTGTGCTTGACCAGCTCGACGGTGACGTCGCTGCGGAAGCTGGGCTTGAGGTCGTCGGCGGGGGTGTCGGTCACGGCTCGGAGGGTCCTTCCATCACTTCTCTCGGGCGGCGCCCACTCTACGGCCCGGCACTGACATCGGGGCGTTCGGTGCCGGGACGCGACATCTTCGGTGAAGTTCTGTGAATTCGGGGCATCAAGGCACCTTTTGTGGCACTCGTGCGTCTGTATCAACAACAGTCACTTATTCGAACTCGAGAGGAGCGTCTCCCCGATGTTCCGTCGGCGTGAGCCCGTCCCGTTCGCCTTCGTCGCCGAGGCCGACAGGTTCCGCAGCAATGTCACTCCCCCACCCCGTCAGAAGTCCTCCGCGGAGCAGATAGCCGGGAGCTGGCTCCTGGGGGTCACCATCGTCGCCGCGCTGGTGGGGTCCCTGATGCTCGGGATGCCGGCGCTGACACTCGATCACTCCCCCACATCGACGCAGGAGTCACAGGCGTCCCAGGGACACTGACTCATCCGGACCCCCAAGGGTGGATCCAGGAGACACCGGCGGATAGCCTCACCGGGCACAGCCCACCGCATGGATTGAGTGAGGACCAGCCGTGCCCCTGCCCTTCCTGACGGCCGACCGCGTATTCGAGACAGCCGACGACGTCGCGCTGCCCTTCGACGACCGCGAGCACTGGCGGCGTCCCTACCGGCCCGGTCCCTATCGGGTGGGTGCGGCGGCGCTGCTGTTGCTGCTCGCCTCGTACGTGCTGTTCGCGGCGGTCATCATCGCCCTCACCGGCTCCGCGTCCGAGGGCGGTGTGGTCTTCGGGATCGCGCTGGCCGTCATCGCCGTCGCGCTGCGGCTGCTGCGCATGGGGGTGTGGGTGAGCGCCCGCGGAGTGCGTCAGGTCGGGTTCTTCCTCACGCGTACGACGCGCTGGGACAAGGTCGTCGCCGTACGGACGGTGCAGCAGCCGGTGCGCTGGCTGGGGCTGCCGCGGACGGTGCAGGGACAGGCGCTGACCGTCGTACGCCATGACCGGGCGGCCGGGGGCGCGGTGCCGCTGCTGACCACGCACAACGCGGACTTCCTGGCGCGGCCCGAGGCGTTCGACCGGGCTGCCGACTCGGTGGAGGCGTGGGGCGCGGAGTACCAGCGGGCCTGACCGGCGTATACGGAAGGGGCCGGGCCGCAGCTGCTGCGGCCCGGCCGCCTCGGCACTCGGCCTGCCGCTCGGCCCCGTCATCGGCGGCTGGCTGCTCAACCACGT
>NZ_JBSFUY010000087.1:0-1724 GCF_053592055.1 Streptomyces sp. NPDC002817
AAGGGGGTGGGAATACTCATCTCGAAGCAGGCTTCCCGCTTAGATGCTTTCAGCGGTTATCCCTCCCGAACGTAGCCAACCAGCCATGCCCTTGGCAGAACAACTGGCACACCAGAGGTTCGTCCGTCCCGGTCCTCTCGTACTAGGGACAGCCCTTCTCAATATTCCTGCGCGCGCAGCGGATAGGGACCGAACTGTCTCACGACGTTCTAAACCCAGCTCGCGTACCGCTTTAATGGGCGAACAGCCCAACCCTTGGGACCGACTCCAGCCCCAGGATGCGACGAGCCGACATCGAGGTGCCAAACCATCCCGTCGATATGGACTCTTGGGGAAGATCAGCCTGTTATCCCCGGGGTACCTTTTATCCGTTGAGCGACGGCGCTTCCACAAGCCACCGCCGGATCACTAGTCCCGACTTTCGTCCCTGCTCGACCCGTCGGTCTCACAGTCAAGCTCCCTTGTGCACTTACACTCAACACCTGATTGCCAACCAGGCTGAGGGAACCTTTGGGCGCCTCCGTTACTCTTTAGGAGGCAACCGCCCCAGTTAAACTACCCATCAGACACTGTCCCTGATCCGGATCACGGACCCAGGTTAGACATCCAGCACGACCAGACTGGTATTTCAACGACGACTCCCCCTGAACTGGCGTCCAGAGTTCACAGTCTCCCAGCTATCCTACACAAGCCGAACCGAACACCAATATCAAACTGTAGTAAAGGTCCCGGGGTCTTTCCGTCCTGCTGCGCGAAACGAGCATCTTTACTCGTAGTGCAATTTCACCGGGCCTATGGTTGAGACAGTCGAGAAGTCGTTACGCCATTCGTGCAGGTCGGAACTTACCCGACAAGGAATTTCGCTACCTTAGGATGGTTATAGTTACCACCGCCGTTTACTGGCGCTTAAGTTCTCAGCTTCGCCCAACCGAAGTTGGACTAACCGGTCCCCTTAACGTTCCAGCACCGGGCAGGCGTCAGTCCGTATACATCGCCTTACGGCTTCGCACGGACCTGTGTTTTTAGTAAACAGTCGCTTCTCGCTGGTCTCTGCGGCCACCCCCAGCTCACCGAGTAAATCGGATCACCAGTGATGGCCCCCCTTCTCCCGAAGTTACGGGGGCATTTTGCCGAGTTCCTTAACCATAGTTCACCCGAACGCCTCGGTATTCTCTACCTGACCACCTGAGTCGGTTTAGGGTACGGGCCGCCATGAAACTCGCTAGAGGCTTTTCTCGACAGCATAGGATCATCCACTTCACCACAATCGGCTCGGCATCAGGTCTCAGCCTTGATGAGTGGCGGATTTGCCTACCACTCGGCCTACACCCTTACCCCGGGACAACCACCGCCCGGGCTGGACTACCTTCCTGCGTCACCCCATCACTCACCTACTACCACCTTGGTCCGGCGGCTCCACCACTTTCCTTTCCCCGAAGGGTCCGGAACGGCTTCACGGCCTTAGCATCAGAAGGTTCGATGTTTGACGCTTCACAGCGGGTACCGGAATATCAACCGGTTATCCATCGACTACGCCTGTCGGCCTCGCCTTAGGTCCCGACTTACCCTGGGCAGATCAGCTTGACCCAGGAACCCTTAGTCAATCGGCGCACACGTTTCTCACGTGTGTATCGCTACTCATGCCTGCATTCTCACTCGTGAACCGTCCACCACTAGCTTCCGCTGCGGCTTCACCCGGCACACGACGCTCCCCTACCCATCCT
>NZ_JBSFUY010000087.1:1820-3239 GCF_053592055.1 Streptomyces sp. NPDC002817
GCAATGACACGACTTCGGCGGTACGCTTGAGCCCCGCTACATTGTCGGCGCGGAATCACTAGACCAGTGAGCTATTACGCACTCTTTCAAGGGTGGCTGCTTCTAAGCCAACCTCCTGGTTGTCTCTGCGACTCCACATCCTTTCCCACTTAGCGTACGCTTAGGGGCCTTAGTCGATGCTCTGGGCTGTTTCCCTCTCGACCATGGAGCTTATCCCCCACAGTCTCACTGCCGTGCTCTCACTTACCGGCATTCGGAGTTTGGCTAAGGTCAGTAACCCGGTAGGGCCCATCGCCTATCCAGTGCTCTACCTCCGGCAAGAAACACACGACGCTGCACCTAAATGCATTTCGGGGAGAACCAGCTATCACGGAGTTTGATTGGCCTTTCACCCCTAACCACAGGTCATCCCCCAGGTTTTCAACCCTGGTGGGTTCGGTCCTCCACGAAGTCTTACCTCCGCTTCAACCTGCCCATGGCTAGATCACTCCGCTTCGGGTCTTGAGCGCGCTACTATACCGCCCTATTCGGACTCGCTTTCGCTACGGCTTCCCCACACGGGTTAACCTCGCAACACACCGCAAACTCGCAGGCTCATTCTTCAAAAGGCACGCAGTCACGACGCACTGAGTAAACTCAGCGCGCGACGCTCCCACGGCTTGTAGGCACACGGTTTCAGGTACTATTTCACTCCGCTCCCGCGGTACTTTTCACCATTCCCTCACGGTACTATCCGCTATCGGTCACCAGGGAATATTTAGGCTTAGCGGGTGGTCCCGCCAGATTCACACGGGATTTCTCGGGCCCCGTGCTACTTGGGTGTCTCTCAAACGAGCCGTACAGATTTCAGCTACGGGGGTCTTACCCTCTACGCCGGACCTTTCGCATGTCCTTCGCCTATCCATACGGTTTCTGACTCGCCTCACAGCCGGCAGACTGTGAAAGAGAGATCCCACAACCCCCACGACGCAACCCCTGCCGGGTCTCACACGTCGTAGGTTTGGCCTCATCCGGTTTCGCTCGCCACTACTCCCGGAATCACGGTTGTTTTCTCTTCCTGCGGGTACTGAGATGTTTCACTTCCCCGCGTTCCCTCCACATACCCTATGTGTTCAGGTATGGGTGACAGCCCATGACGACTGCCGGGTTTCCCCATTCGGAAACCCCCGGATCAAAGCCTGGTTGACGGCTCCCCGGGGACTATCGTGGCCTCCCACGTCCTTCATCGGTTCCTGGTGCCAAGGCATCCACCGTGCGCCCTTAAAAACTTGGCCACAGATGCTCGCGTCCACTGTGCAGTTCTCAAACAACGACCAGCCACCCATCACCCCGAACCAACCGGTTCGAGTGCACTGGGGCCGGCACTGAAGGCAGCCGATACGGCCATACCCTCAGACACCCAACAGCGTGCCCGGCACC
>NZ_JBSFUY010000088.1:0-4704 GCF_053592055.1 Streptomyces sp. NPDC002817
CCTCGACCCCGAGTGGACCCCCCAGACCTCCACCAGCCCTTGCCTCCACCCCCGTTGACAACCGGGGATCCGCTCTAACTCCGTGGTCTTGGGGTTGTTGGAGGGGGGTGGGGGTGTGGAGCTGGGGGCGTGGTGGCGGATGAAGTGGCCGAGGACGCGGGCGGCGTCGGTGGCGGCTTGTTCGGGGGCGTCCTGGACGATCTGTTCGAGGGCGAGGATGCCGCCGATACGGACGTAGATCTCGGGTGAGCCGAGTCGTTCGAGGGCTTTGGTGAACCGGTCGGTGATCTGCCCGCGCCGGGTCAGCCGGTAGGTGCGCGCGGTGTAGAGCAGCGCGATCCCAGCACCGAGCGCAGCGGCGAACGCCACGGCGGCTGTGCGCAGCCCGGTGACCAGCGCACCCGACTGCTCCTTGAGCTTGTCCGGGTCGAGATATTCCTTGTCAATCTTGTACGGGCCTTCCACGATCAGCCACGGCAGTCCGACGAACAGGAGGAAAGCGCCTACCGCGATCAGCACATACATGCCCAAACGCCGGAGACGCCGCCCCCAACGCACCCAGACCCGACGCCGATCCAACAAGGTCATGTCCTGCCAGCGCATCCTGAGTCTTTGGAGTCGTTGGCGCAGAGCGCGCACGGGGTGCGGTGTCGTCATGCACCTGTACATGCCGACACGACGGCACTCAGTTGCAGCGCCCCATGATCAACCCCTCGGGCCCCACCACTCCCCGGCGACGTTCCCGTCGGGACACAGCAGGAAGTTGCTCTCAGGGCGGGCGGGTCCCGACACCATCGTCGGCCGTGAAGCAGCTGGAGGCCATCACCTCCGAGAGGGAGCTGCACGCTCTCGACCGCGCCCTGGTCGTCGTCAGTGTCGACCCCGAGATTGGCGACCCGCTGCCCGCGACCGTCGGCGCACCGCTCTTGCGCCGGTACACCGATGACGTCGAAGCCGTCCGGGTCCTGTACTTCGTGACCTTGCTGCGCACGGTGGTCGTCGTCGCGTACATCGAGGTCTGGCCCGCTGGCAACAGTCAGGAACTGGACAACGCCTGGGTCGACCAGGCCGTCGACCTCGGCTCGAGGTCGCGCCAGTACGAGTACGACACCAACGTCGGCTCGCTGCTGAAGATGATCTCGGTGTAGGAGTGCCAGCAGATGTAAACGAACACGTGTGTCACTTTTGCGGAAGCCTGAGCAATGAGTGAGGGTTTGGCCCACGATATGGCCATGGATCAGGACGGCCCTATCTACTTCGACCGGCGGCCCGCAGCGTCGGGTGCCTTGTCGTACGGCGACCGCATCACCATCAGGGACACAAGCCAGGTATCCATCGAGGCAGTCCCGTATTTCATTCCACACCGGAATTCTCAGGATGAGCTGTCCATGAAGCTCATACGGGTGGACAAGAGGTCTGGGGAGACGTGCCAGATAACGCTGAACGACTCAGACCTTCGGCATCTCAGGCAGTGCATCGCTCAGGCCCTGGCGGTGGCCGAGCAGGAAGATGACGGGCAGTACCTCGTTCTGCGGGCCGACGAACTGGCACACACCGGTGACTCCTCGGACGACGCAGTTCGGGCGGTGGGCGGGGCACTCGACAGCCAAAGATTCGCGCGCAGAGTGGCCCAGCATGTAAACCCCGAGTCACTGGCATCCGCGTTCTCCGCCGTGGTCCGTATCGGCGAGCTGCGCGCGGCCATCACTGAGCTGCGCGAAAACCTCGACGATGGCGTGACGATGGAGGACGTCTACCAGAAGTGGTGCGACAAGCACTCCTGGGCGTTCGGAAACGCATACGTAGCGCGTGACAACTGGAGAAGTATCGGGATCGGCGACCAAGTGGACTTGCTCATGAAATCCACGGCCAGCGGATTCCGTGACCTCTTTGAACTGAAGCGCCCCGACATGGAAGTTCTGAGTTTCGACAACACGCACCGTAACTGGTACTGGGCCTCACAGACTTCCAAAGCAATCGGACAGTGCCACCGATATCTCGACACTTTCCATCGGGCGGCAGAGCACGGAATACAGCCCGACCACACAGAAATTATCGCTTATCACCCACGGGCTGTCATCGTGATCGGCCGCTCCAACACATGGGACCAATCCAAGGTCAAGGCACTGCACGGCCTGAACAGCAGAATGCATGGCATCACGGTCATGACTTACGATCAACTTCTGGCACGTTGCTCCGTTCTTCTGGGACAAGTTCACAGCGAGCAAGCTGCGGAAGCTCAGGAATACGACGAAGACCTTTCTGCCTGATGCACGCAAGACAGTGGGCGGTGCGACGCCGGCGCCTGGGCCCGCCGCCAACAGCGCGTCCGACCGCCGTAGGCGTATGGAGGACGCCCGCCGACTTGGTCACAGAGCCGGTAGATGCGGCCAAGGAATCCACCACGGCTCAGCGTGTGCGTCAGCTTCCGCTCTGGCCGCTGGGATCCGGAGGCGGGCGACGTCGGCGTGCGTTGCGGTGGGTCCGCCGGTCATGCAGATAGGTGCGGCGGCCTTGCCACCAGGCGAGCCGGTCGCTGGAGTTTTGCGGGAAGAGTGTCTGAGCGAGGCCTAGTGCCAGGCCCATGCCCAGGCAGGTGATGACGGACCAGGATGGGGCGCCGACTACAGCCTGGGCCAGGCCGCCGACACCGGACACGATGCCCGGCACCAAATTCTGCGTGGAGGCCATCGCAGCCGCCCTTCGCTCGCTGGTAGGGGATACAAGCAGGCTGAGGGCAGGGGACGGAGTTTCCAGATGGGCATTCACGGTTGCCCTGAATTGGAAAGAGGGAGGGTAGGAGGGGGTATACCGGGATCAAGGCCGGGCGGGTAGCGACCCGGCAGCCGTACCGCGTCTCTGATCCACAGGGAACCGCGTGCGGGTGGGGGGAAAATCATGAACAGCGCCATGGAGAGGCCAAGCGATCCACCGGAAGGCGAGAAGTACGGAGAAGCGGTCAAGCGACTCTTGAGCACTGCCGGTCTGAAGCAAGACCAACTAGCCGCCAGCGTCCCCATGAGTTCCGGACAAGTGTCCAAGATCCTCAACGACGCCAACACCTCGCACACGGCATCCCACCGCTTCCATGACGCAGTGGTCGCATTGCTCGGCCTGGACAAGGAGGGCGATCAGGCCCGATACCTGGAAACCCTCCATCAGGCTGCCGCCAACCTCAACTCGCTGCACTACTGGCGTGACGAGACGGAGCGCTGGCGACAAGAAGCCGAGCGCCTTACAAACCAAGTCACATACCAAGTCGAAGAAGCGTGCAAGGACCGTAGTGTTGCGCAGGAGGCACTGGCCACGCTGCAGGGACAACTCGATCGTCTCGCCGAAGACATGAATCAGGCCCTCAACCGTGCACAGGAGGCAGAGGAAGAGCGCGACGAACTGCGTTTGCAGAATCAGCAACAGAAGATCCAGCTGACCCAAGCCGCCAAGTACGCCATGGCGCAGGGCGACGATCTGCGGATCGCCCAGGAAGAGTCTCGCCGGTTGGGCCAGCAAGTCCGCGGGCTTCAGCAGCAAGTTCGGGTGCTTCAGCACCAAGTTCGCCTTTTGCAGGAAGAGCAGGAGCAGGCCAGCAGTCAGGCGGTTTCCATGGTGGAAACTGCCGTCGCCTCCGGGACGACCACTGAAGAGGCAAAGCCTGGGCACGCGCCACACGATCCGCCATCGGCCAATCAGCCGTCGCCGACCTACCACCCGCAGTCTGCTCCCTCGCTGTCTTCTAGCGGGCCTCGAATACGGCGCGAGGAACCGATCGGTCGGACCCAGCAACAGCGGTCGGCCAGCACCCCGGCACCCGCCAAAAAATCAAAACCTTATCCATCTTGCTTCATGCTATGCCTCGCGCCTCTCGCAATCCCATTTTCGTATCTGACAACTGCTACCTATTGGTCCATCGTCAGAGTTGACCACGGTCCTGCGGTCTGGGTTCTTATACTCTACGGATTCTTCTGGTTTTTCGGTACTATAATCGTTTCCGGAATTTGGGGGGCCGGGATGTCTGACGAGAATGATGGGTGTATCGCTGTGCTGGTAAATGGCAGCTTTGGAGCAATGTGGCTGGGTACCTTCATGACATTTGGTTGGGATTTCGTTTTCAATCTCGGTAAATCTATCGCGAACAGTTTCGGTCTTTTGTAGATATTTGCGCGCGCATTCTCGGGGGCACATAGAGAGGGAATTCAGTGTCAATCCAGATTCCATCCGATTTCCAGAATGACGACCCCCCACGCCCGGGCGATCCGGGAGAGAGGTGCCCTGCCATCATCCCAGACTAAAGCCGCTCATAAGAGTGACGCACAGACTTGCCTCGAAAGCGGCCGGATATGGTAGGGGTGGCGGATTCCGGCGAGAGCAGTATGACTTGGCGAGGCATCAAGCAGACGTCACCCCAGGACGGCTGACGCACCTGCCCCCTTCCCGTAACTGCTGCTTTTCTGGCAGGCCCGGAGGGCATGTCAGGTCTAGTACGGGACTGCGGAGCAGGCCGATACGAGACGGGTCCGGCCGGAGGCCGGACCGCGGGATCACGGAGTGATCCCGGTAGGCGGAACGGAGTTCCGGCCCTTCCGGGCGAAGCGCGGAACCCGCCGCGTAGCGGCGGCGCGTCGTGTCCCCGACAGAAGCCGGGGGGCCTTCGAATCAAGAGCGAACGACGAGGTTCGAACACCCGACCTCAACCATGGCCAGGGT
>NZ_JBSFUY010000089.1:0-4448 GCF_053592055.1 Streptomyces sp. NPDC002817
GGAGGCCCTCGTCACCGGCCGCGGGGTGGCCGAACTCGTCCTGGAGAAGGGGCTGTTGCCCGCCGAGACCCTCGCCGACCTACTGCGCCCCGAGGCTGTGGCCGGACGGAGCCGGGCACTGACCTGACACGCCCGGCGTAGCGGCCCGGCGCGCAACAGGCGGCTTCGTCGGGGCGGCGAGCCGTGACCGGTGCCGCGGCCACCAACCTCTTAAGCCAAGAAAGGAAATGGCATGTCCCTTCTGAAGACCATCGACACCAATCCCTCCTGCGCTCCGCACGAGTCCGCCCCGCTCCCGGAACGCCTGATCTCCGGCAACCCCGCCTTCAAGACCTGGGCCCAGGACAGCGCCCGCGGGGAGATGATCCGTACGGGCGTCTGGGAAGCGACGCCCGGCGAGACGCGCTCGATCAAGGGCGAGACCTTCGAGTTCTGCCACATCCTCTCCGGCATCGTCGAACTCACGCCGGAAGGCGGCGAACCGGCGGTCTACAAGGCCGGCGACAGCTTTGTCATGAAGCCGGGCTTCGTCGGTGTCTGGAAGACCATTGAAACCGTGCGCAAGGTCTACGTGATCGTGACGTGATGCTGATGCCGCGGGACTCGGCCGTAGCCCGCCCGGTTCGATGCGGCGGGGCTGGAACCGGAGCGCACGCCACCGCACCAACCCGCGACCCTGCACGGCAGTCGACGGTGAGGTCAGGGAAGTTTCAAAGCCGTGCAGCCGTGCAGGTTACCGGCTCTTGCGTCGTCGACCAGGTTGGTGAACTTGTCGACGCTCATCTGGACGCGCTGGCGGGGTGCGGCTGTCGGCACTGAAGGCGAGGGTTTCGATGCTTTCGCCGGGGGTGCTCAGAGGGCCGCCGAGGGGCTGCTGCGTCGCCATGTCCCAGAGCGGCCCGGGCCCGTGCCGAGGGCGTGAATCTGGCCGGCGCCAACAGCCTTGCCGTCTGGTTGCAGGCACTGCGGTGCTACGAGGAAGCCGTTGCCTTGGACGAGAAGGCGCTGGAGCCGCGCCGTCGGGTGTCGGGGTCGGTGTGGAGGAGGCGGTAGGCCTCCAAGCATCGTGCCTGTGGCGGCTGTGCACGGCCGCTACAGTCTCAGCAGGGCGGGATGACTTGGCTCCAGTCCGCGAACCTGCCCGTCATCAGGTGGTGGTCGTTGACGTAACCACCTGGCAGGGATCCACCGGTGTCGGCGAAGAACCAGTACCGGTTGCCGGTCCCGTCGGCGTCGACCGCTCCCGTCGTCCAACAGAGCACGATGAGCTCGTCGCCGTTGTGGCCCTGGTAGGACGAACTGCGCCCATGATCGTAGTTCGGTCCGTTGTCCATCCGAGGAACGATCCCAGGTCGATGCCGGTCACCCGAGCGCACCAGCTCTCGGGGTCACCCCCGATGTCGGAGTGGTAGAGCCCTTGGCCGGGCGGGGGAGTGGAACCCGCGCACTCCGGCACACCGGGAATCCATGCAGGACCGCGCAGATAGAGGTTGCTGATCCCGGTGGTGAAGCCGACCGCGTCCTTGTTGTGCATGCCGTTGATGACCCGGGCGCTCAGGTGCCGGCGCAGACCGCGGTCGGTGCTCAGGCCTGAAGTGGGAATGGCCGATGAGGTCGGCGCGGGACCAAGGCGGTGGACCGCGGCGTTGGTCCGCCCTCGACGGCCTCAGCTCCTGTCTGAGCGGCGTCACTTTGCAGGAAGGTGAGCCCACAGCTATCCTCATATTCAACAATGCGACTAGGTGTCTAGTTGACTATCGATGGCCGTGTGCCACTTCCAACAGCAGCGTTGACGAGAGGCGGTCGGCCCGGTGTCGAGCAGTGGGTATCTGCGCTATGTCGCCCTGGGCGACAGTCACACCGAGGGGCTCGGGGACGGCGACGACGTCCGTGGTCTTCGGGGCTGGGCGGACCGGCTCGCCGAGCAGGTCGCCCGCCACAGCCCCGGCCTGCGCTACGCCAACCTCGCGGTGCGCGGCCGTAAAGCCGGTCAGGTGCACGCCGAGCAACTGGCTCCGGCTCTCGCGATGCGGCCCGACCTCGCCACAGTGGTGGCCGGGGTCAACGACGTGTTACGCCCGGGCTGCGACCTCGACGAGGTGGCCGGCCATGTCGAGGCGATGTTCGCCGCCCTCACCGCGCAGGGCGCCACCGTCGCGACCCTCATGTTTCCCGATGTCGGGCGTATCACGTCGTTGGCCCGCCCGATCGGTCACCGTGTTCTCGCACTCAATGCGCGCATCCGGGAGGCCGCCGACCGCCACGGCGTGGTGGTGGCGGAGACGTCCGCGCACGCGGCGGCGACCGATCCGCGGTTGTGGAGTGCTGACCGACTGCACGCCGGCCCGCTGGGGCACGCGCGCATCGCGGCTGCCGTGGCCCAGGCGCTCGGTCTGCCGGGCAGCGACGACAAGTGGACCCTTCCCCTTCCGGCCGAAGGGACAGACAACTCTGTCTGGAGGACCGTGGGTGCCGAAGTGCGCTGGGCCGGCACCTTCCTCGGCCCTTGGCTCGGCCGCCGCCTGCGTGGCCGCTCCTCCGGCGACGGCCGCCAGGCCAAGCGGCCGACCCTGCTTCCGGTGGCTGCGTCCGCCGGGGACACCTCCCCATCCGTATGAGGCTCCGCCCGCGACGACGCCGGCGGCTCCTCCTGCACTTCTCTCTTCCTCGTACCGGAGCTGGAAATGAGTAACGCCCACCCCTTCCGCGTCCTGCGCGCGAAGCGTCTGTGGACCGTCAACGGTGTGATCGTGGGCTTCGTGGCACTGCTGTTCACGGTGTTCTACGTCGGCGCCAACATCGACCCTGCAGGTCACCTGCACAAGCTGCCCGTCGGCCTGGTCAGCGCCGATGAGGGGGCGAAGGTCGGTGGCAAGCAGACCGACCTCGGTACACAGATCACCCAGTCGATCAAGAAGTCGTCCCAGGGCGGAGACAGGATCGACTGGAAGCTGATGAACGAGGACGAGATGAAGGAGGAACTGGGCAAGGGCAAGCTGTTCGGCGCGCTCGTCGTGCCCCGCGACTTCACCGCCACTGTCGCCGCCCTCACCGGCCCCGGGGCGGCCGGCAAGCCTGTCCGCCCGACACTCACCGTGCTGACCAACCAGTCCGCCGGCAGCGTGGGGTCGAGCATGGCGCGGCAGGCCACGACGACGGCCGCGCAGTCGGCCTCCGCGCAGGTGGGTGAACAGCTGACCGCTCAGGCCGAGGCCACGCAGGCCCAGCTGCCCGCTGCCGCGCGCCTGCTGCTGGCCGACCCGGCCGTGGTGCAGATCGAGGACGGGCATCCGCTCGACTCGCACAGCGGCCTCGGTCTGAGTGCCTTCTACTACTCCCTCGTCCTCGTCGTCTGCGGCATGCTCGCCGCCAACGTCATCAGCGGCCAGGTGGACCACGCCCTCGGCTACACCCACAGCGACCTGGGCCCGCTGCGGGTCCATAACCCGCTGCTGCGCGCGACTCGCGTCCAGACCCTGGCCATCAGTAGCACGCTCATGATCGGTCTGTCCCTGCTCATGGGCAGCCTGGCCGTGGCCGGTGCGGTGGGCATCATGGGCATGGACGCCTCTCACCTGCCCCTGTTGTGGCTCTTCTCCGTGTGCACGATCGCGGTTGTCGGCATCGGCGGGCTCGGGCTGCTCGCCGTGTTCGGCACGCCGGGGATGCTGTTCATCACGATCTTCTACATCGCCATGGCGGTACCGACGTCCGGCGCCACGGTCCCCCTCCAAGCGCTCCCCGGTTTCTACCGCGCCCTCGGCGAGTTCGAGCCCCTGCGCCAGATCACGGGCGCCGTCCGCTCCATCCTCTACTACGACGCCCAGGCCGACGCGGGTCTGACCCGGGGCTGGGTGATGCTGGGTGTGGGACTCGCGGTCGCCGGCCTCTTCGGCTTCGGCGTGACCCGGTTCTACGACCGCAAGGGGCTGCATCGCATTCCCGCCGACGAGGAACCGCAGCCGGTCCTCGCTCGGGCATAGTTCGACGACCGGTGAGGGGTGGAGCTGGTCGCCCGAGAGGCCGCCGAACAGTGACCACGGCGACGGACTTCGACGCGGTGGTCATGGGCGCGGGGCAGTTTCTCTAGGACCACGTCAGGCACGGTCGGCAAGGCACTTCCGAGATGCGGTCTCATCCGCGTTCGATGAGCCGAACCTGATCGCGTACGGCGGGCTGGAGCCGGTGGCGCGGCTGGCCGAAGGGCACGCTCTTCGACACCTGCGCTACCACCCCGCGTTCAGCGACTCCCCGCTCGCCTTGAGGATGCCGAGCGTGATCACCGCCGGCACGCTGTCGTCGAGCAGGTGATCGCCGATGTCAAGAACAGCGGCTTCGCCCACGCGCCGTCCGGTCATCGGGTCTGTCCTTCGTGGATACCCCGGCCTTCAGGCCGGGGAGGAAATGAAGCTCCTGCGGAGCAGGGCAGGGGAAGCCGGTTCGCCGCC
>NZ_JBSFUY010000090.1:0-4368 GCF_053592055.1 Streptomyces sp. NPDC002817
TCCGCCATCCGCTCACCGAACACCGGCAACGCATCCCACAACTCAACCCCCATCCCCACCCACTGCGCCCCCTGCCCCGGAAACACCAACACGGGCTGTCCCTGGAAATGGGCCGCGCCGACAACGGCAGCTCGGTCCGTGCCGTCCTCCTCCAGGGCTCCCAGGAGGGACGCGGCATCGGCGGGATCCGACACCATCACGACGGCGCGGTGTAGGTGGGCTGAGCGGGTGGTAGTCAACGACCAGGCGACATCGAGGAGTTCGGCATCCCGGAGGTCGTTCTTGAGCCGTGATGCCTGTGCGCGCAGGGCATGGGGGCTCCGTGCCGTCACGACGAGGGGCAGGGTCCGCGGCGTCTGCGGGGCGGCCACCGGGCGGCCCTCCTCGGCCTGTGAGGCGTTCGGCTGGGGCTGCTCGATGACGAGGTGGGCGTTGGTGCCGCTCGCCCCGAAGGACGACACGCCCGCCCGGCGTGGGCGATCCGCGTCCGGCCAGGGGTGCGGTGAGGTGAGCAGGCGTACCGCGCCGGACTCCCAGTCGACATGCGGAGACGGCTCGTCCACGTGCAGAGTGCGCGGCAGTGTTCCGTGCCGCATCGCCATCACCGTCTTGATCACACCGGCGACGCCCGCCGCCGCCTGGGTATGTCCCAGGTTGGATTTCACCGAGCCCAGCCACAGCGGTTCGTCGCCGAGACGGTCCTGTCCGTACGTGGCCAGGAGGGCCTGGGCCTCGATCGGGTCGCCGAGCCGGGTGCCGGTGCCGTGGGCCTCCACGGCATCCACGTCCGAGGGCTTCAGGCCCGCGTTCGCCAACGCCGCACGGATCACTCGCTCCTGCGAAGGACCGTTGGGAGCGGTCAGTCCGTTCGACGCGCCGTCCTGGTTGACCGCCGAGCCGCGTATGACCGCCAGCACCTGGTGTCCGTGAGCCAGGGCATCCGACAACCGCTCCAGTACCAGCATGCCCACGCCCTCGGACCAACCGGTGCCGTCGGCCGCCGACGCGAACGACTTACACCGCCCGTCCCTGGCCAGCCCCTGCTGCCGACTGAATTCCGTGAACAGGACAGGGGTAGCCATCACGGATACCCCGCCGGCCAGAGCGAGCGTGCATTCGCCGTTGTTGAGGGCCTGTGCCGCCAGGTGCATGGCGACCAGGGACGAGGAGCAGGCGGTGTCCACCGTGATGGCCGGGCCTTCCAGGCCCAGGGCGTAGGCGACCCGGCCGGATACGATGCTGACCGACCGGCCGCTGAGGAAGTGCCCCTCGACTGCTGCCGGTTCGGCGTCGGAGCCGTAGTCCTGGTGCATCACGCCGGCGAAGACGCCGGTGGGGCTGGAGTGCAGGGAAGCGGCGGGGATGCCTGCTCGCTCCAGTGCTTCCCAGGACACCTCCAGCAACAGCCGTTGCTGCGGATCCATCGCCAGCGCCTCGCGTGGGGAGATCCCGAAGAACTCCGCGTCGAACTCGGGAGCGTCGTAAAGGAAGCCGCCTTCACGCGCGTACGAGCGTCCCGGTCGGCCCTGGCCGGTGGCCAACAGGTGCGCGAGATCCCAGCCGCGGTCCGTGGGGAACGGGGCGATCGCGTCGGTGCCGGCCGCCACCAGGTCCCACAGGCTCTCCGGGGAGGTCACGCCGCCGGGGTACCGGCAGGCCATGCCCACGATCGCGATGGGCTCGTTCGACTGAACAGCGGGAGTGGCAGTGTCCTGTGCGGGTGTGCGGGTCTGGCCCGTGCAGCGGTGCGCGAGTTCGCGGGCGAGGAGAGTGGGCGTTGGGTGGTCGAAGGCCAGCGTGGCGGGCAGGCGCACGTTCAGGGCCGTGGCGAGTCGGTTGCGCAGACCGACAGCGGTGAGCGAGTCGAATCCGATCGCTCGGAACGCCTGGTCGGGGGCGATGTCCTGGGGCCCCGCGTGGCCCAGGACGGCGGCCACATGGGTGCGGACCAGGTCGAGCAGCGCTTGGTCGCGCTCGGCGTCGGGAAGTGCCGCGAGGCGTTCGGCCTCGCCTCTCGGTGCGCTCCGGTCCCCTGCGGCAGCGACGGGACGCTGCCGTCGGGGTATCAGGTCACGCAGTACGGGCGAGACGGCGCTGGCGTCGGCTTCGGCGCGCAGGTGGGTGGGATCGGTCCGCAGCGGGAAGAGGAGCGGGCCGCCTCGCCCGCATGCGGCATCGAAGAGGGCGAGGCCCTGGTCGCTGGGCAGCGCGGGGAACCCGGTGCGGGCGAGCCGCCGGACGTCGCCACTGTCCAGGTGCCCGGTCATGCCGCTGGCTTCGGCCCACGGGCTCCAGTCGAGACAGAGCACGGGCGAGCCCTCCGCTGCGCGGCGCAGTGCCAGGGCGTCGAGAAAGGCGCTCGCGGCAGCGTAGTTGCCCTGTCCGGGGTTGCCGAGCAGGCCGGCCACCGAGGACATCAGGACCAGCGTCGCCCCCGTGTGTGCCGTGAGGTCGTGCAGGTGGACCGCGGTGTCGATCTTCGAGCGCAGGACACGGTCCAGTTGGTCCGGTGTGAGGGTGTGCAGCAGTGCGTCGTCGAGAACACCGGCGGCGTGCACGACGACGTCGGGGGCGGGGGACGCCGTGGCGAAGAGCGCGTCCAAGGCACCGCGGTCGGTGGCGTCGCAAGCGGTGACGGTCACGTCGGCGCCGAGGGCGGACAGTTCGGCGGTGAGGGCGTCGACACCGGGCGCGGTCGGGCCGCGCCTGCTGGTGAGGACGAGTCGGCGAGCGCCGTACTCGCGCACGAGGTGCCGGGCCAGCAAGCCGCCGAGCGTGCCGGTGCCGCCCGTGATCAGCACGGTCTCCCACAGTCCGGGCAAAGCTACGGAGGTGCTTTCGGTTGTCGGCCGAGTACGGGCCAGGCGCGGGACAAAGGCCTGCCCAGATCGCACGGCCACCTGTGGTTCGTCGGTCGCCAACGCACAGGCCAGGGCATCCGGGTCGAGCCCGTCGAGGTCCACCAGGCCGAAGCGGCCGGGGTGTTCGGACTGGGCACTGCGGACGAGCCCCCAACAGGCGGCAGCCGCCGGATCGGTGGCACAGGTATCGGTGCCGGCGGCGACGGCGCCCGACGTCACCACGACCAGCCGAGCCTCTGCCAGATACTCGTCGGCCAGCCAGTCCTGGACCAGACCGAGCATGCGGGCGACCGTGGCGCGGGTGTGCTCAGCGAGAGGGCTCTCGTCGTGCGCCGAGAGAGACGCCAGCACCAAACCCGGCGCGGTACCAAGCTGCCGAACCGCCCGGCCCAGCTCGTCTAGGGACGCGTACGCGCGCGTGCCCTTCGGGACGTAGGAAGGTGTCTCGCCCAGCACCGCGCAGTCCGCCAGGTCGACAGGATGGGGCGATGCGGGGGATGGACTCACCCAGTCGAGCTCGAAGAGGGCACCATCGCCCACCTGCCGGGCTCCCGCGAGCCGCTCGTCATCTATCGGGCGCAGGATCAGGGAGCCTACGGACAGCACAGGCTGCCCGGTCGGGTCGGTCGCGGTGAGAGTCACCTCGTCGCCGCCCTTGGTCAGCCGGACACGCAACTCTGTCGCACCGGACGCGTGCAGGCACACCTCGGACCAGGCGAACGGCACGAGCAGCCGGTCATCCGTCCGGTCGGCCAGGAGGGTGTGCAGAGCGCTGTCCAGCAGAGCGGGATGCAGGCCGAAGGTGGTGTGCTCGGCGTCAAGCGCTACCTCTGCGAAGACCTCGTCACCCTGCCGCCACGCTCGCCGCAGTCCCTGGAAGGCCGGGCCATAGCCGTATCCGGACGCTTGCGCCGACTCGTACAGGCCGGCGATGTCGAGCGACTGAGCCTCGGTGGGCGGCCATACGTGGAAGGGCACAGGCACCGGCGTCTCTCCGTGTCGCAGCACGGCCCGCGCGTGCCGGGTCCACGCTTCGGCTTCGTTTCCGTCAGCGTGTCCCGGACGGGCGTAGAAACTGACAGTGCGCCCCCCGTCCGCACCTGCGGCCTCGATCACGACCTGGATGTGCACCGCGCCCTGCTCTGGCAGGGCAAGAGGTGTCTCCACCACCAAGTCGTCAACGCGGCTACAGCCGACCTCGTCACCCGCGTTGACGGCCAGTTCGACGAAGCCCGCGCCGGGCAACACGACCGTTCCGAACACCCGATGGTCGGCCAGCCATGGATGCGTTCCCGCTGACAACAGGCCGGTCAGCAGGACCTGTCCCGTTCCGGCGACGCGCACCGCCGCGTCCAGTAGTGGATGCCGCGACTTGCTCGCATCCGCCGTGCCCTCCAGCCAGTAGCGCTGTCGCTGGAAGGCGTATGTGGGCAGATCCACCGCCCGCGCGCCTGTGCCCTCGAACACAGGAGACCAGTCCACGTCCACGCCCCGCACGAACACCTCG
>NZ_JBSFUY010000091.1:0-4317 GCF_053592055.1 Streptomyces sp. NPDC002817
CCGCCAGCCGTCGAACACCCAGAGTCACCAACGCGACGGCCTGATGACCGGCTTCACGAAAATCTTGGATGAACCGATTGTCATGACCGCCGTCAACCATCTCCATCGTCGGCGGACGCCGCGCGATGAACTCCGCGGCGACCGGCGCCATCGCCCTGGTCATCGCCCCGCTCAACCGCGAGCACGGCCTGGGCTACCTGGTAGCCGCCGTCATCCTGGCCGGCGTCATCCAGATCGCCCTCGGCGCGCTCGGCGTCGCCAAGCTGATGCGGTTCGTACCCCGCAGCGTGATGGTCGGCTTCGTCAACGCCCTCGCCATCCTGATCTTCATGGCCCAGGTCCCAGAGATGCACGACGTGCCCTGGCCCGTCTACCCGCTCATCGCCGCCGGGCTGACACTCATGGTCTTCTTCCCGAAGATCACCACCGTGATCCCGGCCCCGCTCGTCGCCATCGTCATCCTCACCGTCATCACCGTCGCCGCCGGGATCGCCGTGCCGACCGTCGGCGACAAGGGCGACCTGCCCTCCTCCCTCCCCGTACCCGGCCTGCCCGACGTGCCCTTCACGATGGACACGTTGACCACCATCGCCCCCTACGCGCTCGCGATGGCGCTGGTCGGCCTGATGGAGTCGCTGATGACCGCAAAGCTCGTCGACGACATCACCGACACCCACTCCTCCAAGACCCGCGAGTCCATCGGCCAGGGCATCGCCAACATCGTCACCGGCTTCTTCGGCGGAATGGGCGGCTGCGCCATGATCGGCCAGACGATGATCAACGTGAAGGTGTCCGGCGCCCGCACCCGCCTCTCCACCTTCCTGGCTGGCTCATTCCTGATGGTGCTGTGCATCGTCTTCGGACCGGTCGTCTCCGACATCCCCATGGCCGCCCTGGTCGCGGTGATGGTCATGGTGTCCTTCGCGACGTTCGACTGGCATTCCATCGCCCCGAAGACGCTGAAGCGGATGCCTGCCGGGGAGATCGCGGTCATGGCCATCACCGTCGCCTGCGTGGTCGCCACCGACAACCTCGCCATCGGCGTCGTCGTCGGCTCCATCACCGCCATGGTCATCTTCGCCAAGCGCGTGGCCCACCTCGCCAACGTCACCGCCGTCACCGAGCCCGACGGGACCACGGTGGTCTACTCCGTGACCGGCGAACTTTTCTTCGCCTCCTCCAACGACCTGGTCAGCCAGTTCAACTACACCACCGACCCCGACAAGGTCGTCATCGATCTGAGCGCAGCCCACATCTGGGACGCCTCCTCCGTCGCCGCCCTCGACGCGATCGAGACCAAGTACGCGCAACGCGGCAAGGCCGTCGAGATCATCGGCCTGAACAAGCCGAGCGCCCAGATCCACCAAAAGCTGAGCGGCGAACTCGCTGGGAGCCACTGACCGTCTGTCACGCCTACCAGGGCCGCCTGGACCCAAGAGGGTCCGGGCGGCCCTTGCCACGTCTGCTCTCGAGTACACGCACGCAGAACACTCCGATACCAGCCGGGTTCTGTCAGGGCAGGCACAGCGGCTGCCGAGGTTCTGGGCGCCGTGCTCCGGGTGGGGGCTGCCGTGCCATGCTGCTGCTGTTCGGGCCTCTCGCGGTGGTGATTTGGGCGCTGGCCCACGCTTCCGGCATTCACGCAACCATCGCCGACGTCGCCATGGGCCTGCTCGTGCGCACCCGGGCCCGCGACGGCGAGACGGTCTCCCCGTCGCACCGGACGGAGGAAATCCTGCGGCCGTTCTCCGCCGGAATCGCGCTGCCCGTCTTCGCCCTGACCTCGGCCGGCGTCTCGCTGTCCAGCGCGGGCGGCTTCTGGACGTCCACCATCACCTGGCGCTTCCGCGTCGGACTCCTCGCGGGCAAGTTCACCGGGATCTTCGCTGCCGCCTGGCTCACCTCCCGGTTCACCAGCGCCCACCTCACCGACGCCAAGGGCGCCATCCTCTTCGTCTCCGGCGTCGCCACCCTGCTTGCCGCCGTGGTGCTGGGGTGCCGCGGTCGTCACCACCGACGCCGCGACGAGCACACCAGTGGCCGGGAGGCGGTGCCGTGGACGCAGGGCTGATCGCTCCGATCGTGATCGCGTCCGCGCCGCCTCACGGGGCAGCGTGCGCCCGGCAGGGCCCGCGCCAAGTGAGCCTTCACCCGCGACCCCGCTGCGGCGGCCGCAGCCGCCTGGGTAGAGCATCAGGGGCATCCTGGCATCGGCCAGGAGTGGGCTCAGTCGCCGGACGCCTGCCCGCGGCGCGGTGTCTGGGGCGACATCGCGGCCTCGGCTTCGGCCTTGGCGTCGTTCACTGCGGCCGCAGCCTGCTTTTCAGCCTGGTCAGCCGCCGTCGCGGCGTCGAGTGAAACCGTGGAGCCGGCGTCGAGTGCCGGAATCCGCCCTTCGTGCGGCGTGGCGTCGTCGGCCGTGACTGCTTCCTCGGGCTGCGCAGGTTGGGGACCGCCCACTGTCGACTGGTCACTGAACGCGCTGGTGACGGTCCGGACTGCCTCGGTCAGCTCTCCTGGGATCACCCAGAAAGTGTTGTTGTCGCTGCTCGCGAGGTGTGGGAGCGTCTCCAGATACTTGTAGGCCAAGACCTTCGGGTCGGCATTGTTGCGATGGACAGCCTGGAAGACGAGCTCCACGGCCTTGGCCTCACCGTCCGCCCGCAGGATCATGGCTTGCTGCGCGCCTTGTGCCTCCAGGATGTCCTTCTGCCTCGTGCCCTCCGCCGTGAGGATCTTGGCCTGGCGTTCTCCTTCGGCGTGCAGGATGGCCGCGCGCTTGTCCCGCTCGGCCCGCATCTGCTTCTCCATCGCTTCCTTGATGGTGTTCGGCGGATCGATGGCCTTGATCTCGACGCGGTTGACCCGGATGCCCCACTTCCCGGTGGCGTCGTCGAGGACGGCACGGAGCCGGGAGTTGATCTCCTCACGCGAGGTGAGCGTCTCCTCCAGGTCCATACTGCCGATGACGTTCCGCAGGGTGGTGACGGTGAGCTGATCGATGGCCTGAAGGTAGTCGGCGACCTCGTACGCCGCCGCCCTCGGGTCGGTGATCTGGTAGTAGAGCACGGTGTCGATGTTCACCACGAGGTTGTCCTCGGTGATCACCGGCCTGGGATCGGACGAATACACCTGCTCGCGCACGTCGAGTTTGGTGTTGATGCGGTCCGCCATCGGGACGACGAAGTTCAGGCCGGGTTGCAGAGTCCGGCGGTACCGGCCGAACCGCTCGATGTTGTAGCGGCGTGCCTGCGGGACGATGCGCACCGTGGCAGCGATGAGGAAGACGACGACGATGGCCGCGACGAGCGTGACAATGACAACCGGATCCACAGTGCCTCCATTGCTCTGCGTTCAGCCGTTCATGGCAGCAGTTCACGCGGGTAGACGATGGCCGTGGCACCTTCGATCTCCATGACGTCCACCAGCGCTCCCGCCGGGATCACCAGGCTCTCGTCGAGGGCGCGGGCGGACCACTCCTCACCGGACAGTTTGATCAGTCCGCGGGTCGCGGTGACCTCCTGCATGACCTCGGCCCGCTTGCCGACCAGGGCATCGCTGCCCTCGCGGGTGAGGGGTTGCTGTGCCATGTGCCGCAGCGCGACAGGGCGGACCATGACCAGACCCGCTGCTGCTGCCGCCCCCAGGGCCAGGAGCTGGCCGAGAAGGCCGATCCCCACACCGGCGACCACGGCGGCGACCAGGGCGGCACCCGCCAGCAACCCCAAGACCAGTGTCAGGGTGAAAAACTCCGCGGCACCCAGAGCCGCGGCGGTGAGCAGCCATACGAACCACGGCATCGCGAATCGCCCTCCTCTTGGGGCTCTCTTTACCAAGCTACCTCCCCGTAGCGACGAGCAGAACAGACGCGCAGCAGACATGGTTCGCGATATTGGACGCGTTTGGCCTGACGGCAGGGACACCCGTGCCGTCTCCCGGCCGTCGCGGGGCCCGATGTTCGCCGACGGGTCGTCTCGACTCGGTCGGTCCCCACACCATGCTCCGCAGGCACGCCATCAGATGCCCACTCCGGAGCAAGGTCAAAACGACGCCGTCCGAGTACGTTCGTCTACCTCCCAAATCGTGCGCATCCGCTGCCTCAACCCGGTCGGCGTACAGACCCCCCGCTCTCGACCGAACACCGCGTACGTGACCCGCGTCGTCGGCATCGGGCAGCACCACCGCACCTTCACGATTCCCATGCGTTATGCAAGACGTGCCCGGGTGTGGGGTAGCGGGGTCGGCGATGCGGCCACGAGGACCAGAAATCCTCCCATGGCGTGGAAGAACGCCGCTCCGGACGCGAAGACGCGCGCC
>NZ_JBSFUY010000092.1:0-4012 GCF_053592055.1 Streptomyces sp. NPDC002817
GTCACAGGTCACCTCGCTTGTCCGTTGCCTTGAGAGTGCTGGTGGCGCCGATCCTGAGCCGTGCTTGGTAGATTGCATACAGTCGACGAATACTGTATGAAGATTGTTATCCCGCATCCCGTGGGTGATGTCCAGGGGTCGTGCACCACTTTTCAGACGCGACCCGATCGAGACGGGAGCCGAACCATGGACCTGTACGAGCACCAGGCCCGCGGGCTCTTCGAGGAACACGGCATCCTCGTGCCGAGGGCGGAGGTCACCGACTCACCCAAGGAGGCGCGCGAGATCGCGCGCAGGCTGGGTGGCCCCGCCGTCGTCAAGGCGCAGGTCAAGACCGGGGGGCGGGGCAAGGCCGGCGGTGTGCGGCTCGCGGCCGACCCGGCCGCGGCGGAACTGGCGGCACGTCGGATCCTCGGGACGGACATCAAGGGCCACACCGTCGGCAAGGTCATGCTGGCCCAACCGGTGGACATCGAGGCCGAGTTCTACGTCTCGTACGTCCTCGACCGCGCGGCGGGCCGCTTCCTCGCCATCGCCTCCGCCGAGGGCGGCATGGAGATAGAGGAGGTCGCCGCCGGTCGACCGGAGGCGGTCGCCCGTATACACATCGACCCGGCCGAAGGGGTCACCTCCGCCAAGGCGGGAGAGATCGCCGAGGCCGCCGGCCTCCCGTCGCAGACCGTCGACGTCCTCGTACGGCTGTGGCAGGTGCTGGTCCGCGAGGACGCCGTCCTCGTCGAGGTCAATCCGCTGGTCCGCACCCGGCAGGGACAGATCCTCGCCCTCGACGGCAAGGTCACACTCGACGACAACGCCCGCTTCCGCCAGGCCCGTTGGGGTGTCGAGGAAGCGGAGCACGGGGACGCGCTGGAGGCGGCCGCGGCCGCGAAGGGCCTCAACTACGTCAAGCTCGACGGCGAGGTCGGCATCATCGGCAACGGCGCCGGGCTGGTCATGGCGACCCTCGACGTGGTCGCCGGCTGCGGCGCCCGGCCGGCCAACTTCCTCGACATCGGAGGCGGCGCGTCCGCCCAGGTGATGGCCGACGGGCTGTCCGTCATCCTCTCCGACCCGGCGGTGAAGTCGGTGTTCGTCAACGTCTTCGGCGGGATCACCGCGTGCGACGCGGTCGCCGACGGCATCGTACGGGCCCTGGAAACCGTCCAGTTGACCAAGCCGCTCGTCGTTCGCCTCGACGGCAACAACGCCGTCCGCGGCCGCGCCGTCCTCGACGCGCACGCCCATCCGCTGGTCCAGCAGGCCACCACCATGGACGGCGCCGCCCGCCGCGCCGCCCGACTCGCCGACACAGCCTGAGGAGGCGGCACATGGCGATCTACCTCACCAAGGAGAGCAAGGTCCTCGTCCAGGGCATGACCGGCGGCGAGGGCATGAAGCACACCCGGCGCATGCTCGCGGCCGGCACGAACGTCGTCGGCGGCGTCAACCCGCGCAAGGCCGGCCGGACCGTCGACTTCGACGATCGTGCCGTACCTGTTTTCGGGTCGGTTGCCGACGGTATACAGTCGACCGGAGCCGATGTCGCCGTCGTTTTCGTGCCGCCCGCCTTCGCCAAGGCGGCCGTCATCGAAGCCGCCGACGCCGGCATCGGACTCGCCGTCGTCATCACCGAGGGCATCCCCGTCCACGACTCCGTCGCCTTCACCGCGTACGCGAAGGAGAAGGGCACCCGGATCATCGGCCCCAACTGTCCGGGCCTGATCACCCCCGGACAGTCCAACGCGGGCATCATCCCGGCCGACATCGCCAAACCCGGACGCATCGGCCTGGTCTCCAAGTCGGGCACGCTCACCTACCAACTCATGCACGAGCTGCGCGACATCGGCTTCACGACCTGTGTCGGCATCGGCGGCGACCCCGTCGTCGGCACCACCCACATCGACTGCCTCGCCGCGTTCCAGGACGATCCCGACACCGAACTCGTCGTGCTCATCGGGGAGATCGGCGGCGACGCCGAGGAGCGCGCGGCCGCCTACATCGAGCGGCACGTCGGCAAACCCGTCGTCGGCTACATCGCCGGATTCACCGCGCCCGAGGGAAAGACCATGGGACACGCGGGCGCCATCGTGTCCGGTTCCTCGGGCACGGCGCAGGCCAAGAAGGCAGCCCTGGAAGCGGTCGGCGTCAAGGTCGGCGACACCCCGACCGAGACGGCCCGCCTCGTGCTCGACCTGCTGGCGGCCGACCGCGACGCGACCCGCAAGGCGTGATCGACGGCGCCACCGAGTACCTCCCCTGTATACGCGACCACTGGTCGCACGGACCTGCCCTCCGCGGTTCCGCAGAACGTTCCGTGGATGCCAGGCACCCCCCGCCCCCGACTGTGCACCGAGAGCGGAGACACCCAATGACAACCACCCTCAACTCCACCCCCCTCGTGGTGAAGTCCGGTACCACCTGGGACGACGCCTGGCGGCGCTGTCTCGCGGCCGCCCCCGAGGCGTTCCGGGACGACCGGGTCCTCAACCTCTGGAACGCAGCCTGGCGGGCGGACGGCCGGGCCCTGCCCGCCACCAGCCCCGTCGACGGCAGCCCGATCGCCGGCCCGCCGCGTCTGGACCGCGAGACCGCCCACCAGGCCGTCCGCGCCTCCCTCGACCAGCACCGCGCCTGGCGGCACATCCCGCTCGAAGAGCGCCGAGCCCGCGTCGCGGCCACCCTCGACTCCCTCGCACAGCACCGCGAACTCCTCGCCCTGCTGCTCGTCTGGGAGATCGGCAAGCCGTGGCGGCTCGCCCAGGCGGACGTCGACCGGGCCATCGACGGAGTGCGCTGGTACGTCGACGGCATCGAGCCGATGGTCGCCGGGCGGGCTCCGCTGGACGGCCCGGTGTCCAACATCGCCAGCTGGAACTATCCGATGAGCGTGCTCGTCCACGCCATGCTGGTCCAGGCCCTGGCGGGCAACGCGGTCATCGCCAAGACCCCGACCGACGGCGGTGTCGCCTGTCTTACCCTGGCCTGTGCGCTCGCCGCCCGCGAGGGGATCCCCGTCACTCTGGTCAGTGGCAGCGGGGGCGAGCTGTCCGAGGCGCTGGTACGGGCGCCCGAGATCGGGTGCGTCTCCTTCGTCGGCGGCCGCGACACCGGCGCCGCCGTGGCCACGGCCGTCGCCGACCTCGGCAAGCGTCATGTCCTCGAACAGGAGGGGCTCAACACCTGGGGTATCTGGAACTACTCGGACTGGGACGCCCTCACCGCCGTCATCCCCAAGCTCTTCGACTACGGCAAGCAGCGCTGCACGGCGTACCCGCGCTTCGTCGTCCAGCGGGAGCTGTTCGACGACTTCCTGGCCGCGTACCTCCCCGCGGTGCGCACGCTCAAGGTCGGCCACCCGCTCGCCGTCGCCCGGGCCGACGACCCCTACCCGGCACTGGACTTCGGCCCGGTGATCAACGCGGCCAAGGCGAAGGACCTGCACGACCAGGTCGCCGAGGCCATCGCCCGCGGCGCCGTCCCCCTGCACCGCGCCGGCGAGAGCGACGCCCGCTTCCTGCCCGGCCAGGACACCTCGGCGTACGTCCAGCCCGTCACGCTCCTCAACCCGCCCCCGTCCTCACCGCTGCACCACGCGGAACCGTTCGGCCCGGTCGACACCATCGTCCTGGTCGACACCGAGGCGGAGCTGCTGGCCGCGATGAACGCCTCCAACGGCGCGCTGGTGGCCACCCTGTCCACGGACGACCGGTCCACCTTCGACCGGCTCGCCCCGCAGATCCGGGCGTTCAAGGTCGGCCACGGCAAGCCCCGCTCGCGGGGCGACCGCGACGAACTGTTCGGCGGGTTCGGCGCGTCCTGGCACGGCGCCTTCGTCGGCGGCGAGCTGCTGGTGCGCGCCGTGACGCAGGGCCCGGCGGGGGAGCGGCTGCCCGGGAACTTCCCTGAGTACCAGCTCATGCCGTGACCGGCGGCCGAGGGCGGCGCCCGGGCAAGGGCGCCGCCCTCGGGACATCGCGTGCAGACGTCGACGTACAAGTGAGGTGGCGATCAT
>NZ_JBSFUY010000093.1:0-3797 GCF_053592055.1 Streptomyces sp. NPDC002817
GGGAATCCTCCCGGACGGGGCAGTCGTCGCTGAAGCAGGAACCCCAGCGGGCGACCGCCGGAATCCCCCGCCTTTAGGCGGGGGAGGAAGTCAAGGAGAGAAGCGCTTCGACGCGCAACCGTTTGAACTCCGTTGAGATTCCCTGCGGATCAGCCCGTTCTCTCCGTCGGCAGGTTGCGCTAGGCTCCCGCAGCGTGTTGAAGCGCTTCGACGATGACGCCTTCGACATAGGGAAGGACTTTCGACTCAATGGAGAGTTCTATGCCGAGTTCAACTGGTTTCACTCGCCGCCAGGCCATGACGACCTCCGCGGCCCTCGCCGTCACAGCGTTGTCCATCCCGACGGCCGCCCAGGCCGCTGCCCGGTCCACTACTTCCGCCGCGTCGGCGTCCGCGCTGGACGTAGTCGCAAACATGCAGCCCGGCTGGAATCTGGGCAACAGCTTCGAGGCCATCGGCGCCGACGAGACGGCGTGGGGCAACCCGCGGGTGACCCAGGCGTTTTTCCGCAGGCTGAAGGCGCAGGGCTTCAGAAGCATCCGGATCCCGGTGACCTGGGGCCAGCACGAGGGCCCGGCTCCGACCTATACCCTCGACCCGGTGTTCCTGGCCAGGATCAAGCAGGTGGTCGACTGGGCCTTGGCCGACGGTTTTTACGTTCTGATCAACATGCACGGCGACGCGTGGCAGTGGGTGCCGAACATGCCGACCCAGCATGACGCGGTCCTGGCCCAGTACACGGCCACCTGGCAGCAGATCGCGGCCACCTTCCGGGACGAGCCGCGCCGACTGCTTTTCGAGAGCATCAACGAGCCCTTCTTCACCGGCAGCTCCGGCGATCAGCAGAACGCCGTTCTGATGAACGAGCTCAACACGACATTCCACTCCGTCGTGCGCGCGACCGGCGGAGGCAATGCCGACCGCCTGCTCGTCATGCCGACCCTCGGGGACACGCCGGATCAGCCCAAGATCGACACCCTGCTCGCCACCTTCTCCGCGCTCGACGACCCCAACCTCGTGGCCTCGATCCACTACTACAGCTTCTGGCCCTTCAGCGTGAACCTCGCCGGCTACACGACCTTCAACGCGGCCACCCAGCAGGACCTGACCGACACGTTCGACCTGCTGCACAGGGCCTTCGTGGCCAAGGGGATCCCGGTCGTCGTGGGTGAGTACGGGCTGCTCGGCTGGGACTCCGGCCCCGGCACGGTCGAACAGGGCGAGACGCTCAAGTACCTCGAGCATCTCGGCTACTACGCGCGCCACCGGGGCTTGACCACGATGCTGTGGGACAACGGCAGCCGCTTCAACCGCCGCACCCTGCAATGGAACGACCCGAGCCTCTATGCGCAGATACGGTCGAGCTGGACCGGGCGCTCCGGCACCGCGTCCACCGATCAGCTCTTCGTGCCCAAGGGTAAGACCCCGACGGACGCGACGATCACGCTGAACCCCAGCGGCACCAGGCTGCTGAGGATCGATGCCGGCACCCGCCCCCTGATCCGCGGCGTGGACTACACCGTCAGCGGCAACACGCTGACGATCGCAGCTGCGGCGCTCAGCCGGCTCACCGCGTCGCAGGAGTACGGCACGAATGCCGTCCTGTCCCTCCGGTTCACCGACGGAATTCCTTGGGCCGTCAACGTCATCACCTATGACAAGCCGGTCCTGACGAGCGCGACGGGTACGACAGCCTCGCTGGTGATACCCACCGCGTTCAACGGAGACAAGTTGGCGACCATGGAAGCCGTCTATGCCGACGGCACCGCCGCCGGTCCGCAGTCCTGGACGACGTACCAGCAGTTCAATGTGGCCTTCACACCGGACTACACCGCAGGCACGATCACCTTGCCGACCGCGTTCTTCGACGGTGTCACCGACAACACCACCGTGACCCTCACCTTCCACTTCTGGAGCGGGGCGAACCTGACGTACACGCTGACCAGGTCCGGCACCGCGGTCACGGGCACCTCTGCCTGAAAACGGGTCCACCAGGAATGAGTCGATATCACAGGTGGTGAGTTCGGCACGTTTCTTGTAGCAGGTCAGAGTGGCGGCGAGGCCAAGGAAGACGACGAGGTGGCTGCCTTTTCGTTCCTACCGGATGGTGAGGCGGCGGAGCCGAACAGCCAGGAGACCGCTCGATCTCCCAACGGTGACGCCAGAGCTGTTCGGAGGACTCGATGCCCGACCGGGCGATCCAGGCGACGATGCCGCGTTCCCCCTAGCCAGGAAAGGATGTCGGCGGAGCGGTAAATCCGCGTTCGTCCGCCTGGCGGCAAGGTGCCCTGGTGGTGCTTCGTACGACGAGGTGTGGTGTGACGACGACTTCTCGTTCGTCGTCCGCCGCCTCACCCTCCAGCCGGGCGACGGCCCGGCTCACAGCCCGGCGCGCCAGCTGGCGGGCTTCTTGCCCAACCGTGGTGAGTTGGACGTGGGCGAGGCGGGCGAGGTGGCTGTCGTCGAATCCGACGACCGAGGATCTCGTCGGGCACTGGGATACGGGCGCGCAGGAAGGCGTCGAGGACGCCGATGGCGCAGTGGTCGTTGAAGGCGAGGACGGCGGTGGGGCGAGCAACCTCGGCGAGGAGTGTTCGTGCGGCTGCCGCGCCGTGGTCCTCGGACAGCCCGCCCGGCACGAGGCGGACGCGGTCGGTGATTCTCGACAAGCGACAGCGCGCCGTGAACTGCTGGCCAAGGTCGCCGAGCGAGGGCTCGCGATCAGCGCCCTCACCTGCTCAGGCAACCCCCTGCACCCCGGGCCCAGCGGCCGCGAGCACGACCAGGTCGCGCGCAGGACGATCGCTCTCGCCCCGCTCCTCGGCATCGACCGCGTGATGATGATGTCCGGGCTGCCGGGCGGGCCGGGCGACGCCAACCCCCACTGGTTCACGGTCTCCTGGCCGCCGGAGACCACACAGATCCTCGAGTGGCAATGGACCGAGGTCCCGTACTGGCGAGACCTCGTCGCCCACTCCCGTGACCGGGGCGTACCCAAGCTCGCTCTGGAGATGCACGCCCACCAGGCGGTCTACAACGTCCCCACCCTCCTGCGCCTGCGCGAGGAGGGTGGGCCCGTGGTCGGCGCCAACTTCGACCCCAGTCACCGGATGTGGATGGGAGCGGCGTGGTTTCTGCCTCGCCCTGCGCCGAGCCGGCTACGACGACCGTCCTGAGCATCGAGCACGAGGACGTTCTTGTGGCCCCGTCGAGGGCGTCACCAAATCCGTCGACCTCCTAGGTCGCGTCGCCCTGCGCGAACCCAGCTCCTACAAGCCCCAAGAGATCTGAGCCCGGTTCCACCGGCTTGAATCCCGTTTGATCGTTTCGGGGTCGTGCAGGCCGTGTTGGGGCTGAGCTTCGGATTCGGGCATGGGGTGGCCGCTGGTCTGCCCAGCTCTTCCACTTTGTCCACAGGTCTCGGGCCCTTTCGGGCAGGCCTCGCAGGGAGCGCCAGGGGGCAGCGGTGCATGCACCGTGCTGAACAGCTGGGTGAAGTCCTTGCTCCAGGGCCAGCGTTCGGGCAGGTGCAGGGTGAGGCAGCGGGCGGAGCGGGCCAGGCGGGCGGGCACGTTGATCAGGCGGTCACGGATGGTGGCGGTGGTCGCCCCTGGCATGGAGCGCGGAGGCCAGAGCGACGGCGGCGCGGGTCACGTTGTGCGCCAGCGCCGCCAGGGCGAGCCACGCGGCATGGGCCTGGATTTGACTTCCTCCCCCGCCTAAAGGCGGGGGATTCCGGCGGTCGCCCGCTGGGGTTCCTGCTTCAGCGACGACTGCCCCGTCCGGGAGGATTCCCG
>NZ_JBSFUY010000094.1:0-3183 GCF_053592055.1 Streptomyces sp. NPDC002817
CTCCAGTCGTCCAACCCCGCCGTCATCGCGTTCCTGCGCGAGTACGAGGACGACCTCGTCCTGTGCGTGCACAACTTCTCCCGCTTCGCACAGCCGACGGAGCTGGACCTGAGCCCGTTCAACGGGCGGCACCCGGTCGAGTTGTTCGGCGGGGTGCGGTTCCCGGCCATCGGGGACCTGCCGTACTTGCTGACGCTGGCAGGGCACGGCTTCTACTGGTTCCGCCTCCGCAAGGAAGCGCTCTAGAAGCCCGGCGGGACGGTTTCCCCCGTCCCGCCCGGGGCACGCATCAGTAACACCCCGCCCACCCGGGGAAAGGACGCGACGCCATGTCGGAAGCCGTCACCCGTACTGCCACGACAAGTCCCGCCCTCCTTGCGTCTCTTGATCCACTGCTGCGGGAGTGGCTGCCACGGCAGCGGTGGTTCGCGGGCAAGGGCCGTCCGGTCACCGGGTTCTCGCTGGTCGCGGCCACCGAACTGCTTCCCGTCGACGGCAGGCTGGGCCTGTACCACCTGTTGGTGCGGGCCCATCAGCCCATGACGTCCGGCGACTGCTACCAGCTCCTCATAGGCGTGCGCGAGGCGCTGCCACCCCATCTGGCGCCCGCGCTGATCGGCCACATGGAAGAGGGCCCGCTCGCCGGACGCACGGTGTACGAGGCCCTGTACGACCCCCGGCCCGCCGAGGTGCTCCTGGAGGCGCTGCGCACCCAGGCCCGCATCGGCGGGCTGCGCTTCGAACGGGACCCTGGCCAGGAGATCCGGCCCGGTCTGGTACCCCGCATGGTGACCGCCGAACAGTCGAACTCGTCGGTGGTCTACGGAGATACGTTCATCCTCAAGCTGCTCCGCCGGATCGTGCCCGGCGTCAACCCCGACCTGGAGCTGCCGTTGGCGCTGGCCCGCGAAGGCTGCCCGCGGGTACCGGCGCCGACGGCGTGGCTGCACGCCGACCTCGACGAGGCTTCGTACGTCCTCGGTGTGCTCCAGCCCTTCGTCCAGGGCGCGGCGGACGGCTGGGAGCTGGCGCTGCGCGAGCTGGCCAAGGGGGAGGACTTCACCGCGGAGGCGCGGGCGCTGGGGCGGGCCACCGCCGAGGTGCACACCGCGCTGGCCCGGGCGCTGCCCTCGGTGACCCTGGGCGCGGCCCAGTTGCAGCTGCTGGTCGACGGGATGATCGAGCGCCTGGAGGCGGCCGTGCAGGCGGTGCCCTCGCTGCGCCCGTACGCCCCCGGGCTGTACTCGGCGTTCACCGCGCTGGCCGACCTGGCCGCGGAGGGGCGTACCTGGACCGCGCAGCGTGTGCACGGCGATCTGCACCTGGGCCAGTGTCTGCGCTCGCCCGCCGGGCAGTGGTCGCTGATCGACTTCGAGGGCGAGCCGTCGAAGCCGCTGCCCGAGCGGCGGATGCCCCAGCCGCCGACGCGGGACGTGGCCGGCATGCTCCGCTCCTTCGACTACGCCGCCCTGTCGGCCGATCCCCCGATGCCGGGCTGGGCCCACGCCTGCCGGGCCGCGTACTGCTCCGGGTACGCCGAGATCGCCGGTGCCGATCCGCGCACCGACCCCGTGCTGCTGCGGGCCTACGAGACGGACAAGGCGATCTACGAGGTCGTCTACGAGGCCCGGCACCGCCCCGACTGGCTGCCGGTTCCGATGGCCGCGATCGAGCGGTACGCCACATCCGATCTGATCTGACCCGCACAGCCGAGGAGGCTCCACCCGTGACCCCGCGCCCCCCGTCCAGCGATTCGGATCCGAAGAAGTCGGCCAAGAAGGCCGCGAAAGGCGTGAAGAAAGCCGCGGAGAAGGCGGTCACCGAGAAGGCCGCCGCGATGAAGGAGGCTCCGGCGGCGGAGAAGGCCGCCGCTCAGAAGGTCACGGCGAAGGCTCCCACCGACAAGACCCCCGCCGAGAAGCTCCTGGCGCAGCCCGAGCCCGTCGTACCCGCGGCCTCCCCGACCCTCGACGCCCACGACCGCGACCGCCTCCTCTCCGCCACCCACCACGACCCGCACGGCGTCCTGGGCGCCCACCCGGTGCCCGGCGGCATCGCCTTCCGCGTCTTCAAGCCGTACGCGCTCTCCGTCACGGTCGTCGCCGGAACCCTGCGGGCGGAGCTGCACGACGACGGCGACGGGTTCTTCTCGGGCCTGGTGCCGCTGCGGGAGGTCCCCGCGTACCGGCTGCTCGTGGCGTACGAGGGGAGCGTCCAGGAGACCGAGGACGCGTACCGCTTCCTGCCCGCGCTGGGCGATCTGGACCTGCACCTGATCGGCGAGGGCCGCCACGAGCAGCTGTGGACGGTGCTCGGGGCCGAGCCGATGACCCACCAGGGCGTGGCCGGTACCCGCTTCACGGTGTGGGCGCCGAACGCGCGCGGGGTGAGCCTGGCCGGCACCTTCAACTTCTGGGACGGCACGGGGTATCCGATGCGCTCCCTCGGTTCGTCCGGTATCTGGGAGCTGTTCGTGCCCGGCATCGGCGAGGGCGAGCTGTACAAGTTCGCGATCACCCGGCAGGACGGTTCGAAGACCCTGCGGGCCGACCCGATGGCCCGCCGTACGGAGGTCCCGCCCAACACCTCGTCGATCGTGCACGCCTCGCATCACGAGTGGCACGACGACGCGTGGCTGGAGCGGCGCGCGGACACCCCGGCGCACGAGGGGCCGTTCTCGGTGTACGAGGTCCATCTGGCGTCCTGGCGACCGGGGCTGACGTACCGTCAACTCGCCGAACAGCTCCCGGCGTACGTCAAGGACCTCGGCTTCACCCACGTCGAGCTCATGCCGGTCGCCGAGCACCCCTTCGGCGGCTCCTGGGGCTACCAGGTCACCGGGTTCTACGCCCCGACGGCCCGCCTGGGCACCCCCGACGACTTCAAGTACCTGGTGGACGCCTTCCACAAGGCGGGCATCGGTGTACTGATGGACTGGGTGCCGGCCCACTTCCCGCGTGACGACTGGGCGCTGGCCGAGTTCGACGGGCGGCCCCTGTACGAGCACGAGGACCCGCTCCGCTCGGCGCATCCCGACTGGGGCACCCTGGAGTTCGACTTCGGCCGCCGCGAGGTGCGCAACTTCCTGGTCGCCAACGCCGTCTACTGGTGCGAGGAGTTCCACATCGACGGGCTGCGGGTGGACGCGGTCGCCTCGATGCTCTACCTCGACTACTCGCGCGA
>NZ_JBSFUY010000095.1:0-2947 GCF_053592055.1 Streptomyces sp. NPDC002817
TCGCGCGAGTAGTCGAGGTAGAGCATCGAGGCGACCGCGTCCACCCGCAGCCCGTCGATGTGGAACTCCTCGCACCAGTAGACGGCGTTGGCGACGAGGAAGTTGCGCACCTCGACCCGACCGAAGTCGAACTCGTACGTCCCCCAGTCCGGATGCTCGGCCCGCCGCCAGTCTCCCGGCTCGTACAGCGGCTCTCCGTCGAACCGCCCCAACGCCCAGTCGTCCTTGGGGAAATGAGCCGGAACCCAGTCCATGATCACGCCGAGGCCGGCCCGGTGCAGGGCGTCGACCAGATACCGGAAGTCGTCCGGCGAGCCCAGCCGTGAGGTCGGCGCGTAGAAGCCGGTGACCTGGTAGCCCCAGGAGCCGCCGAAGGGGTGCTCGGCGACCGGCATGAGTTCGACGTGGGTGAAGCCGAGGTCCTTGACGTACGCCGGGAGCTGTTCGGCGAGTTGACGGTATGTCAGTCCCTTTCGCCAGGAAGGAAGATGGACCTCGTACACCGAGAAGGGAGCCTCGTGCACCGGCACGTCGCCGCGCCGCGCCAGCCACCCCTGGTCGCCCCACTCGTAGTGGGAGGCCGTCACCACGGACGCCGTCGCGGGCGGTACCTCGGTACGGCGTGCCATCGGGTCGGCCTTGAGGAAGCGGTCGCCGGAGCGGGACGTGATCTCGAACTTGTACCGTGCGCCCTCGCCGATGCCCGGCAGGAACAGCTCCCACACCCCGGACGCGCCGAGGGACCGCATCGGGAACGCGGCCCCGTCCCAGCAGGTGAACTCCCCGGCGACCCGCACGCCCTGCGCGTTGGGCGCCCACACCGTGAAGCGGGTGCCCCCCACGCCCTGGTGGCTCATGGGCTCGGCACCGAGCGCCTTCCACAGCTCCTCGTGCCGGCCCTCACGGATGAGATGCAGGTCGACGTCACCGAGGGCGGGCAGGAAGCGGTACGGGTCGTGCACCTCCTGCTCGTCGTCGTCCTCGTAGGAGACCAGCAGCGTGTACGGGGGAATCGCGTCCAGCGGGAGGACGCCGGAGAAGAGGCCGTCGCCCTCGGACGAGAGTCTGCTGCGTTCCCCCTCGACGACCACGTGCACGGCGCGGGCGAAGGGACGCAGTGTCCGGAAGGCGATCCCGCCCGGCGCCGGGTGGGCGCCGAGCACGGAGTGCGGGTCGTGATGGGCGCCCGACAGCAACCGCGTGCGGTCGGCGGGGTCCAGGGGAGGTGCGGCACGGCAGGGAAGTGGACCGCCGGCCTCGGGAGGTGTGGTGTCGCGCAGTGCCATGGCTTCAGGCTCCTCTCACGGCTAGACGTTCGATCGCCGCCATCGGCACGGGCAGCCAGTCGGGACGGTGCCGGGCCTCGTACAGGACTTCGTACACGGCGCGGTCCGTCTCGTAGGCCCGCAGCAGGCCGTGCTTCTTGCGCGGGTCCCATCCGGCGAGCGAGGCGTACCCCGCGCAGTAGGCCTCACGGCAGCGGCGCGCCCACTCCGGACGCCAGGGGCGGCGCTGGCGGGCGGCGTAGTCGAAGGAGCGCAGCATGCCGGCGATGTCCCGCACGGGGGAGTGGGTGCTGCGGCGCTCGGCGAGGGGACGGGACGGCTCACCCTCGAAGTCGATCACGAACCACTCGCGGCCGGCCCGCAGCACCTGCCCCAGGTGCAGATCGCCGTGGATGCGTTGGGCGGGCGGACCGGGATCGCAGGTGGTGAGCGCGGCGAACGCGGTCTGCAACGCCGGGACGTACGGCTGGAGCGCCGGTACGCAGTGCGCGGCGGCGCCGAGCCGCTCGGTCATCGCGGCCGCCGTCCGGCCGTTCTCGGCGTGTGCCAGGGCCGGGAAGGCCGAGGCCAGCGCGAGGTGCACCTCCGCCGTGGCCTGCCCCAGCTCGTGGGCCTTCGCCGTGAAGTCGTCGCCGGCGGCAAGGGCCCGCAGGGCCAGTGTCCAGCCGTCGGACGCATCGGGCAGGAAGGGCTGGAGCACCCCGAGCGTCGCCTCCTGCGGATGCGTGGTGCGGAACCAGGCGACCGGCGCGGGCACCCGACGGCACCCCTGCCCGGCCAGTGCGCCCGGCACCTCCAGGTCGGGGTTGACGCCGGGCTGGATACGCCGGAAGACCTTGAGGATGAACGAGTCCCCGTACACCAGCGAGGAGTTGGACTGCTCGGCGTCCAGCATCCGCGGCACGAGCCCCGCGGGCACGGACGCGGACGGGTCGGCCTCGAAACACAGGGGGCCCGCCGTGCCGGGGTGCCGCAGCCGCTCCAGGAGCAGCTGCGCGACCCGCGGGTCCTGGAGCGCGTCGTAGACCGTCAGACCGGCCAGCGGCCCTTCCTCCGCCCGCCCGATGAGGGCCCGGCCGAGACGCGGCGACAGATGCTTGCGTACGCCGAGCAGCAGCTGGTAGCAGTCGCCGGTCGCGGCGGTGCCGCCACCGGGGGCGGGGACGGGCGCGTGTCCTGTCTGCACCAGCAGGTGCAGACAGCCCGGGAACAGCTCCGTCATGGACAGCAGTGAGAGGTCCGTGACGGGCCGGTCCTTGCCCGCGAACCAGCGCTGCCGGGGCAGCCACTCGCGCAGCAGCCCGGCGAGCGAGGTCATGGGCCCGGGGGCGGTCGTGCTGCCCGGGTGGGGGAATGCGGTCTTCGGCATGGTGACGCCTCCTTTCACCGGCGGACGTTCAAGGTCGGCGGCCGATGCGGGATGCGACTCGGGAGAGCCGGAACCAGTAGAAGCCGTGCCCTGCCAGCGTCAGCAGGTACGGCAGTTCACCGATGGCGGGAAAACGGACCCCGCCGATGAGTTCCACGGGGTGGCGTCCGTCGAAGGCACGGAGATCGAGTTCGGTGGGCTGTGCGAAGCGGGAGAAGTTGTGCACGCACAGGACGAGGTCGTCCTCGTACTCGCGCAGGAACGCGATGACGGCGGGGTTGGACGACTGGAG
>NZ_JBSFUY010000096.1:0-2769 GCF_053592055.1 Streptomyces sp. NPDC002817
GAGGGCTGTTCTGCGGCCGAAGGTGGACGCGGCCTGGAATCTCCACGAACTCACCCGTGACCTCGACCTGACCGCGTTCGTGCTCTTCTCCTCGGTCGCCGGTGTCCTGGGCAGCCCCGGACAGGGCAACTACGCGGCCGCCAACGCCTACTTGGACGCCCTGGCAGCACATCGGCGCGCGGAGGGTCTGCCGGCGGTATCCCTGGCGTGGGGACAGTGGGCCCAGGAAAGCGGGATGACCTCGGGGTTGTCCGCAGTGGACGAGGGCCGACTGCGGCGGCTCGGCGTCCTCGTCCTGGACAGCGACAGGGCCCTGGAACTGATGGACCGAGCTCTGGGTGCCGACGGGGCCGTGATGGTGCCGGCGGCGTTCGACCGGCAGGCTCTGCGAGACCAGGCGGCCCAGGGCGCGCTACCCGTAGTGCTGCACGGCCTCGCCGGTGGCGACGGGACACGGGTGATGGCCCGCGCCGCCACCGGCAGCAACGGAGACGGCCCTACGACCGTGTCGCTGGGCGAACGACTCGCAGCGCTCGGGGAGGCCGACCGCGACCGTGCCCTGCTGAACCTGGTCCGAACGCATACCGCCACCGTCCTTGGCCATTCCACCCCCGACACGGTGGACGACAAGGTTACTTTCAAGGCCCTCGGCTTCGACTCACTGGCCGCCGTCGAACTGCGCAACCGCCTGAGCCGGGCTGCCGGGTCCAGGCTCCCGGCGACGCTGATCTTCGACCACCCGACCCCCGAGCGGCTGGCGAACTATCTGCGCGCCGAACTCGTCGCGGCGGATCCCGCCGAAGGTGCCCTGACCGAGCAACTCGACCGTTTCGAGAAAGCCTTCGCGCGGATCCCCGACGACCCCGGCGAGCGCGAGCAGGTCACGGTGCGTCTCGAGCGGCTGTTGCGCAGGTGGCGCGAGGCAGGGGATCCGAACGGCGACGGTCGCGCGGCCGACAAGCTTCAGGAGGCTTCGGCCGAAGAGGTCCTGGACTTCGTCGAGAAGGAGCTGGGCGTTTCATGAGCAACGGCGACGACAAACTGGTCGACTATCTCAAGAAGGTCGCCGCGGAACTCCACGACACCCGGCGCCGCCTGCGCGACGCGGAAGAGGGGGCGCGGGAGCCCATCGCCATCGTGGCCATGGCCTGCCGCTATCCCGGTGGAGTGTCCTCCCCGGAGGATCTGTGGGGCGTCGTCGAGAACGGCCGTGACGCCATCACCGGCTTCCCCACCAACCGTGGCTGGGACCTGACCGGCCTGTACGACCCTGACCCCGACCGCTCCGGGACGTCGTATACCCGCGAGGGCGGCTTCCTGCACGACGCCGACCGGTTCGACGCCGGGCTGTTCGGCATTTCGCCGCGTGAGGCGCTTGCCATGGATCCACAGCAGCGCCAGATCCTCGAGACGTCCTGGGAACTGTTCGAACGCGCTGGTATGCCCGCCGAGTCCCTACGAGGAAGCTCCACCGGCGTGTTCGTCGGCGCCGGCTACTTCGGCTACCTGGCCGGCATGCAGCAGGCTCGCGAGGGCACGGACGGGTATTCGCTCACCGGCAACATCGGCAGTGTGCTCTCGGGCCGCGTCGCCTACTCCTTCGGCCTGGAAGGTCCGGCCCTCACAGTCGACACCGCCTGCTCCTCGTCCCTGGTTGCTCTGCACCTTGCGGTGAGGTCGCTGCGCAGTGGCGAGTGTTCGCTGGCCCTCGCAGGCGGAGTCACCGTCATGCCCATCCCCATCGAGTTCGTCGAGTTCAGCCGCCAGCGGGCACTGGCCGCCGACGGGCGCTGCAAACCCTTTGCGGCCGCTGCCGACGGCACGGCATGGGCGGAGGGCGTGGGCGTGGTCCTTCTGGAGAGGCTGTCGGACGCGCTGGCCAAGGGACATCGGGTGCTGGCCGTGGTGCGGGGTTCGGCGGTCAACCAGGACGGCGCCTCTAATGGGCTCACCGCACCCAACGGCCCGTCCCAGGAGGCCGTCGTCCGTGCGGCGCTGGCCGACGCCCGTCTGAGCCCGTCCGAGGTGGACGCGGTCGAGGCTCACGGGACGGGCACGGCCCTGGGCGATCCGATCGAGGCCCAGGCACTGTTGGCCACGTACGGGCAAAACCGCGGGGAGCAAGGCCCGCTGTGGCTGGGGTCTGTGAAGTCCAACATCGGCCACTCGCAGGCGGCGGCGGGTGTGGCGGGTGTGATCAAGATGGTGATGGCGATGCGGCATGAGACGTTGCCGCGTACGTTGCATGTGGATGCGCCGTCGCCGCATGTGGACTGGTCGTCGGGTGCGGTGTCGTTGCTGACCGAGTTGCGGCCGTGGGAGGCGGGGGAGCGTCCGCGGCGGGCGGGTGTGTCGTCGTTCGGGATCAGCGGCACCAACGCCCACGTCATCCTCGAGCAGGCGCCCGACTCGGGAATGCCATCGGAAGACGCGGCGCCTTCCCGGAGCGGACGCCGGACGCTGCCGTTCGTGGTGTCGGGCGCCTCGGCGGAGGCTTTGGAGGCGCAGGCGAAGCGACTCCGGGACTTCCTGACAGAAAGCCCCGATACCCAACCGGCCGGAGTGGCAGTGTCATTGGCCTCCACACGCATGCGGCTGCCGCACCGCGCGGTAGTCGTCGCCGACGAGCGCACTGAGCTGATCAGCGCCCTCGAACACCCCTCGACTCGTGCCGTCACTGGCATCGCTGACTTGCCACAAAGCCCCGTGTTGGTGTTTCCGGGGCAGGGGGCGCAGTGGGTGGGGATGGGGGTTGAGTTGTGGGATGCG
>NZ_JBSFUY010000097.1:0-2632 GCF_053592055.1 Streptomyces sp. NPDC002817
CAGTCCCATCGCCTACGAGACGGCACTCGACACAACATCAACTACCCTGGCCCAAGCCGCATAGCCCGTGTCCAAGATTCCGGGTCAAGCCCCGTGGGGCATCACCCAAAAGAGTGTCACCGCTTGACGCGGCCACGGGCGGCGAGAGCCGCCAGGCCGAGCATTGCGGGTTCGACAAGACGGGACAGCATCTCGGCGTACGTTCCAACGGTGGTCAGTTCCTGGCTCGATGACCGGAACACCACCGAATTGATTACCACGCGCATGGACTTCTCGAATCGCTGAGACGTCAGACGCTGACCGAGCGGCCCGTCGGGATTGACGGGAGTGGTCGTATCGTTCGTCATCGAGGTGCTCTGGCCTATCAGCCGGCCACTGCTCTCGGCTTTCACAGCATCCTTTGGTACGCCCCACAGCATCATCACGAGCACGGTCGCGGCCATGGACCCGAGCAGCCAGCCAAAGGCGCGGGAAGCACGTAGGCCATAGCCCGAAACAGCCCAGTAGACGGAAAGCAGCGAGCGCTCGGCGCGGGGCCGTTTGGTGTCGTGACGCCGCATCTGTCGGGTAGGCCCCGCCCCTCTCGGGACGAGGCCCCCCTCAGAACCGTGCGTGCCACTCGTCGCGGCACACGGCTCAAGCAGACCCCTCGGGCAGCACTTGATTCTGCGCTTGGCCGTAGTCATGGGACGCGTGATGCCTCCGATGACAGTCGGAGTGGACCAGGGCTTGGTTGGACGCCTGATCTGACCCGCCGCGTGAGCGGTAGGTCAGATGATGCTTGTGAATCGTCCGGTAGCTGGCGTGGAACCAGTTGGCCCAGTCGCGGACTGAGGCAGGTTCGTACGTCGCTCCATCGATCAGGTCAAGTCCGCACAGCGGACAGAGTCCCTTCTGCCTGGCTGCGAGATTGACGGCGAACTTGCCGTCTGCCTGCGGGTGTTTCCGCTTACGCGTTCGTTCCCGCCAGTACTCCGCCAGTTCCGGGTCGTCCTTGGACGCTGCACCCTTCACCATCACGTGGCGTTGGATGTTCGTCCATCCGAACTTGCCCATAAAGGCACCGGTCTCCTTGTCGCCGAAGACCCAGTTGTCCTGCCGGGTTGGGTTGAAGCGGCCGAAGTACGCGCTCTTGACCCAGCTGCGCGACTTCTGAGCGTGCCGTCTCTTTGCCCACCTGTACGCCCGCTTGTACAGCCACCAATCCAGTTTGTTGAACGTCTCGCTGGATACGGCGCTTCGGTAGTAGGTGGCCCAACCTTTGATCAGGGGGTTCACATTGCGGATCAGATCCGTTGTTCTGGCCGCTGCCATGCGCTCGCATCGGCCAGTGATCTCCCTCTTGACCTTCTGCACCGCTGCCTTGCTGGGCTTGATCAGGAGCTTCTCGTCGTACCTACTGACGTTGAATCCGAGGAAGTCGAAACCCTCCGACGCGTGGACCACATGGGTCTTCTCGTCGTTGAAGGTCAGCCCTCTCGGCATCAGCCAGTCGATGAGCTTCTCCTTGATCTGCCATGCTTCAGCCTCCGTTGCGCACATGACGACGAAGTCGTCGGCGTAGCGGACCAGCGTCGGGATGTTTCTCCGAGACCTCTGTAGTTGCGTGAGGCTCGGATCGTATCCAGCAGCGATTTCCATGCCATGGAGTGCAATGTTGAGCAGCAGGGGGCTGATCACCCCGCCCTGCGGCGTTCCCTCCTCGGTGGGGGCGAACCTGCCGTTCTCCATTACCCCGGCCTTCAGCCATCCTCTGATCTCCCGGCAGGCCGGGAAGTCGCCAATGGCATCCAGCAAGCGGTCATGGTCGATGCGGTCGAACGCGCTGGACAGGTCAGCGTCCAGGACCCAGACCTTCTTGGCGCCCTTGCGGGCGAGTGTCTGGAATATCGCGCCAATCGCGTCATGGCACCCTCGTCCGGGCCTGAAGCCGTAACTTCGCCCTTCAAAACGTGCCTCCCATTCCGGCTCCAGGGCGTTCTTCACCCTGGCCTGCTCCACTCGGTCCCGGATCGTGGGGATGCCCAGTGGTCGCTTCTTGCCGTTCGCCTTCGGGATGTGCACCCGCCGCACCGGCAGTGGCCTGAACCGCGGCTCCGCGGTCAGCTCCCGCAGGAGTTGTCCTCGTTGCCGTTCCTCGACCACGACCGCCCCGTCGACTCCGGGGGTGCGGCGTCCGGCGCTGAGCTGTGTCACTCGGCGGATCGAAACGATCGTGTTGCTTCGTGACCTCAGCATCAACTTCTGCAGATTTCTGACCCTCTTCGGGTCTTCTTCACGTGCCGCCTTGAAGATCCGCTGCCTCAGTCGCCGGACGTCCGCCTCCGCTTTGGCCCAGTCGGTACTGCGCCATTGCTCGGCGTCGCTCAGGGCCATTGTCACGTCGGCTGCCTCAGATTCCGTCGCGACGGTCACGACGGTCACGTCAACCACCTCCGCGTCCACTCCGGTCTCCTGACTTTCGGTCTCATTGCGTTGGCATCTTCAAAGGTCCACCAGCCCCGCGTCAGCTCGCTTTCGCGCCCAGCCAACTGGCTGGTATCCGCCGGGTTATAGGCGGCGGCTGAGGTGCCGTCGTCCGCCCTTTCCCCTGGGCTTTCGCCCCAGCGGCCTTTGCTTCTCGGGCCTTCCT
>NZ_JBSFUY010000098.1:0-2619 GCF_053592055.1 Streptomyces sp. NPDC002817
ATGTCAACGGTCATTGAGATGCCCAGGCGGGTGGCCGTTGGGTGTCCAGGCTGGTGGCCATCAGAAACCCAGGTGTGTGGCCAGTGGTGTTCCTGGGGGTGGGGGTCAGTTCAAGGGGACTACTCCCTTCCCGGCGAGGGCCTCGGCGAGGCGGTGTGAGTCGCCGGTGGTGGTCACGAGGTGAGCGTGGTGCATGAGGCGGTCGGTGCTTGCGCCCGCGAGAGTCTTCGGCATGATCGTGTCGAAGCCTGAGGGGTGGATGTTGCTGGTCACCGCGATGGACCGGCGTTCGTAGGCGGCGTCGATGATGCGGTAGAACGCCTCGGCGGCGTCTTCCCCGACCGGCAGCAGGCCGATGTCGTCGATGACGATGAGGTCCGCGCGGCAGATCCGGGCGACGGTCCGTGCGGTGGACCCGTCGACCTTCGACTTCCCGATCGCGGCACTGAGCGTCTCCAGGGTGAACCAGGACACCCGCAGGTCGTTCTCGATCGCGGCCTGGGCCAGGCCCTCGGTGAAGTGGCTCTTGCCCGTCCCCGAAGGGCCGGCGATCACCAGATTCTCGGCGCGGCCGATCCACTCCAGCGTGATCAGGGAGTTCTGGGTGGGTTCGGGGATCGTGGAGTCCTCGGCCCGCCAGGAGCCCAGGGTCTTGCCGGTGGGGAAGTTCGCCGAGTGGCGGCGAAGACGCCGGGTGGCCGCGTCCCGGCCGGTGACCTCCTCGGCTATCAGCAGCCGCAACACCTCGGCGGGGTCCCAGCGTTGGGCTCGGGCGGTGGCCAGCACGTCGGGGGCCGCTTTGCGCATATAGGGCAGGCGCATGCGGCGCATGAGCTTGTCGAGTTCCTCGGGGATCGCGGGCGGGCTGGGAAAAGACATGGAGGTGCCGTTCTCTTGGGTGATGTGCAGTCAGAATGCGGTGGTGGGCGGCATGTTGGCTCAGCGGCCCAGGGCCTGCCAGCCGATGGTTCCGTTCTGGACGGAGTGGGACTCGTCCGCGCGGACGACCTCGCCGGCGGGCTTGCTGTCGGCGATGTGTCCCAGGATCGAGAGCAGGTCGTCGTCGGCGAAGCGCCCGGCCGTGGCCGCAAGGCCGAGGGCCTGGTCGACGTGGTCGTTGCCCAGGACGGTGGCCAGCTCGACCGCGCGGGCCATCTTGGCGCGGATACGGACCGCGCCGGCGGGTCCGGCCTCCTTGAGCCAGCGCCCGGCTCCGGGGCCGATGCCCACGAACGCGATCTCCGCCTCCGAGCGGGGCCGCAGCCTCGGCTGGTGGATGCTGCGGCCGTCGGGATGGTCGGGGTAGTGCTCATCGATGATCTGCGGAACACCCGGGGTGGAAAGCTGGTGGCGCCAAATCTCCGACAGATCACCGGAGTTGGTGCGGGCGGTGATGGAGAGTTCCTCGCCGACCACCCGGCACCACACCTTGGCACCGGTATAGCCCGGCGGGGTCGAGTAGCGCACCGCGTTGAAGCTGATCGTGCGGTCCGAGCCGACCAGCCTCTCCTCGCCCAGTGCGAGCGCGAGCGGTTCGATGGGCAGGACATGCAGCGTGGTGCGTTCGACGTCCAGACGGCTCGCGGGTATCTGCCCGGTCGCCCGGTGACGGCGCGAGTTCACCGCATCGCACCAGGTCAGGCAGGCATCGGCGAGCTCGGCGAAGGTGTCGTAGGCGGACAGCAGGTTCGCGTTGGTGGGCACCAGGTCGGCCTTCGCGATCCGGACCGTGGCCTCCGCGCCGCCTTTCGATTCGGGGTCGTAGGGCACGCAACTGACCACCTGGCAGCCGTAATGCCGGCCCGCGGCGACCATCTGCGGATGACGTACCGGGATCCCGGCGATGTGCTCGACGGTGACCGTCTTCGCGTTGTCGGTCAGCACATACGTCGGCGCCCCGCCGATCCGCCTGAGCGTGGTGTCCAGGCAGGCCACCAGCGTGCCCAACGTGCAGTCCCAGACCGGGATCACCACCCGGAACCGCGACCAGGACAGCCATGCGCAGAACAGCCATGTCCGACGCCCCGCGATGCGCGGCCCCTCGCCCCAGTCGAACTGCAGCCACCGGCCCGGCTCGGGAATCCACGGCCGGTACGTCCGGCGCTTGCCCGCCTTCCACGCCAGTTTCGCCGCGTTCACCGCCCGTCTCGTCGAGCGCGCGCTGCCCCGGTAGCCCATCTTCACGAGCTTCTCGTGGACCACATCGGCGCGGATCGTCGCCTTCGACTGCTCGACCCACTCCTCGACCTTCTCCAGGAACGCGTCGATCATCTTCGGCCGCGGCTCTCGCTCATAGGGATTGCGCCCGCCGTCGCGGGCCTCGACATACCGCTTGACCGTCTTCGGGTCGTGCCCCGCCAGGGCCGCCGCCGACCAGACCGTCCCCGTCAGGTCGTACGCCTCAAGGATTTCCATAATCTCCGTGTCAGACTTCGTCACAGGACCTCTCCGGCCGGTAGCTGATGCGTGCAAACACCAGCAAACGGTCGGAGGGGTCTCCTCCAGTTAAGGAAGTGATCAGGAACACCACTGGTCAGACGGCCATCCACCTGGAATTCCGGTGGCCATCAGCCTGGACTCGGCTGGCCGCACATCTGGACTTTGCCACGGCCGCCGTCA
>NZ_JBSFUY010000099.1:0-2583 GCF_053592055.1 Streptomyces sp. NPDC002817
ACCAGCACGTAGATGATCGCCGCGAACAGCGTCTCATCAGGCGTGTTCTGGGTCCCGCCGCCCTGCGGCCGCACTCGGTCCTGCGGAATCAACGGCCTGGCAAGCTCCCACAAGCCGTCCGGAACAATCCAACTCCACGTACCCCGCCCCATAGACGAACCAACGAGCGATCGCCACGTAGGACACCGTCTAAGGCCCGGCCGCAGGCAGAATGACCCCATGGACGCTGGACTCACCGCACTGCTCGGCGCCGCCGTGGGTTCACTCGCCACCCTCGGATCCGCGATGGTCACAGGACGTGCGGCGGCGCGGTCGCAGTTCGGTCAGTGGCGCCGCCAGCACCGCCGGGACGCCTACGCGAACTACCTGGGCGCCGTGTACGACCGTGATGTCGCCCTGGATGCCGTGCGCGACGCGCTGTCGGCAGACCGGCCGGACCTGCGGGACGTCGACGAGAAGATGGAGCGCTTCGCCACCCATGTCCGCGGCGTCCACCGCGCTGCCGAGTTCGTCATCCTCGAAGGTCCGCCGTCCGTGGTGGAGGCGCTCTACCGTGTGGTCCACGCGGCCGACGACCTCGCCGATGTCATCCGGCGCATGGCGCGCGACGCCCACGCGGGTGACACCTCCCGCAAGGCCACGAACACCGCGCTCGCCGCCGAGCGGGAGGACCTGCTGTACCAGGCCGTGAAGGGCCTCCGTGCGGCGGCCTCTGACGTCCTCGGCGACAGCCGGACGGACGTCTAGTAGTCGTCGGGCCGGCGCAGTCCTGATGGCAGGCCAACGCTTGGAAGAGGAGGACGCGCCCAAGAGACTGGCTCGGCAGCTTCGTGTCACTGTCGCAACGAGTTGTCGAGTGCCATCGCCGTCCGTGCTCGTCTCCGTCATTGCCGACGGTGTCTCGCCAAGGGCCGCCGGCGGATCATGCTTGTGGCCGTGGGCCGGGCGACGCAAGGATTCCCGGGAGCGGACGACCCAGCCGAGGAATGCCCGGAACTCTTGCCCGCGTCTGGCCGTCCCCTTCTGATGTGACGCATCAGCTTCCCGTGGCCGCGCCGCCCTGGCCGTACTGCCGATACCGCTCCGACTCGACGGACGCCCTTGTCGGTTGCCGCGGTCGCCGTGTCGATCCGCACGACGAATGCCTGGAGCACCTGACCGACAGTCAGCTTGCCTCCTACCTCGCGCAGTTGGGTCCCGGGAGCAATCTTGATCACCGGGGCACCTCCATCACCGAAGACCTCCTCGGCGTGCTCCTTGATGCCGTGCGGGATCCCGACACCGGGCAAGCCATCCTCGGTACAGCCCGTTTCGACGAGGCGCGGTTCGTCGGCGACGCCGACTTCAACGGCGTGTACTTCGGGAACGAGGTCGGCTTTGAGCAGGCCGTCTTCCTGGGGACCGCGCGGTTCGTGGGATCAGAGTTCAAGGGGGACGCCTCGTTTGAACGGGCGCGTTTCTGTGGGGGTCAGTTCCGCGAAGCGGTGTTCGAGAGAAGCGTGTGGTTTGGCGAAGCATGGTTCACTGACGACGTTCGATTTGACGGCGCACGCTTTTCGGGGCACGTCAGATTCCGGCGCACCTATTTCGGTAACGCTGCGTTCGACGGTGTGCAGTTCTCGGGAAGCGTCGACTTTCAGGGCGCCCGATTCGTTGGCTGTGCCTGGTTTGACAGGGCGAGGTTCGAGAGCGCGTCGCGGTTGGGGCCCTTGGTGTGCGAAGAGGCAGTGGATCTGTCTGGGGTGATATTCGCCGCTCCTGTCGTCATCGAGGCGGCGACCAGAAGGATGTGGTGCATACGGACGGAATGGGCCGCAAGAGCGAGCTTGCGATTGCGGTATGCCACCGTGGACCTCAGCGATGCAGTCCTCGCGTATCCCTTGATCGTCACGATCCGAGCGACTCCGTTTACCAACCGGGCCGAGGTCGAGGGGTCTGCAGAAGTTTTGGAAGAGGGGTCCTTGGATGGCTGCGACTCGGGAGTGCGCATCGCTTCCTTACAAGGTGTGAACGCAGCCCATCTAGTGCTCCAAGACGTTGACATGACGCCTTGCTTGCTGTCCGATGCTGTACATCTCGACCAACTGCGCTTGGAGGGCGAGTACCTCCTCGCACTGCCGCCCGCGGGTCTACGTCGACGCGGCCTCTTACCCGTGCGTTGGACCACACGGCGGACGCTGGCCGAAGAACAGTACTGGCGAGCTGCCCGGGGCTGGAATGCGTGGACAGCGGCGCCAGGCGGCGTGGAAGTTGTAGGGCCCGCGGGATTGGCTGCCGCGTATCGGCAGCTTCGCAAGTCCTTCGAGGACAGCAAGAACGAGCCTGACGCCAGCGACTTTTACTACGGTGAAATGGGTGCGGCCTGAAAGCCGCTCCGGTCCAGTGAAGACATTCCAGAGGAAGGAGGTCTTCCCCGCCAAGTGACCAAGATGGCGGGCCCCCGGCGAGGCGTGCAGGACCGGTAACGGACCTGTGCGAAGCCCTCGTAACCGAAGCTCCAAGGCCACGCAGGCTGCTGCGAGGCACAGGGCCAAGGGGGAGAGCTGAAGGGTGAACGCAAGTGAACCTCTGATGAGGTCCCGT
>NZ_JBSFUY010000100.1:0-2509 GCF_053592055.1 Streptomyces sp. NPDC002817
CTCCGCCATCCGCTCACCGAACACCGGCAACGCATCCCACAACTCAACCCCCATCCCCACCCACTGCGCCCCCTGCCCCGGAAACACCAACACGGTGCCGCCGCGGAGGTCTGCGCGCCCTTGGACGAGGCCCGGGGCGGAGACGCCGTCGATCAGTGCGGCGAGCGTGTCAGCCAGTTCGGTCTTCCGCGCGCCGATCACGACGGCGCGGTGATCCAGCGGGGTTCGTGCGGAGGCGAGGGTGAGTCCGGTGTCCGCGGCGTCGGGACCGCTGTCGTGAGCCAGGTATGCGGCCAGTCGCCCGGCCTGTGCGCGCAGTGCGTCCGCGGATTTTCCGTAGAGCACCCAGGGAACGGCACCGGCCGACCAGTCCTGCGCCGAGGGCGACTCCCCGGGTCCGGCCGCCTCGGACGGCGCTTCTTCGAGGATGACGTGGGCGTTGGTGCCGCTGATGCCGAAGGACGACACGCCCGCCCGTCGCGGGCGGCCGTTGCTCCGCCACGGCACCGCTTCTGTGAGCAGGGACACCGCGCCGGACTCCCAGTCGACGTGCGGGGACGGCTCGTCCACGTGCAGGGTCCGAGGCAGCAGTTCGTTGCGCAGCGCCATCACCGTCTTGATCACACCCGCGACGCCGGCGGCCGTCTGGGTGTGCCCGATGTTCGACTTGACCGACCCCAGCCACAGCGGGCGGTCGGCGGCCCGGTCGGCACCGTAGGTCGCGAGCAGTGCCTGTGCCTCGATGGGGTCGCCGAGTTCGGTGCCCGTGCCGTGCGCCTCGACGGCGTCGACCTCGGCCGTGGAGAGCTTGGCGTCGGCCAGCGCGCGACGGATGACCCTCTGTTGCGAGGGTCCGTTGGGTGCGGTGAGGCCGTTGGAGGCCCCGTCCTGGTTGACGGCCGAACCGCGGATCACCGCGAGCACGGGATGTCCGTTGCGTAACGCGTCGGAGAGCCGCTCGATGACCAGAACGCCGGCACCCTCCGCGAGGCCGAGGCCGTCGGCGGTGGAGGCGAATGCCTTGCAGCGGCCGTCGGTTGCCAGCGCCCGCTGCCGGCTGAACTCCACGAACGGGTCGGGCAGGACCATCACGTGCGAGCCGCCGGCGAGCGCGAGCGAGCTCTCGCCGTCCCGCAGCGAGCGTACGGCCAGGTGCAACGCGACCAGGGACGAGGAGCAGGCGGTGTCCACCGTGACGGCCGGCCCCTCCAGGCCGAGCGTATAGGAGACCCGACCGGAGGTCACACTCGTCGACACGCCTGTGACCAGGTATCCCTCGATCTCTTCGGGCACCGTGCGCGGGTCGGAGGCGTACCCGGAGGCGGCCACACCCGCGAAGACGCCGGTCTGGGTGCCCTTGAGCGAGAGCGGGGCGATCCCGGCGCGCTCCAGGGCCTCCCACGAGGTCTCCAGCAGGAGCCGTTGCTGGGGGTCCATCGCCAGAGCCTCGCGGGGTGAGATTCCGAACAGGCCGGCGTCGAAGCCTGTCGCGTCCTTCAGGAAGCCACCCGCACGCACATAGCTGCGGTGCGGGCGGCCGGGGATGGGGTCGTACAGGCTGTCGACATCCCAACCACGGTCCACGGGCAGACCGGTGACCGCGTCGGTGCTGTCAGCCACCAGCCTCCACAAATCCTCTGGGGACTCCACGCCCCCTGGGTAGCGGCATGCCATGCCGATGATGGCAATGGGTTCGTCAGCGGGGGTGCGGGAAGAGGAGTCGCCGGGGGCGGTGGCGTCGGCGCGCGCCCCCACCAGCTCGCCGAGCAGCCAACCGGCCAGGGCGGCCGGAGTGGGATGGTCGAAGGCGGCTGTGGCGGGCAGCCTGAGACCGGTCGCCGAGCCCAGGCGGTTGCGCAGCTCGACCGCGATCAAGGAGTCGAATCCGAGTTCCCGGAAGGAGCGTTCCGGTTCGATCGCCTCCGGCGAGGTGTGCGTCAGCGCCTTGGCCGCGTGCTCGCAGACCAGGGCCAGCAGGGTGCGTTCCTGTTCGGGCGGGGCCAGGGACAACAGACGCTCGTGCAAGCCCGTGCCGTCGCTCGGGGCAGCGGTGCGATGCGCCACGGTTCGGACCAGTCCCCGGGCCACCGGGGGCAGTTCTCCGGCCTGCGCACGGGCACGTAGGGTGCCCAGGTCGAGCCGTACTGGTGCGAGCAGCGGCAGATCCGACTCCGCGGCGGCGTCGAGCAACGCGAGCCCTTGCTCCGCGGTGACCGGCAGCATGCCGCCTCCCGTCAGCCGGGCCATGCCGCTTCCGTCGAGTCCGCCGGTCATCTCACTGGTGGGCGCCCACAGCCCCCACGCCAGGGACTGCGCGGCCAGACCACGGGTGCGCCGGTAGTGGGCCAACTGGTCCAAGAAGGCGTTGGCGGCGGCGTAGTTGCCCTGCCCCGGGGTGCCGTAGATACCGGCGGCCGAGGAGAAGAGCACGAACGCGGTCAGGTCGAGGTCACGGGTGAGTTCGTGGAGATTCCAGGCCGCGTCCACCTTCGGCCGCAGAACAGCCCTC
>NZ_JBSFUY010000101.1:0-2429 GCF_053592055.1 Streptomyces sp. NPDC002817
GTGGTCCACCACCCAGGCCCCGCACGCCCACCGCACGCTGTACGCGCTGGTCGCCGGAGTGCCCGAGCACAAGATCCGGGTCGTCTCCCCCGACAGCGGATTCCTGTCCGGCCGGTGCGACTGATCGCCGAGGGATGCGGCCTTTCGCGGGCCGAGGTCGAGCGACTGATCACGGAGGGGAGAGTCGTGTCAGCGGTCCGGCTGAGCGGCAAGCTCTCCGGCGACTTCACGTTCACGCTGAAGCACTGAAGGGCTGACGCGAGGCCTCCTCGAGTCCTGGGGCCTGTCCGGCAAGATCCGCCGGGCAGGCCCTGGAGGCCGCGCCCACGAGCCCGCGCCACGCGCCGGTTCCCGTCAGGACTCCTTGTCGATACGTCCTGACAAACCTATTGACATCACCAGTGGGGCGTTTCATAGTACGACGCGACTAGAGCGCGCTAGTAACGCGCGCTAGCACCCCAGAAGCGGCACACACCCTCCGCTGCCGCAGACAGCACCGCTCCGCCGCACACGGCGCTCCCGAGCCGCTCGCCCGTCTCTCCAGCCGGGCGGAACCCCCCTCACACCAAGATCCACATCCCACTTCCACCCTGATCAGCACAGCGAGGTGCAAGGGACATGCACAGACACCACCGAGCCGCCACTCTGACCGCCACGGTTCTCGTCGGCGCCCTGTTCGCGACCGGCTGCTCCAGCAGTTCCGGTGGCAAGAAGTCCGAGGAAGGCGACGCGGCGGCCTCCGCGGGCAAGGCCAATACGCCGCGCATGACCGTGGCCATGGTCACCCACGCCTCCCCCGGCGACACCTTCTGGGACCTCGTCCGCAAGGGCGCCCAGGCCGCCGCCGCCAAGGACAACATCAAGCTCGTCTACTCCAGCGACCCCAGTGCCGGAACCCAGGCCAACCTCGTCCAGAACGCCATCGACCAGAAGGTCGACGGCATCGCCCTCACCGCGGCCAAGCCCGACGCCCTCAAGGACGTCATCGCCAAGGCCAAGGCGGCCGGCATCCCCGTCGTCGGTTTCAACTCCGGCGTCGACAACTGGAAGGACCTCGGCATGCTCGAGTACTTCGGGCAGGACGAGAACATCGCCGGTCAGGCCTTCGGCGAACGCCTCGACCAACTCGGCGCCAAGCACGCCCTGTGCGTCATCCAGGAACAGGGACAGGTCGCCCTGGAAGCCCGCTGCGCCGGCCTGAAGAAGGGCTTCAGCGGCAAGACCGACACGCTCTACGTCAACGGCACCGACATGCCGTCCGTGAAGTCCACCATCACCGCCAAACTCACGGCCGACTCCTCCGTCGACCAGGTCGTCACCCTCGGCGCGCCCATCGCGCTGACCGCGGTGCAGTCCCTGTCCGACGCCGGCAGCAAGGCCAAGATCGCCACGTTCGACCTCAACAAGGACCTCGTCAAGGCCGTCCAGGAAGGCACCGTCGAGTTCGCCGTCGACCAGCAGCCGTACCTCCAGGGCTACCTCGCCGTCGACTCACTGTGGCTCTACGAGAACAACGGCAACTTCAGCGGTGGCGGCACCGCACCCGTCCTCACCGGACCGGCGTTCATCACCAAGGACAACGCCGACGCCGTCGCCGAGTTCGCCGCGAAGGGCACCCGGTGACAAGCGTGACCCAGCATGCCGAGCCGGCGGTGACCACACCGCCGGCCCCCGGCCCGAAGGAGACCGACGGCCGGACCGCTCAACGCCACCTGGCCCTGCGCCTGTTGGCCCGCCCCGACATCGGCGTCTTCCTCGGCGCCGTCGCGGTGTGGGTGTTCTTCCTCATCTCCGCCCCGCCGGTGCGCGACGGCGGCTCGATGGCCAACATCCTGTACCAGTCGTCCACCATCGGAATCATGGCGCTGCCCGTGGCGCTGCTCATGATCGGCGGCGAGTTCGACCTCTCCTCCGGCGTCGCGGTCATCACCTCGGCGCTCACCGCCAGCATGCTGACGTATCAACTCACCGTGAACGTCTGGGCGAGCGTCATCGCCGCGCTGATCGTGTCGCTGGCGATCGGGTTCTTCAACGGCTGGCTGCTGATGAAGACCGGACTGCCGAGCTTCCTCGTCACCCTCGGTCCTTCCTCATCCTGCAAGGCGTGAACCTCGCGGTCACCAAGCTCGTCACCGGCAACGTCGACCTGAAGGTCTTCCCCAGCCAGGTCACCTGCGTCCTCGGCGCCGGCAAGTCCACCCTCATCAAGATCATCTCCGGGCTGCACCAGCACACCGAGGGCGAGTTCCTCGTCGACGGCTCCCCGGTGCGCTTCTCCACTCCCCGCGAGGCCCTCGACAAGGGCATCGCCACCGTCTACCAAGACCTGGCGACGGTCCCCCTCATGCCGGTGTGGCGCAACTTCTTCCTCGGCTCCGAGATCACCAAGGGCCCCTGGCCCGTGCGCCGTCTCGACATCGAGAAGATGA
>NZ_JBSFUY010000102.1:0-2002 GCF_053592055.1 Streptomyces sp. NPDC002817
TCACCGAACGCACCCGACACCAGACCCATCACCCGATCACCCACACCCAGACCCGACACACCAGGGCCCACCTCAACCACCACACCCGCCGCCTCAGCACCCATCGGGCCGCCGCCGGGATACATGTCCAGAGAGAGCAACACGTCTCGGAAGTTGAGTCCGGCCGCCAGCACCTTGACGCGGACCTGCCCCTCGGCCAGGGGTTCGTCAATGGCTCCGGCTTCTTCACATGTCGTACGTGGTGCCTTCTTCAGGCGTGGTACGAGGACGGCGCCGTCGCGCACGGCTGCCTGGGGTTCTCCCGCGGCGACGGCCGCCGCGACGGCGACGTCCGGCGCGTCGGTAGAGTCGTCGAGGTCGAGGAGGAAGAGCTGTCCCGGGTTCTCGGCCTGTGCCGAGCGCAGCAGGCCCCACACGGGTGCACCGACCAGGTCGTCGGCGGTGTCGCCGGGACCGGTGGCAATGGCGGAACGCGTCACCACGGCGAGTCGCTCGTCTGCCTGCAGGCTCTGCACGCGGCGCAGTACGTCAGTGAGCAAGGTGTGCACGGCGTCCATCGGCTCGCCCAGTTCGCGGGCGGACGCGAGGTCGAGCACCGTCAGGTTCGGGGCGGGCGCAACGCCCCCCGCCGCGGTCTGTAGGGGGATCCAGTCCAACGCGTACAAAGCGTCGGAGAGTGACGACGTCCCGGCGCGACGCAGAATGTCGCCCGGCACAGGGCGTGATGCCACTTTCGCGGCTGTGAACACGGGACGTCCCTCGGGGTCCGCTGCCACCAGCGACACGGCATCGTCCCCCGCGCCGCGCACCCGGACGCGCAGTGTTGAGGTGCCGACCGCCGCCAAAGACACCTCGCTCCAGACGAACGGCAACCGGACTTCCTCGGTGCCTCGCACGAGCCCGCTCTGCAGAGCGGCATCGAGCAGGGCAGGATGCACGCAGTAGCCGGCCGCCTCGGCCTGCCGCTCATCGGGGAGGGCTACGTCGGCGAAGACTTCGTCACCGCGGCGCCACGCCCGGCGCAGCCCACGGAAGGCAGGGCCGTAGCCGTACCCGGTCATAGCGGCGTTCTCGTAGAAGTCCGCCAGGTCCAGCGGCTCGGATCCGGCCGGCGGCCACTGTCGCCAGTCGAAGACGTCATCGGCGACGGGAGCCTGCGCCAAGGCGCCCTCGGCGTGCAGGGTCCAGTCGTCGTCCTCGGTGGAGGAGTGCAGAGTCACCTTTCGGTGCCCGTCAGGCTCAGCTTCACCCACACGTACCTGGATCACAACTTCGCCCTGCTCGGGCAGTACAAGGGGCTCCCGCAGGGTCAGCTCCACCAGGCAGTCCAGGCCCACCTGCCGGCCCGCACTGAACGCCAGGTCCACGACAGCCGCGGCGGGCAGCACCGGTGAGCCCTGGACCAGGTGGTCGGCGAGCCACGTCTGCGTGGCAGGGCGCAGCAGCCCGGAGAGCACGATCTCGTCACTGCCGGCCAGCCGCACGGCGGCCGCGAGCAGAGGGTGGTCGGTCGAGCCGAGCCCGGTCGCGGTGAGGTCACTTGGCACCGGCCCCGTTTCCAGCCAGAACCGTCGCCGCTGGAAGGCATAGGTCGGCAGGTCTACGGGCGCAGGGCGTTCCTCGGAGAAGAGAGACGCCCAGTTGACCGGCACACCGCGTACGAACGCATCGGCCAAAGCTGCGAGCAGTCGGCGCGGTCCGCCCTCGCCTCGCCGCAACGTGCCCGTCACGGACACCGCCACGTCCCCCGCAGTGTCCTCGACGCCCACTGTCAGCACGGGGTGCGGGCTGATTTCGGTGAAGACACGGTCGCCCCGCTCCAGCGCGGTGCCGATCGCGTCCTGGAAACGCACCGTCCGACGCAGGTTGCTCACCCAGTACTCCGGATCCAGCCCGGCCGTGTCCAGCACCTCCCCAGTGACACTGGAGATGAACGGGATCTCACCAGTACGAGGCGTGATGCCGTCCAGAGCCTCACGGATCTCGCCGGCGATCCGGTCCA
>NZ_JBSFUY010000103.1:0-1867 GCF_053592055.1 Streptomyces sp. NPDC002817
ACGTGGACTGGTCTCCTGTGTTCGAGGGCACAGGCGCGCGGGCGGTGGATCTGCCCACATACGCCTTCCAGCGACAGCGCTACTGGCTGGAGGGCGCCACTTCGACGCATCCGCTGCTCGATGACACCGTGCGGCTCGCGGACGAGGATCAGGTGGTGCTGTCGGGGCGACTCACTCTCGGCACTCACCACTGGCTCGCCGATCATGCTGTGTTCGGTTCCGTGCTCCTGCCCGGAGCGGCGTTCGTGGAGATGGCCCTGCACGCCGGCTCGGAGGTCGACTGCGGCAGACTCATCGAACTGGCCCTGGAGCGGCCGCTGTTCATGCCCGAGGAAGCCGGAGTCGTCGTACAGGTGCGGGTCCGGGAGGCGGATGCCGAAGGGCGGCGTGCGCTCGACATCTACTCCTCGCCGCAGGACGACGATGTCGCGACAGAGTGGACCCGGCACGCCGTCGGAATCCTCGCTCCCGCGACCGAACCCGTCGCCGACGCCGACTTCCAGCTCTGGCCGCCGGCCGGTGCCGAACGGCTGGCCGTCGAGGACTTCTATGCCGAGATCGCGAGCGCCGGATACGGATACGGCCCCGCCTTCCGCGGACTGCGCGCCGCATGGCGTCGGGACGACGAGGTGTTCGCCGAGGTGGCGCTGGCGCAGGACCATCAGCTCAGTGCCGCCCGGTTCGGTGTGCACCCCGCGCTCCTCGACGCGGCGCTCCAGACGGCAATGCTCAGCGGGGACGGCACACGGACACACCTGCCGTTCGTGTGGAACGAGGTGTCCTTGCACGCCGTCGGAGCCTCGTCGCTGCGAGTGCGTGTGCGGCGTGGGGCGAATGACTCGGTGTCACTGACCGTGGCGGACCCGACCGGCGCGCCGGTCGCCTCGGCCGACGAGATCGTGATGCGACCGGTCTCACGACAGGCGCTCGGCCAACGCCAGGACGACGACGCACTCCACCGCCTCGACTGGATACAGCTGAGCCCGGCGGACACCACCGCCGACGGCGACTGGGTCGTGCTCGGCGCCACCGACCTGGGGCTCGCCAGCCGTGCGGAGGTACTGCCCGGATGGACCGCGCTGGGTGACGCCGTCGCCGCCGGCCGGGCCGTGCCCGACGCGGTCGTCGTACCGTTCGCGCAGGGCGGGGAGCCGCATGGTGGGCTGACCGCACTCCTCACCGTCCTTCAGGACTGGCTGGACGACGAACGCTGGCGGACGTCCCGGCTGGTGGTCGTGACTCGCTCGGCGGTCGCCGTCGCGGATGCCTTCAGGACGGATCTCTCGCACGCTCCCGCGTGGGGGCTGCTGAGGTCCACCCAGAACGAACACCCAGGGCGGGTGACCGTCGTTGATGTCGAGGACGCCGGCACCAACGGCGGCCAGGGCCTCGCGGCCGCCATCGATTCCGGTGAGCCCCAGATCGCGGTCCGGGACAACGGACTCCTCGTCCCAAGGCTCCGGCCAACGGGTGTCGACAACGGTCTCGCGCTGCCTGTCGAGCCAGGCTGGCAACTCATCGCCACGGGCGGCGACACCCTGGCGGCGCTGGGCATCGTCCCCTCCGACGCGGCCACGCGGCCGCTGGAACCCCACCAGGTGAGGGTCGAAGTGCACGCCACCGGCGTGAACTTCCGGGACGCGCTCGTCGCCCTCGGCATGGTCCCCGGCCAGAAGGGCCTCGGCAGCGAGGGCGCGGGTGTGGTGCTGGAGGTAGGCGCCGCCGTTGAGGGTCTGGGTGTCGGGGACCGGGTGGTGGGGTTGTGGCACAGCTTCGGTGATGTGGTGGTGGTGGATGGGCGGTTGGTGGTTGGTGTTCCTGTGGGGTGGTCGTTTGCGGGGGCGGCGTCGGTGCCGGTTGCGTTTTT
>NZ_JBSFUY010000104.1:0-1828 GCF_053592055.1 Streptomyces sp. NPDC002817
GCACTCCGCGCTGGGCATGCTCAGCCCGGTGGAGTACGAACTCCGCACCCCGCCAGTAGCCTGAAACCAAGCAACTCGACTCCACCCAACTCGGGACAGTCCGACCACTCTACGAAACTCGGGGCAGCTCACTCTGGGCTACCTCGACGAACCGGGGTTCGGCATGCCCGTGTTCGGCGATGGCTTCGCCGCACAACTCGGCGTCCTTGTGGCCGCGGCCTCGGCCGCCAGCACGTGGTGAGAACTGGGTCCGCCCCTGTCCGAGGGCGTAGGGATGGTCGCGGAAAAGGGAGGGGGCCACTTTCGTGAGTGGTTGTGTGAAGCGGTTGCGGTTCCGGCGGCGGCCGACCGGCCGTTGAGAGCGCGGGCGACTTCCTGTCCAGGTCAGGCGCACACTCGGGGGTGCAGGTAAGTTCGGCGAGTAGCAGGAGGTGTTTGTGCGAAGCGTCTCCTGGGGGAGCTGGTCGAGAACGCTGGCCCTGTCCACCCGCGCCGCTGACGGACCGTTGCCGCTGCCCTGCCCCTTTCCGTGTGTTTCCGGCTGTCAGTTGAAGATGTCCAGGAGGTCTGTCCAGGAGCCTCTGTCGTCGGTGGGGCGGGGCCGCATCGGGCGCGGCTCCGGGTAGGTTGCCGCTGCGGCCCGCGCACGGACGATGTCGGGCCCGCCGCACGCCGCGACCGCGAAAGCGCCGAAAACCTTGGCGAACGCGGCCGGGTCGCGAAACTCCACGCCGAACGCCCGGCCGTCCTGCAGCGGCACCCACACCACTCGGTCGAACCGTGTCCATTCCAGCACTGGCTGGTCGTCCGCGGTCGACCGCCCCTCCAGCCACAGCCGTGCCACGTGCAGCAGGTTCACCTTCTCCATCGGCAGCCGCTTGCGCCGTACACGCAGTTCACGCGCCGTCAGCGCGACCAGCTGGTCCTTCTTCGGGTACCAGGCGACGCCGATTCCGAACGGCACCCACAGCAGGATCCCGATCATCGGCCAGACCAAAGCGTCGCCCCACGACCGGAGCAGCCCGCCATCCAGCAGGTACAGGGCCCCGAAGACCAGAACCCACTTCGCCGTCATCCGCCAGAATCCGCTGCCCTGCCGGTACAGGACCCGTCGCTTCCCCGCCATCGCCATGCCTGCACGTTATCCGCTGTCCCGCAGCTCGCCGTAGGCGGCCTTCACCACCACAGGGGGCAGGCGGCGTTACCGACGCCACCTGCCGATACGCCTCGCCCTGGTCCGCGGGCCTGCTGACGTCATCTGCTACGGCGGTGGCCAGTAGGCGTAACCCGGCACCTGGGCCCCGGAGTCCAGGAGCCGCGCTGATCATTGCGGACCGCCGAGAAGAGGACACACTCCAGCGTCCGGCAGGACGTGAAGACATCCCGCCCCTGTCCGACGGCCCGGTCACCGCGTCTGGCCCGCGCAGCGTCGCCGTCAAGGGCCACCCGACGGGCCCCATCTCCACCGGTGACACCGGGCTACGCAGTGCTCCCGACGGCTCTGCGGGCCACCCGGAGCGCGCTGCCCCGGCCGTCCCCGTGCCGGCTTCATCACGGCCCGAGCCCGGGCCGGGCTCGGTGACCGCATCCGGAGCACGCTCGGTCGCCGTCAACGGCAACCCCGCTGGGACCGTCTCCACCGGCGATCAGTTCGGCGTGGACCCCGCGTGAAGTGGCCCTTCAAGAAGCAGCTCGCGAAACCACAGGCGCATGAGCCCGCTGTCCGGCGGACTTGAGTGGACGTTAAGTCCGTTTCTGGTAGCGGCCTCGTCCGGGTTGGGTGAGGAAGCCTTGGCGGACGAGGCGTCCGAGACGAGCACGGGTGACG
>NZ_JBSFUY010000105.1:0-1782 GCF_053592055.1 Streptomyces sp. NPDC002817
ACCCCAAGACCACGGAGTTAGAGCGGATCCCCGGTTGTCAACGGGGGTGGAGGCAAGGGCTGGTGGAGGTCTGGGGGGTCCACTCGGGGTCGAGGGTGTAGAGGCCGCGCCCAATGCGTTGGAGGATTCCTTCGCGGACCCAGCGTCCCAGTTCCGCGCGTAGTCCTTGGGCGTCGTCCAGTCCGATGCCGCGGGCGATTTCACATGCCCGCCAGGTGCGGAGGGCATCGGTTCGCAAGAGTTGCAGGGTGCGGTCACGGCGTCCGTCGGGGCCGGGGCCAGCTGACAGGTGCACGATGACATCGATGCTGGTGATTCTGGAGGCGCCCTGGACTTGTGCCTGGTCGGGCGGGGCGGCGTAGCGGGAGATCGGGCACTTGACGCGGCGCGGGTTGACGCGGGCCCGGCGGGGCGGGAGCAGATCGTGCAGCAGTGCCGATGTGATGCGTCCGGGTCCGGAGTCGGGCAGTACGTCGGCGGCGGCGATGAGCTGATCTTTGGCCGTCTCCAGGGCGATGGTGAAGGATGCGCGGTCTGGATCCGTGCCGGGGAGCGTCTCGACGGCCTCGGCCATCGCCCGGCGCAGTGCCTGGTAGACGGTCAGGTGAGCCCAGAGTTCCTGCTGGATCCCGGTTGCGTCCTGGGAGCGCAGTACCAGGCCGCGCTGCAGGGTGTGGCGGAGCGAGTAGAACGCCGACTCGATCTCCCATCGCTCGTGGTAGAGCTCGACGAGCTCGGCGGCGGGATAACGGCGGTGGTCGGTCAGGGTGGTGGCCAGCCGGTAGTGGCCTTCCAGGCGCAGTCCTTTGGCGGTCGTCACCGTGATGTGCGCGTCGATGATCCTCAGCCGGGTCCCGTTGATCCTGGTCAGGAACGACCCGTCCGGCAGGAGTGCCCAGCGGGCGGGTGTCCGGGTTCCCTTGAGGCGTACCAACAGCTGTGCCCCGGTGGCCGCGGCCTTCGCGAGGAAGTCGTCCGAGTCGAAGCCCCGGTCGTTGAGCAGCAGCATGCTGTCGTCCAGCAGCGGCAGCAGTTGCTCGGCATAGCCGGTCTCCTTTTCCGGCGTCGGTCCGAAGACCGCGCCGAGCAACGCGCGGGTCCCGGTCTCGCACAGCACCATGATCTTCAGCATCGGATATCCGTCAGTGCCGTAGCGGTGTTTGTGCTTGCCCAGCCAGGCACAGACTCGCGGCCGGTCAGGGGCCTTGGTGGAGCTGCACCCGTCGAAGGCGACCGTGCGCCAGCACCGGTATCGCACTCCGGGTGTGATCGGCTGTGCCGCGGGACCTGCCAGAGTTTCGAACAGCGACCGGAGCGGCGCGACGCCCAGCCGTCGGCGAACCTCCCGCAGCGCCTTCTCCGAAGGGCGCCTGCGAAGAAGCCCGTGCAGCCCGGCGGTGAGCTTGTCCCACACGCGCACGTACCCCAGTTGCGGAAACAGGGCCAGCGCCAGCACGAAGTACACGCCCACCCTCGAGGGCAGCAGCCGCACCCGGCACTGGCCGCCGCCAACGCGTTCCAGCACGTCATCGACAAGTTCGAAGGGTAACTGCCGGGTCAGCTCGCCGAGATGTCCCGGAGCGAAGACGCCGCCGGCGACGGTGATGGACGACGTGAGCGTGACGGTGGAACACTGAGCGGGCAACGGGGCTCCTTCGAGCGGGAAGACCTTGGTCGGCTTCTTCGCTCTACCAGGAGCCCCGTTGCCATGACCTGGGCTTCCCCGAAAACCCTCGATCCCGTTGACAACCGGGGATCCGCTCTAACTCCGTGGTCTTGCAA
>NZ_JBSFUY010000106.1:0-1619 GCF_053592055.1 Streptomyces sp. NPDC002817
CCGCGCTTGACGCCGATCAGGGCGTCCATCAGGCGCAGGCCCTCGAAGGCGTCGCGGGCGTAGCGGACTTCGCCCTCGTAGATCTCGTGCAGGTCCTGTTCGACATACGCACGGGTGAGGGCGGCTCCGCCGAGGATGACCGGGAAGTCGGCCGCCAGCCCGCGCTGGTTGAGCTCCTCCAGGTTCTCCTTCATGATCACCGTGGACTTGACCAGGAGCCCGGACATGCCGATGACGTCGGCGCGGTGCTCCGCGGCGGCTTCCAGGATGGCGGAGACCGGCTGCTTGATGCCCAGGTTGACCACGTTGTAGCCGTTGTTGGACAAGATGATGTCGACGAGGTTCTTGCCGATGTCGTGCACGTCACCGCGGACGGTCGCCAGCACGATGGTGCCCTTGCCGTCGTCGTCCGTCTTCTCCATGTGCGGTTCCAGATAGGCGACGGCGGTCTTCATGACCTCGGCGGACTGCAGCACGAACGGCAGCTGCATCTGCCCGGAGCCGAACAGCTCGCCGACGACCTTCATACCGTCCAGAAGAATCTCGTTGACGATGTCCAGAGCCGGACGGGACTGCAGGGCCTCGTCGAGGTCGGCCTCCAGACCGTTCTTCTCGCCGTCGATGATGCGGCGCTTGAGACGCTCCTCCAGCGGCAGAGCGGCCAGTTCCTCGGCCTTGCCCGCCTTCAACGACTTCGCCGTGGCGCCCTCGAACAGGGCCATCAGCTTCTGCAGCGGGTCATAGCCCTCCGCACGCCGGTCGTAGACGAGATCGAGGGCGGTCTGCACCTCCTCCTCGCTGAACCGGGCGATCGGCAGGATCTTCGACGCGTGCACGATCGCCGAGTCCAGACCCGCCTTCGTGCACTCGTCCAGGAAAACCGAGTTGAGCAGGATCCGGGCCGCCGGGTTCAGACCGAACGAAATGTTCGACAGACCCAGCGTCGTCTGCACATCCGGATGGCGACGCTTGAGTTCACGGATCGCCTCGATGGTGGCGATGCCGTCGCCCCGGGACTCCTCCTGACCCGTGCAGATGGTGAAGGTCAGGGTGTCGATCAGGATGTCCGACTCGTGGATCCCCCACTTCCCGGTCAGATCCTCGATCAGCCGCTCGGCGATGGCGACCTTGTGCTCCGGAGTGCGGGCCTGGCCCTCCTCATCGATGGTCAACGCGATCAGCGCGGCACCATGCTCCTGCGCCAGCTCGGTGACCTTCGCGAAACGGGACTCGGGACCGTCCCCGTCCTCGTAGTTGACCGAGTTGATGACCGCACGGCCACCGATCTTCTCCAGGCCGGCCCTGATGACAGGGACTTCGGTCGAATCCAGCACGATCGGCAGCGTCGAGGCGGTCGCGAACCGGCCCGCCAGCTCCTCCATGTCGGCCACACCGTCACGGCCGACATAGTCCACGCACAGGTCGAGCATGTGCGCGCCCTCACGGATCTGATCGCGGGCCATCTCCACACAGTCGTCCCAGCGGCCCTCCAGCATCGCCTCACGGAACTTCTTCGACCCGTTCGCGTTCGTCCGCTCACCGATCGCCATGTACGACGTGTCCTGCCGGAACGGCACCGCCTGATACAGGGAGGCAGCACCCGGCTCGGGGCGCGGGCT
>NZ_JBSFUY010000107.1:0-1611 GCF_053592055.1 Streptomyces sp. NPDC002817
GCCGTGCCTTCAGCACCATGACCCAGCACCCGCCCCCGAGTACCCGCAATCGCCCCGCTACCAGCAGCTATACCCACCGAAAGAGGAATCCAGCACTAGTAGGACTCCGTTAGGTCGTTCTGGATCTTGGTGTGGTCCTGCTGGGCAGCGGCCGGTGGCAGGTGGTGCAGGTGCCGGTCCAGCAGTTCAGCAGGTCCTGGATGACGTCGAGGATCTGGTAGAGGGTGAGTCCGCTGTATCGGCTTTTGGGGCCAGGCGCTGTTCGGTGAGGAATGCGTGGGCGGCGGTGACCAGGGTGACGTGGTGATGCCAGCCGTTCCAGGAACGTCCCTCGAAGTGGTCCAGGCCGAGGCCGTGCTTGAGTTCGCGGTAGTCGTGCTCGATGCGCCAGCGGATCTTGGCCAGACGGACGAGTTCGGCCACCGGGGTGTCGGCGGGCAGGTTGGACAGCCAGTAGTCGGTGGGTGTTTCGGCGCCTTCGGGCCATTCGGCCAGCAGCGTCACTTCGGGCAGGACGCCGTCCCAGTGGCCGTGTTCGGCCATGGCGACGGCCTGGGCCAGACGGCGGGCCCGGACGCCGGCCGGGCGCACCCGCAGGGCCAGGAAGTGTGAGCGCATCGGTCCGCGGGAGCCTTCCCGCCAGGTCACCTCGGTGAAGGACTGCCGCCCGTGGCCGGTCGCCAGCGCGGCCACCCAGGACGGCTTGTCGCGGTAGCGGGGCTGCGGCTTGGGGCCGTTGCCGGACCAGGCCGGGGCGGTGGGCCGCGCATCGTGCGGGTGGACGCTCACATCCGAGCGGATGGCGACGACATAGCCGATGCCCCGGCCGTCCAGGCCGTCGCGGAAGTCGGCGTTCTGCCCGTAGCCGGCATCGGCCACCACCACCGGCGGCACCAGATTCCACCCGGCCAGCTCGTCGATGCTGTCCAGGGCCAGGCGCCACTTCGCCCGGTGTCCGATGTCCTGCGGTATCCCGGTCTTCTGCCGGCGTCCGGCATCGTCCGCCCACTCCTGGGGCACGAACAACCGCCACTGCAGCGGACAGGACGCGGCATCGGAGACCGCGTGCACGCTCACCGCGACCTGACAATTGGCCCGCTTGCCCAGCGCCCCGCAGTACTGGCGCGCGACCGCCACCGACATCTTCCCGTCCTTGGGGAACGACACGTCATCGACCGCCCACGCGTCCGGCCCGATTCTCGGCACCATCCGCTCCGCAATCCGGCGCCGCACCGGCACCGGATCCCAGGTCGACTGGTTCACGAACTGCTGCAGGTTCTGCTCGTTGCCATCCGGCAGCCGTTCCGCCATCGGCTGGATCGACTTGCGCCGCCCGTCCAGCATCAGCCCCCGCAGATAGCAGTCACCCTTCGCCCGCTGATCCTTGCGCGGCACCGACGCGAACACATCAGCGACGAATAACGCCAACTTCGCCCGAGCACGGTTCACTTCATGTGCGTCCACACACCCAACATGCTCTTGATCAGGCCCGACGGAAAGACCTAACGGAGCCCTACTAGGGCCTGTGTGAGGTTGTGATCAATCTGGGTTCTGGTCCCGTGCGGGGGCGGGTCCTGGTAGGACGCTGGGTGTGACACGTAGGCAACTCAG
>NZ_JBSFUY010000108.1:0-1448 GCF_053592055.1 Streptomyces sp. NPDC002817
CAAAAACCGTCAACGGCGCGAGATCTGGTGGCGGTTCACTCGTCCTGCAACGGATCTCTACCGTGCCATCTCCACCTTGGATCGTGTCCTGGTGGTAGCGCTTGTCAGTCGAACGGTCATGCCAGCTCGTGTACCTAGCCGCCAAGTCCTCTCTCACAAGTTGGGAGTCTTCGCTACGGCCGAGGATAGCGACCTTGCCCTACTTTCGAGTTCTTTCCACTCGATTTGGGCATGGCGTAATTCATCAACGATGAAGGCGGATCTTAATTACTCCCCGTCTGACGTTTACGAGACCTTCCCTCGGCCTGTCACCACTGCCGGACTCCGAAGAAATGGAGAAACTCTCGACAGGCTGAGATTTGATGTAATGATCGACAGAAGTGTAGGGCTCACAAAGCTATACAACATGGTCCATGACCCTGCAGTGAAGGATAGCGACATTGAGTCTCTGCGTGAAAATCACCGGAAGATCGACCAGGCTGTACTTGAGTCCTACAGTTGGCAAGACGTCGACCTCGCTCACGATTTCTATCCAAATCGGCAGGGTACGCGATTCACAGTCGCACCATCGGCTCAGATTGAAATCCTAGACAGGCTCCTTGAGCTCAACCATACCCAGCATGGAACTAACTCACCAAAAAATTCTCCCCAAGTGATCGGATCGGCATTTCATGATCAGGATCTAACTCCGGTACGCGACGGGGATACCCTGTTCTGAGGGGGTGCCTCAGAACAGGGTATCCCCGTGAGGTGCGACAACTCGTTCATTGTCGCGCACGGGTGATCGCCCCAGTCGTTCGTGGCTTGCCGTATCCGCTGCTTGATTAAATCGCGTGTGATTGAGCTCGAGAAGCCTGTCTAGGATCTCATTTTGTGCGACTGGGGAGACAGTGAACCGGACACCATTCCGGGTTTCATGGAATCCATGACCGAGGTCAAGGTCGCCCCATTCGTAAGCTTCAGCCACCGCCTCATCGATAACTTTATGGCACTCGCGGAGCTTATTTACGTCACTAGCAGAAACCTGCGGATCATTGACCAGGTTGTATAGCTTCGTAAGACCGTATTCGCGGTTCCGCATGACTGCGGTGCGAGTTTCACTTAGGTCCTTTCCGGGGGATTCCAAGAGAGGGAGATGTTGCGGCATGGGAAATGTTTCAAAGCAATCGGACGGAGTGTACTGAAGGTCAGATTTCAGCGTCGCTGAATATTTCCATGCCCAAAGTACGTGAATGCTTGAGTTCAGTAGGGCCATTACATCCACACGGTCACTGACAAAGAGAACGATCTTCTCGTTTAGTACCTGCCCCGTGGGCACGATGGTAGCCATGGCAGTTCGGCTCACCCTTGCTACCACCAGGACACGATCCAGCTCCTTGATGGCGTTAATCATGGCTGGCCGCTTTTCTGCGTATTGCCACCAATAGTCCCGATATACTTTGCGATTA
>NZ_JBSFUY010000109.1:0-1369 GCF_053592055.1 Streptomyces sp. NPDC002817
TGAGTGGACGTTAAGTCCGTTTCTGGTAGCGGCCTCGTCCGGGTTGGGTGAGGAAGCCTTGGCGGACGAGGCGTCCGAGACGAGCACGGGTGACGTTGACCGATGCCTCGTCGGTGGGCATGCCGAGGAGTTCGTGCAGCTCACGGGCCCGGAACTCCTGGTCGGGGTGCTGGTTGAAGGCGTTCACGATGGCCTGGTAGGCGGTGTTCGTCTCGGGCGGTTCGGGTTCGTTTCCAGCCGGTGCGAGTTCGGCGATGACCTTCTGGGTGGTGGTCAGCTCCGCGAGTCGCGCTTCGGTCTCGGTCAGGGCCGTGGTCAAGTGCTCGATCTGGTCGCGTAGTTCACGGGCCCGGTCCCCGGTCTCGTCGTGCTGGGCCTGGAGGCTGGCCAGGAACTCGGTGATGTTCACGCGGCCAGCTCGAGGGTGTCGCGCCAGGTCGGACTCGGTGCGGTGAGGCGGCGGGTCATGTTCGCGATGGAGGCCCAGTAGACACGCGAGGCGGAGGTGTCGGTACGGTGGTCGTACTCGCGGGCCAGGCGGCGGTGCAGCATCAACGTGCCGTTGACCTGCTCCACGATCCACCTTTTCGGCTGCGGGACGAACCCTTTGACCTGGTCGTCGGGGTTGCGGCGGACGACCTCGACGTCGATGTCCAATAGGGCGCCGCGGATGATGACTTGGTCCTTGAAGCCCTGGTCCACCAGGGCCTTCTCCAGCCGGTTCCCGCAGCGGTCGGCAACCTGGTCGAGCAGGGCGGTGCCGGCCGTGTTGTCGTGGGCAGAGGCTGCCAGCACCACGACGCCGATGATCAGCCCCAGAACGTCCACCGCCAGCCCCCGCTTGCGGCCCGAGACCTTCTTGTTGGCGTCCAGTCCCGTCGTGGTCTTCGGGACACCCGCGGCCGCGCGGACGGACTGGGTGTCGATGATCACGAGGGACGGGTCCTCTAATCGCTTCGCCTTCTCCCGTACCTGGCAGCGCAGGAGCTCCTGAATCCGCTGGTCGAGCCCGTCCTGGCGCCACAGGCCGAAGTAGTAGAACACCGCCGACCAGGACGGCAAGTCGTGGGGCAGATAACGCCACTGACAGCCCGTCCGGTTCTGATAGAAGATCGCGTTCACGACCTCCCGCAGGTCGCAGGACCCGGGATCTCCGGTCGCCGACCGGGCCACCCGGTCCTGCTTCCAGGCCGTGATCATCGGCTCGATCAACGCCCACTGCTCGTCCGATAAGTCGCTGAGGTACGGCTCTCTCTTCACGCCCTGCATCTCAGCATGGACATGCCCAGCAGGTGGCCTGCACGGCGATCAGTACCACGATCGAGCGATCACGAACCGAGGAAGATCGGACTTAACGTCCACTGAGACC
>NZ_JBSFUY010000110.1:0-1367 GCF_053592055.1 Streptomyces sp. NPDC002817
CGGAGCGATACCAGCGGCGCACGCCGCTTCTTCACCGGCTGCTCGCGGCGATCGGCATCGTGCTGTCGGGCCTGCCGGGTGCGAGGCTCGCGGCGCTGCTGCCCACGCCGGTGAGCAGGACCACCATGCTGCGCTTGGTCATGCTGACGCCTGATCCGGCCGCGCCGACACCACGGGTGCTCGGCGTGGACGATTTCGCCTTCAAACGCTCCCACGTGTACGGCAGTGTGTTGGTCGACTGCGAGACCGGCGCACCCGTTGACCTGCTGGAAGACCGGGAAGCGGACACCTTCGCCCGCTGGCTCACCGGCCGCGAGGGCATCGAGGCAATCTGCCGCGACCGTGCCGGCGCCTACGCTTCGGCCGCCTCCGCGGCAGCCCCCGACGCCATCCAGATCGCGGATCGGTGGCATGTCTGGAAGAACCTCTGCGACACCGTCGAGAAGGCCATCGGCGCACACCGCAGCTGCCTCGACCCGCCGAACGAGCCACAGCCCGCCCCGGTCGAGGCGGCCAAGGCGGAGGGAGTACAGGCGGCCCAAACCCGGCGTCGGCACGCCGAGGTCCACGCTCTGTACGACAAGGGCGTCGGCATCGACCGCACCGCCGTCCAACTCGGCCTGGACCGCAAGACAGTACGCCGCTATGCCCAGGCCGCCACCGCCGACGACATGATCACCAACCCTCCACGTCGCGGCCGCCACGGGATCGCCCGCTACGCGCCCTATCTCAACCAGCGATGGAACGAAGGCTGCACCGACAGCGGGCGCCTGCACCGCGAACTGCGCGAGCTCGGCTACCTTGGCAGTGCCCGCAGCGTGCGCCGCTGGCTGGAACCCCTGCGCGGCACCGACCCGCCCCTGAGCGGCCTGCCCGAAGCGCCGACCGTGCGCCAAGCCACCACCTGGTTCACCCGTCACCCCGACGGCCTGACCAGCGAAGAGTCACTCCGACTCAAACAACTCCTCGACCGATGCCCGGAATTGGCCGACACCGCCGCTCACGTGCGGGAGTTCGCCAAGATCATGGACCGGCTGGACGGAGCCCGAAAACTGCCCGGCTGGATTGACAGAGCCGAAGACGCCGAGCTGCCGATGATGCGCAGCTTCGCTCGCAACCTCCGCAACGACCTCGACGCGGTTATCCAGGGGCTGACCAGCCCCTTCAACTCAGGCATCGTCGAGGGCAGAGTCACGGACCTGAAATCGATCAAGAGGCAGATGGCGGGACGTGCGGGCTTCCCGCTGCTGCGGAAGCGCGTCCTGCTCGTGGCCGCCAGCCGTCGAACACCCAGAGTCACCAACGCGACGGCCTGATGACCGGCTTCACGAAAATCTTGGATGAACCGATTGTCATGACCGCCGTCA
>NZ_JBSFUY010000111.1:0-1346 GCF_053592055.1 Streptomyces sp. NPDC002817
TAGGGCGTGTTTTAGAAGGAGTTGGTCTGCTGGGCTGGTCGGCCGGGGAAGTCGCGGGCGGCCAGCCAGATGATGAGGTCGTTGGCGATCAGGCCGATGCGGTTATCGGTGGTGACTTCGTGTTCGCGTCGTGTGCTGTCGCGGCGGACAATCTCGTAGCCGCCTTCGTCCAAGACGGCCACGGAGGCGAACCAGGCAGGGTCGTCCTCATCGGGCTGGATGATGACGAAGGTGTTGTCTGCGGTGTCGAGTTCGCTGATCAGATCGAACAGGGCGTCCTCGGACGGGTCATCGATGTGGTGCCCGTTCTCGCTGTCGGCGCAGTAGTAGGTTGCCGCCACGGTCTGTTCTCTCTCTCGTGCCGACGTGCTGCCGGATTGCCGTCAGCATGGCATGCGAGGCGGACAGCGCCGCCAGGTCACAGCCATTCGTTGATCGCAGCTATGTGGACGGTGGCCTCGAATCGGACGGCGAGCTTGTCGAACCGGGTGGCCACCGCCCGATTGCGCTTGAGACGCCCGATGCCGCACTCGACCGCGTGCCGGGCCTTGTAGTCCGCGCGGTCGAAGACTGGAGGGCGTCCGCCGCTGCTTCCCCGGCGTTTGCGGTGGCCGACCTGGTCGGCCGGTTCCGGGATGGTGCAGCGGATCCCGCGCCGACGTAAGTAGGCGCGGTTGGCGCGCGAGGAATACGCCTTGTCACCCCGCACCCGCAGCGGCCGTCTGCGAGGACGTCCTGCCCCGAGCCGAGGCACACGGATGCCCTCCAGCACCGCCACGAACTGTGGACTGTCACCCCGCTGTCCTGCCGTCACCATCAACGACAAGGGCCGCTGGTCCTGCTCGCATGCCAGGTGGATCTTGGTGGTCCAGCCGCCCCGAGACCGGCCGAGCGCATGGTCGTCCGGCTCGCTGCCCACCCCGCCGGGCGGCTCCTTCTGGTCCTGCCCGTCCCGCCGGGCGCCAGCCGCATGCTGGTGAGCTCGGCAGATCGTGGAGTCGACATTCACCTCCCACGTGATCAGCCCGGCGGCATCGGCTCTGGCCTGCAGCCCGGTCAGCACAGTTCCCCAGACACCGGTGCGCTGCCAGCGGCGGAAGAGTCCATAGACCGTCTGCCACGGCCCGTACTCCGCCGGCAGGTCCCGCCAGGGGGCACCAGTCCGCACCCGCCAGCGGATCCCGTCGATCAGCCTCCGCCGACATGCTGACCGCCTGCCGACCTGCGCGACAGGCAACAGCGGCTCCAGCACTGCCCACTGCTCATCCGAGAGATCCCCACGCCCCACACCGGGATCATCACGGCACGAGCCGTGGCGGGACACCCCGTTCTAAAACACGGCCTAG
>NZ_JBSFUY010000112.1:0-1297 GCF_053592055.1 Streptomyces sp. NPDC002817
GGGGCTTGACCCGGAATCTTGGACACGGGCTATGCGGCTTGGGCCAGGGTAGTTGATGTTGTGTCGAGTGCCGTCTCGTAGGCGATGGGACTGCGTTGTCCTAGGCGGGAGTGACGGCGTCGGGTGTTGTAGCGGTTGAGCCAGCCGAACGCGTCGAGGCGGGCCTCGCGTTCACTGGACCAGGTCTTGCGGCCCTGGAGCGTCTCGCGTTTGAAGGTCGCGTTGAAGGACTCGGCGAGTGCGTTGTCCGCGCTCGAGCCGATCGCGCTCATGGACTGGCGGACGCCGGCCCGGCGGCAGGCGTCGGCGAAGACCCGGCTGGTGTACTGGGCTCCGTGGTCGGTGTGTATGACCGCTCCGGCGAGGCTGCCGCGGGTCCGTTCGGCGGCGGCCAGGGCTTCGGTGACGAGGTCGGTGCGCATGTGGTCCGCGATCGCCCAGCCGGCCAGGCGGCGTGAGGCGAGGTCGATGACGGTGGCCAAGTACAGGAACTTCCCGCCGTCCAGCGGGAGATAGGTGATGTCGCCGACGTACTTCGTGTTCGGCTCGCTCGCGGTGAAGTCGCGGCCGATCAGGTCCGGGGCCTTCGCCGCGGCCGGGTCCGTGATCGTGGTGCGGTGTCTGCGACGCAGCCGCACTCCGGCCAGGCCGATGCTGCGCATCACCCGCGCGATGCGTTTGTGGTTGATTCGCTCGCCGTCGTCGCGGAGTTCGGCGGTGATCCTGGGGACGCCGTAGGTGCCGTCCGACGCGCGGTGCGCGGTCCGTATCCGAGCGGCGAGCCGAGCGTCGGCTGCCTGACGGACGGCCCGGTCCCCGGCGGTCCGGCGCCAGTAGTAGAAGCTGGAGCGGGCGATGCCCAGGATGGTGCACAGCCGCTTCACGCCGTAGCGGCGGTGGTGGTCGGCGACGAACTGGAAGCGGTTCACCAGCGCGTCTCCCCGGCGAAATACTTCGCCGCCTTGCGCAGGATCTCGCGTTCCTCCTCCAGCTCGCGGACCTTCTGGCGCAGAGCGGCGTTCTCCGCCTCCAACGGTGTCGGCGGCTCGGCCGGCACCTCCGCCCGGCGTCCCCGCGGCCGGCTCGCGCCGGCTGCCCGGACCCAGTTCCGCAAGGTCTCGGGGTTGATTCCCAGATCGGCAGCGATCTGCCGGATCGTCGCCTCGGGCCGCGACTGGTACAGCGCGACCGCGTCCGCCTTGAACTGCGGCGGATAGTTCTTCATGACCACGAGATGTCCGTTCTCAGATCCTCAGGATCCAGTGTCTCGTGTGTCCAACCTCAGGGGTCAAGGCCC
>NZ_JBSFUY010000113.1:0-1246 GCF_053592055.1 Streptomyces sp. NPDC002817
CCCGAGTTGGGTGGAGTCGAGTTGCTTGGTTTCAGGCTACTGGCGGGGTGCGGAGTTCGTACTCCACCGGGCTGAGCATGCCCAGCGCGGAGTGCCTGCGCTGTCGGTTATGGAAGATTTCCAGGTACTCGAAGAGCGCGGTGGACAGCTCCAGGCGGGTCCGCCACCGTCTGCGGTTGAGCAGTTCGACCTGGACCCGGGCCCAGAAGGACTCCATCATCGCGTTGTCCACGCAGTCCCCGATGGAGCCCATCGAGGGCAGCAGGCCGGAGGCCCTCGCGCGCTGGGTGAACGCCCAGGACCCGAACTGCACTCCGTGATCGGAGTGGATGATGGTGCCACCCGGCCGCGGGGAACGGTTGCCGATGGCCATGGCCAGGGCGTTGGTGGTCAGCGCCGCGGTGGGTGAGGCGTCGATCGACCAGCCCACCACACGCCGCGAGAACGTGTCCAGGACGACCGCGCAGTACACCTTGCCCTCAAAGGTGGGGTGCTCGGTGATGTCCGTGACCCATAGCTGGTCCCGGGCGTGACGAGTGAAGTTCCGCTCCACCAGATCGGCGACGGATGGGGTCACGTGCTTGGCGCGGGGGCGTCGGTTGCCGGGCAGACCGTGCAGGCCGGCGCGCTGCATCAGCAGCTCAACAGTGCCGTGGCTGACATGGATGCGCAGGCCCAGGCCGAGTTCGGCGTGCACCCGGCGGGAGCCGTAGGTGCCCCGGGAGGCGGCGTGGATGCCCACGATGGCCTCGGTCAGCCAGGCGTGCTTGACCAGGCGGTTCGATGGCGGCCGGTCCCGCCAGGCGTAGTAACCGGACTCCGCAACGTGCAGCACTCGGCAGGCCAGCTGCACTGGCAGGTGTTCACGGGCCATCACGCGGATGGCTTCGAACCGCCTTTTGGGGACGTCACCTCACCCAGCAGTTCGGCAGCTCGCCGGTGGATGGCCAACTCGGCCTCCAGCTCGGCGATACGCTTGCGGGCCGCAGCCAGTTCGGACAGCTCGCTGCTGTTCGTGCCGGGCAACTGTCCGGTGTCGATGAGGTGTTGGCGCCGCCAGACGTAGATCGTCTGATCGCTGATGCCAAGGAGCTGGGCTACCTCGGCGACCTTCCTTCCGGATGCGACGAGATCGAGGACCTTGCGGCGGAACTCGGGCGGATAGCTGCGGGGCATCACGGCCTCCGAAGGCTGCTGGATCGTCAATTGTCCAGCAACCCGACTCCATTAGAACCGGGGCATACCA
>NZ_JBSFUY010000114.1:0-1214 GCF_053592055.1 Streptomyces sp. NPDC002817
TGCTGGATTCCTCAAAGGACGTACACATAGCGGTGGCGTAAGTGCCTGGTGGGTGGTGCGGGTCTGCCCCAGATCCAGGGCCGAGCACGGGAGTTGAGCTGGTCGGTGGCGACGTTGGTGGCATGGGTGATGTGGCCCGGGTCGCCGAAGGAGCGTCCGGCCAGGGCGGTCTTGCGGAAGATGCGCCACCAGCCTTCTTGGAGGTTGAGCCAGCAGGCGCCGACCGGGATAAAGACGTGCTTGATGCGTGGGTGGTCCTCGAGCCAGGTGCGGGTGGACACGCTGTTGTGCGAGGACAGATTGTCGGTGATCACGTAGATGTCCCCGGCGGGGTTGGCCTCCTCGACCAGCTGGAGAAACTGCTGGTAGAAGACGCTGTTGCGGGACGTGGCGGTCATCGTGACTGCTTGACCGTCGTGGACGCGTAAGGCGCCGTAGACCCAGGTTTTCTCCGGCCCGCGGGAGTAGTCGAGCTCGTTTTTGATGCGGTGCCCGTCCGGTGACCAGCCCGGTGCCGGTGGGAAAGCGCGGGGGATCACCGGGCCGAGTTCGTCGGCGCAAACCACTGTCGCGCCGGCGGGCGGGCTGGTGTAGAGCTCGACGATCCGCGTCCTTTTCCCTCGAAGTCCGCATCTCTTGAGCGCGTCCAGGATCGCGTGCGCCGCCAGCGGACCCCTTCCGCGACCAGAATCCGGCGCACTTGGGAGCGGCTGACCTCGATGCCCAGGTCCCGGGCTGCGGCAGCCAGTGTGTCCAAGGTCCACTCCGAGGGCCCTGACTCGTCCGCGGCCCATATCTCGTTCGACGGCTGCACCTCGAGTCGGCCGGGCGGGGTCTGCTTGACCAAGCCGACGATCCTCGACCGTTCGGCTTCGGTGATCCTTCGCTTGCGGCCCTGCCCGCCCAGATCCTCCAGGCCCTCCAGCCCCCAGCGGTTGAAGCGGTGCAGCCAGCGACGCACCGTCTTCTGACCACACTTCAGCTCGTCGGCGATCTGCGGGACCAGCCAGCCGTCCCAGCTCAGCTCCACCATCCGGCACCGCTCCACCACGTCCTTCGGTGCCTTTCTGGCCGACGCCAGGCGGTGGACCACCCCTTGCTCGCCCTCATCACGGCCCGGCCGTGCCTTCAGCACCATGACCCAGCACCCGCCCCCGAGTACCCGCAATCGCCCCGCTACCAGCAGCTATACCCACCGAAAGAGGAATCCAGCA
>NZ_JBSFUY010000115.1:0-1184 GCF_053592055.1 Streptomyces sp. NPDC002817
GACGAAGGCTCTTGAGGGTGTGCGTGTGCTGGATATGACGCATGTGCAGTCGGGTCCGTCGGCGACGCAGTTGCTGGCGTGGCTGGGTGCGGACGTGGTGAAGGTGGAGGCGCCGGGCGGGGACGTCACGCGGCGGCAGTTGCGGGATGTGCCGGGTGTGGACTCGTTGTATTTCACGATGCTCAACTGCAACAAGCGCAGTGTCACGCTGAACACCAAGTCCGAGCGGGGCAGGGAGCTGCTGACCGAGCTGATCCGGCGTTCGGATGTGATGGTGGAGAACTTCGGGCCCGGTGCGGTGGAGCGGATGGGGTTCACCTGGGAGCGGATCCGGGAGATCAACCCGAGGATCGTGTACGCGTCCATCAAGGGTTTCGGGGAGGGGCCGTACACCGGCTTCAAAGCCTATGAGGTGGTGGCGCAGGCGATGGGCGGGTCGATGGCGACCACCGGGTTCGCGGACGGGCCGCCGATGGCGACCGGCGCGCAGATCGGTGACTCGGGCACCGGTATCCACGCGGTGGCCGGGATCCTGGCGGCCCTGTTCCAGCGGGAGGCGACCGGGCGCGGGCAGCGGGTGAACGTGGCCATGCAGCACGCCGTGCTGAACCTGTGCCGGGTCAAACTCCGCGACCAGCAACGCCTCGAACACGGCCCGCTCCCCGAATACCCGAACGAGGACTTCGCCGAGGAGGTCCCCCGCTCCGGAAACGCCTCCGGCGGCGGGCAGCCCGGCTGGGCCGTCAAATGTGCGCCGGGCGGGCCCAACGACTACGTCTACGTCATCGTCCAGCCCGTCGGCTGGGAGCCACTGGCCGAACTGATCGGCCGCCCCGAACTCGCCGACGATCCGGAGTGGGCGAGTCCGGAGGCACGGCTGCCGAAACTCGCCAAGATGTTCCAGCTGATCGAGGAATGGACCTCGACCCTGCCCAAGTGGCAGGTCCTGGAACGCCTCAACAACCACAACATTCCGTGCGGACCGATCCTGTCCACCAAAGAGATCATCGAGGACCCCTCCCTCGCGGCGAACGAGATCGTCGTCGAGGTCGAGCACCCCGAACGCGGGCGGTTCACCACGGTGGGCAACCCCCTCAAACTCTCCGACTCCCCCACCCACATCACCACCCCACCCCTCCTGGGCCAGCACACCGAAGAAATCCTCATCGGCGAACTCGGCATCG
>NZ_JBSFUY010000116.1:0-1165 GCF_053592055.1 Streptomyces sp. NPDC002817
GGCCCTGTTGGCGCTGCTCATCGCCGCCTCCGGCGTTGCGGCGGTTACCCGCGGCTGGGTGCTCCCTATGAACCGGCGGCATGTTCGCGCCCCGCCTGTTAAGAGTCGGATGGCGTGCGTCAAAGTTGAGCTGTGGATGTGTTTTGGGCTGTAATGCTGCCCTCTCTTTCTTCTTCAAAGCCTGTGGCTGACGGTTCCTCAATCTGCCTTCGTAGTGCGTCATTTCGGGTGTCGGCTGCATTCTGGGCTCACGCGGCATGTCCCCCATGTTCGCCCTCAAGTGACGAACAGTAACTTGACCTATTTTCATCCACAGTCTCTCTGTCGCCCTATTCCGGTGAACCTGTAAGCGTCCTAGAATTAAGGGGTTCGGTGAGGCGGCAACCTCGCCGGATGAAGTCCTCTCAAACACCTGGAAGGAAATCCAGAAATGGCAAAACTGAAGCCGATTTCTCCGACTCGGATCGCGGAGGCCCGTGAGGAGGCTTACGCGGTGCTGGCCCGTCTGATGGGCCAGCTGGCGCCGGGTGAGCATGTGGTGCGGCTGGGCGTGACCATGGATGGCCAGGAGAAGCCGCTGTGCGCGGTGCTCCCGCTGACTGTGGAGGGCGACGGGTGCCCGGATGACCTGGTGGGCGCCGAGGAGAAGTACCTGGACAACATGGCGTTTCTGCTGATGGTCGGGCTGGCGCAGCCGCTGTCGTACGGCACGTTGTTCCTGCGTTCGCCCGCGCAGGGTGCGGAGGGCGAGACGGTCATCCGGGCCTGGCACCTGGCCTACTGCACGCTCAACGAGTGCACCGCGTCCGAGGCGGCCGAGCTGATCGGCGACCGCGAACCGGCCGTGTTCCTGGACGCGTTCGGGCTGCACGGCAGCGACGAGGACGACGACGAGGGTGAGGCAGTGTATCCGCCCGTCGCCTACACCGTCCTGTAGCTGCCCTGGGGCGGGCTGGGATGGCGACCTGGCCCGCACCCTGCTCCGTGGACCCGCCGGGCGGGGCAGGGCGGGTGGGGGTGCCGGTCAAGGGACCCCGGCACCCCCACCCACACGACGCGGAGCGTCGTAGAGATCCAGGAGGGGCGGCCCGCATCAGCGGGTGCGTCCAGGTCCCAGGCGTTGGCGTGGTCCAGGTCCTCCTGGAGCTTGCCCATCTCGTCCATG
>NZ_JBSFUY010000117.1:0-1150 GCF_053592055.1 Streptomyces sp. NPDC002817
GTGATCAGGGGGGTGATGCTGTCGGCGGTTTCCCAGTCGCGGTGGCGGAGTTGGTACTTCTCGGAGTCGAGGTATTCCTCGCTGCCGGTGCGCAGGGGGGTGTTCTCGCACAGTTCGTAGCCGCTGTAGATACCCCAGGTGGGGGAGAGGGTGGCGGCCAGGACGGCGCGGATCTCGAAGGCGGGCCGGCCGCCGTGCTGGAGGTAGGCGTGCAGGATGTCGGGGGTGTTGGCGAAGAAGTTGGGCCGCATGTAGGCGGCCGCCTCACCGGACAGCTCGGTGAGGTACTCGGTGAGTTCTTCCTTGGTGTTGCGCCAGGTGAAGTAGGTGTAGGACTGCTGGAAGCCGATCTGGCCCAGGGTGTGCATCATGGCCGGGCGGGTGAACGCCTCGGCCAGGAAGATCACGTCCGGGTCGGTGGTGTTGATGTCCGCGATCACCCGCTGCCAGAAGACGACCGGCTTGGTGTGCGGGTTGTCGACCCGGAAGATCCGCACCCCGTGGTCCATCCAGAACCGCAAGACCCGCAGCGTCTCGGCGATCAGGCCGTCCAGGTCGGCGTCGAAGGCGATCGGGTAGATGTCCTGGTACTTCTTCGGCGGGTTCTCCGCATAGGCGATGGTGCCGTCCGGGCGATGGTGGAACCACTGGGGATGCTTCTGCACCCAGGGGTGGTCGGGCGAGCATTGCAGCGCGAAGTCCAGGGCGATCTCGAGATCGTGCCTGCGGGCCTGGGACACGAACCGGTCGAAGTCCTCGATCGTGCCCAGATCCGGATGGACCGCGTCGTGCCCGCCCTCCGGGGAGCCGATCGCCCACGGCACGCCCACGTCCTCCGCGGCGGCCGACAGCGTGTTGTTCGGGCCCTTGCGGAAGGTCGTGCCGATCGGGTGGATGGGCGGCAGGTAGACGACGTCGAACCCCATCGCCGCGATCGCCTCGAACCGCCGTGCGGCCGTGCGGAAGGTGCCGTGCGGGCGCTCCGGCGTGCCCTCGGACCGCGGGAAGAACTCGTACCAGGCCCCGTACAGCGCCCGCTCCCGCTCCACCAGCAGCGGCAGCACCTCCGAGACGGTCACCAGATCCCGTAGCGGATACCGCGCCAGCACCGCGTCCACCTCCGGCGTCAACGCCCCCGCAAGCCGCGCCG
>NZ_JBSFUY010000118.1:0-1101 GCF_053592055.1 Streptomyces sp. NPDC002817
CTAGGGCCTGTGTGACGTTGTGATCAGCCAGTTGCCTTCAGCAGGTCGTTGATCCAGATCATCGAGGCACGGAGGTGGAGGCCGGCGAGGTAGCTCTCGGGCGTCTTGTCGTATCGAGTCGCGATACCGCGCCATGCCTTCATCTTGTTGATGAGCCGCTCGACGGTGTTCCGCTCCTTGTAAAGATCGGCGTCGTGGCGTGTGGGTCGGCCGCCCTTGCTGCCCTTCTTCTTCCGGTTGGCGGCCTGGTCCTTCTTCTCCGGGATGACTGCCTTGATGCCGCGTTTGCGCAGGTAGGAGCGGTGAGCGCGGGACGAGTAGGCCTTGTCCGCGGCGACAGCGCCGGGCCGGGTCCGGGGACGGCCGACAGGCAGACGGACCCGGATCTTCTGCAACACGGGGACGAACTGCGGGCTGTCGGCGGCCTGCCCTGCGGTCAGCACGAGCGACAACGGACGGCACTTGCGGTCGGCAGCGAGGTGAATCTTGCTCGTCAGCCCACCACGGGATCTGCCGAGCAGTGCCTGGTTCAAGCGGAGCTTGCGCCGTCGCCTGATACGCCGTCGCTCTTCTGGCTCGGGGCCGTCCCTGCCGTCCTGTCCGTTCTGTTCTGGCGGGCCGCCCCCTTTTGCCGGGCCCGCTCCTGCTCGGCGGCGGCTTCCTCAAGGGCGTCCATAACCTCCTTGCCGATGTGCATCCCGGCGGCGTCGTGGTGAGCGCGGGCCGTGGTGGAGTCCACGCTGACCAGGGATAAGTCCACCTGTCCCCGGCGGGCGGCCTCCGCGATCACGCCTTCCAGAAGAGCGGAAAAGACACCGGCGTCCCGCCAGACCCGGAAACGGCCGTAGACCGTGGGCCACGGTCCGAACCCGGACGGCATCTCGCGCCACTGGGCGCTGGTACGAAACCGCCAGATCACCCCCTCGAACTGCTCCCGCAGCCGTTCGGGGTACGGACCGTACTCGCCTATCGGCAGGTACGGCTCGATGAACTCCCATTGCTCGTCGCTGAGTTGCCTACGTGTCACACCCAGCGTCCTACCAGGACCCGCCCCCGCACGGGACCAGAACCCAGATTGATCACAACCTCACACAGGCCCTA
>NZ_JBSFUY010000119.1:0-1019 GCF_053592055.1 Streptomyces sp. NPDC002817
CCGGTCAGACCACCGAAGGTGAAGGTGATCAGGAAGCCGGTGGCCCAGAGCATCGGTGTCTCGAAGGACAACGAGCCCTTCCACATCGTTCCGATCCAGTTGAAGAACTTCACGCCTGTCGGGACGGCGATGAGGAACGTCATGAAGGAGAAGAACGGCAGGAGCACGCCGCCGGTGACGTACATGTGGTGGGCCCACACCGTCACGGACAGACCGGCGATCGAGATCGTCGCGGCCACCAGACCCATGTAGCCGAACATCGGCTTACGGGAGAAGACCGGGATCACTTCGGAAATGATTCCGAAGAACGGTAGGGCGATGATGTACACCTCTGGATGGCCGAAGAACCAGAAGAGGTGTTGCCATAGCAAGGCCCCGCCGTTGGCGGAGTCGAAGACATGCGCACCGAACTTGCGGTCCGCCTCCAGGGCGAACAGTGCGGCCGCGAGGACCGGGAAGGCCAGCAGGACCAGCACCGCGGTGAGCAGCACGTTCCACACGAAGATCGGCATGCGGAACATGGTCATGCCGGGTGCGCGCATGCAGATGATCGTGGTGATGAAGTTGACCGAGCCGAGGATGGTGCCGAAGCCGGAGAAGGCCAGACCCATGATCCACAGGTCGGCGCCGATGCCCGGGCTGCGGACCGCGTCGGACAGCGGGCTGTAGGCGAACCAGCCGAAGTCGGCCGCGCCCTGCGGGGTGAGGAAGCCACCGACCGCGATGAGCGAGCCGAACAGGTACAGCCAGTAGGCGAACATGTTCAGCCGGGGGAAGGCCACGTCCGGCGCGCCGATCTGCAGCGGCATGATCCAGTTCGCGAAGCCGGCGAACAGCGGCGTCGCGAACATCAGCAGCATGATCGTGCCGTGCATCGTGAACGCCTGGTTGAACTGCTCGTTCGACATGATCTGCAGACCGGGGCGGGCCAGCTCGGCGCGCATGAACAGCGCCAGCAGACCACCGATGCAGAAGAACGCGAACGACGTGACCAGATACAGCGTTCCGATCGTCTTGTG